>NZ_JARWOP010000151.1 GCF_029868745.1 Nocardia wallacei | reverse complement strand
GGCGGGGGCGGCGCCGCGCCGGCGGGCGCGGCGGGCTGTGGCCCGACGGCCGTTGTTCCCGGGCCCGGCGTCGGGGTGGTGCCGGGAGTGCTGGCCTGTGGATTCGGCGCGGGCTGTCCCTGTGCGGCGGGCCGGTTCTGGTCGGGGACGGCCGGTCCGCTGGGAGTCGCGGTACGCTCCTCGGATCGCGACCGATGCGGTCCGGACCTGCCGGACCACGGCGTGGGCTGCGGGGCGCCGTCGGCTCCGGTCGCCTCGGCGTCGTCGTCCGCGACGTCGGGCGTCACCTCGGCCGGGCTCGTCATCGGTCACCGCCGGGCGCGCGCCATCGGGGCACGGGATCCACGTTCATTCCTCGCCTCCCCATCTGTCTCGGCGCCGGGAAACTCGGTGGCCGTCAGGGCGATTCGCGCACCTGAGTCTACGTCCTCCGGCTCCATCCTGACGCGCCGTCACGGACAGTGGTTCCCATTACTGGGAATCCTCGACAATGGGTCCAGCAGGCCCACCGGAGCGGTTACGGCTGTCGGTTTCGTGGAAATGGTGATGTAATGGGTCTTTTCGGTCTCGGCTGGTCGGACGTCGTCAGCGGAGTGGCGACCGGAGTAGGGTTCGCGCTGGGCGGTCCCGCCGGCAGCGCGCTGCTCGGTGGCGCCGCGAGCACCCTGGCGGCCCATTACATCGATGGCAAGAGCTGGGGTGACAGTCTCGAAACGGGACTCATCAGCGGTGGACTCGGAATGTTGGGCGGTGGTCTGGTGGGCGGTGCCACCAGCGGTTTGATGAAAGGCGGCCTCAAAAGCCTCGGCACCAGCCTTACCAAGGATCTCGGACTGGCGTTCGGCAAGGGTTCGGTGGGGCTCGGGTTCCGGCGGGAGTTGGCACTCGTGTCGATGGGGCATATGGGCCGCGGCACCGCCGCCGCCGCGCTGTCGGGCGTGGGCGGAAATAAACTCTCGGGATTTATGCACCCCGCGGCGTCCGGTCCAGGGGGAGCGAATGTGGGTCCGCTGCCGACAAAAGAACTGCCGACTCCGGCATAGGGGCGAAATATGCCGCTGGAAATGACCTCGCTCAACATGCCGGACATGTCGAAGTATCGTCCGGAGCATGAGCCGTTTCGTTTCAGCCAAACCACCGCGAATATCTACGAAGGCATGCCGAAATTCTTCAAGCAGACTTTCGACAGTATGGGAAAGGGCACCAAGAAGCCCCCTCCCGACAAATCGCCGGAAATTCCCCCGCAGGCCGTGAATACGGATGGCTTCGGCCATACCTTGGCCGGTGACGTCATCGCGAACTATGTCACGCTGAGCGGAACTCTTCGCGAGTCACTGCGCAAACTGGTCGCGCTCGACAAGGATATATCTCCGATCGCCCAGGACTCCGCGGCCGTCTCGACCGCTGCTCAACAGGGCATAAATTCGGTTATCGAGAAGCTCCGCGCGCAGGCGCCGGTACCCGCGCCGGGCGGATCCCAGGACGACTTCATCCTGGATTATTTGAGTACGGCCGTCCAAGAAACCCAGGCAGCGGTCGAACAGGCGAAGACCGCTCAGGACAAGATCGGCGACCAAGCCAATGGCAAAACCACCGAGATGCAGGCGATCCTGGATCGACTGAACGCGCTGGAGACCAAGCTCGGCGCCGCCAACCCCGGCAATGCCAACCCTTCCTACAACCCGACCGGGCTCAACCCGACCACTCCCACGGGCGCCACCACCGACCCCGGCTTCAAGCCCATCGATCTCGGTGCCGACGATTCGGGTCTCAACCCGTCCGGCAGCAAGGATCCGCTGGGTTCGAACGGCCTCGACGGTTCGAACGGCTTGGACGGCTCCAACGGCCTGGGCAATTCGAACGGCAGCGGCCTGGACCCCAGCGCCGGCGCCGGGATGACGCCGGCCAGCGCCGCGGGCGGAATGGGCGGCATGGACATGATGAGCACGCTGCTGCCGATGCTGATGTCGCAGATGATGCAGCGCGGCATGAACGATCGGGACCTCGAGGACCGTCGCAACGGGCTGGACCCGGACCGCGACATGCGCGGTTACCCGCAGCCGGTGATGGCCCAGCCCGCGGCGCCGCCCGCCGCCGCACAGCCCGCGGCGCAGGCCCCCGCCGCCGCGCCGCCGTCGTCGTCGCAGGCCGCGCCGCCGCCCAAGGGCGATGCTCCGCCGCAGGGCCCGCCGCCGAGCCGCGAACCGGGCGCCGACGGCAAGGTGCTCTACACCTTCCCCGACGGTCGGACGCAACGGGTCTGGCCGACGGTGGCCGCCGCGCTGGATGCCGCCTTCGGCAACCACGCCGGCACCGACGCGAAGAAGGCGTACGAGAACACGCCCGCGAAGTGGACCGACGACAAGCAGATCGGCGCGCTGGTCGATCCGTATCAGCTGGAGACCGGCGACGTCGCCACCTGGGATGGCCAGACCGCGCTGGTCGTGGTGTGGAAATCCGGCGAGGGCGGTGGCGGAATGGATTCCGGCACCGGCATGGATCTCGCCGTGGACGGCTCCATCACCCCGACCGGCGGCCCCATCGATTCCGGGCCCGGCTCGCTCGGCTCCGGTGGTCCGGGTGATTCCGGTTCGGGCTCGTCCGGTTCCGGCTCGAGTGGTTCGGGTTCGAGTGGTTCGGGTTCGGGTTCGAGCAGTTCGAGTTCGAGCGGCTCCGGCGGCGAGGGAACACTGGAGGTCATCATCGACGGCGAGCTGCAGCAGTTCTCGCCCCAGATGTCCGGCAAGAAGGGCGAATTCGGACAGTTCTCCGGATTCGCGCACCCGCACGGCGTCGAAGGGGACGGCTCTGCGAACAGCCACGGCGACCAGGCTTCGGCGCTGCCGACAGGCACGGACGCGGTCGACGCACCGGCCGTCGCGGCACCGGCGTGATCGGCCGGCCGCGGCGCGGAGTCGAAGGTGAGAGGAGGCAGTCATGGCGCTGAATGTCGATCCGGCGCAGTTGGCCGCAGCGGCGTCCCAACTCGCCGAGCTCGCTAACGGGACGGGCGGCGAGATTCCGACGTCCTGGGTCCTGCCCGCGGGGTCCGACCCGATCTCGGCGGGTTCGGTTCCGCACCTCAACAACAAGGCCGCGGACGCGTTCAACGGCATGGCCGGGGTGCTGAACGATATCCACCGCCTGGCTCATGAGGTCGGCGCCTCGGCGTCGGATTACACGGGCGCCGATGACGAGGGCGCGCGTGCGGTGAACGGCAGCGGCGGTGAGATCATCGACAATCCCGTCGCGCCCGTCGCGCTGCCGGGCCAGTGGCGACCGCCCACTTTCAATATGCCCGCGGCCGCGGCGGCGGGGGACCCCTTGGTCTACGCGCAGCAGCTGCGTGCCGGGCCGGGGACGGGTCCGGCGAACGGGTTCACCTCCGATGTGCGCAATTTCCTGGCCGGAGCGCACCCGAAGATCGTCTCCGGTGTGGACGCGGCCGCGCAGGCGTTGCAGCACTGGACCCCGGTCGGCAGCGAGGCGGCCGGGCATCTGCATCGCTTCCGGAACCAGTTGGACGACCAACGCGGTCAACTGGAGAAGCTGCTCGACATGGTCGACACCTACACCGGGGCATTCGATACGGCGAAAGCGAAACACCCGACCCCCGAGGAGATCATCGCCACCCGCAAGGAACTGCTGAAAGCCATCCGCACCAAGGATCAGGTCGGTATCCAGAAGGCGTTGGCCAAGTACGAGGAGCAGAACGCGCGCTCGGCGGAGACGATGACCGGCTACTCCAGCACGGTCAACGGAAAGAACGCGACGGGCGAGGGGCAATCCTCCGGTCAGAACTCTTCGTCCTCGGGCGGTGACAACGCGCTGATGCAGATGCTGCCCAGCTTGCTCAGCTCGATGATGAGCGGCGCGGGCAGCCTCGCGGGGGATCAGGGCGGGGACTCATCGGACGGCCTGAGCGACTACGACTACAGCGACTACGGCCTCGGTGCGGACTACGCGTCGGCCCTCGGCGGCGGGGGTGGCGGCGGCGACTTCACCGGCGGCGGGGTGCCGGGCGTCGGCGACGTCTCCGGCGCGATCAACCAGACGTCCGGACCGGCGATGGGCCCGATGGTCGCCTCGGCGGCCGGGTTCAGCGGCGCGGGCACGGCCTCGGTGACGGAACCCTTGCGCGGCACGGGAAATCCGGTCGGGGGTGCGGCGCGCGGCGCCGGCGCGGGATCGGGAATGATGCCGTACATGCCGATGTCCCCGGGCATGGGCGGCGCCAACGGCGGCGGCAGCAGCGAACGCAACCGGGTGGTCGCCTGGCATCCGGACCGGCTGATGTACGTCGACGACACGCCGCACACCGAGCAGGTGATCGGCGAGAAGCCGACGATCGCGCCGACCGTGACACCACCGACGCCGGGGCCGGCCGGCCAGGACCAGACACGAGCTGGAGGTTCCACATGAGTGAAATCCATCCCGATGTGCAGGCGGCGCTCGACGCCGCGCGCGAGTTGCGCCACCGCATCGCCGATCTGCGCGAGCGCATCGATGGGATTCGCGCGCGCCGCCCGTCGGCGAGCGGCGCGGTCATCCCCGAGGTCGACGCGATGGGGCGGCTGACCGGCCTCTACCTCGCGCCGGGCACGGCCGACCGCTTCACCAGCGAGGAGCTGGTCGCCGAGATCATCGGCGCGATTCGCGACAGCACCGGCGACGCGGCCCGTCAGTACCGGGTGCTCATGGACGCCGAGCCGGCGCCCGAATCCGATCCGATCGACGCGCCCACGCCGGAACCGGCGGCGCCGGGACGATCGGCATGAGCGAGGTCCAGGTCACCGTCGCCGACACCATCCGGTGGCTGCACGAGGAAGGGCTGAGCCGGTTGGTCGGTGTGGCGGACCGGGTTTCGCATCCGATCTCCGCCTTCACCGTCGACATCGCCACGGGCACGGTCACGGTGTACCCGGCCGCCGGCGGTGGCGTCGGCTCCGACGTGATGACGTTGGCCGCCGACGACCTGCCGCATCCGACGGGCACGTCGCGGCGGCTGGTCATCGTCGGCGTCACCACGGCGGAATCGGTTCTGGTGCTGGACCTTTCGGCCAGCCTCGATCTCGCGATCAACGCCGACCGGCCCGAGACGGTCGCCCGTTCCTGGGTGCTGCAACTGCTGTTGAACCCGGAGATCACGATCGTCACCAACAGCGGCGACGTGGCCCTCGTCGACAGTCCGCGGCTGCGGCAGAGCTTCATTCCGGGCGGCGGCGCGACGATCGTGAGCATCGACGACGAGCGGCCGCCGGTCACGACGATCTCCTTCAACCCCACCACGGAGGAGCCCGACCATATCGACGTCGTGGCGGACGGCAGCGGCGAGATGTATCTCCGCGCGCGCTTCTGGCGACTGCGCCAGGTGCTGACCCTCGACGACGCCCAGTGGCGGGTGCTCGCCGACCAACTCGAGGCGGCCGACCAGAGCGCCGCGCCGCCCGACCGTTCGACCGTGGCCCCGCCGCCCGACCGGGTGACGGTGAGCGCCCCCGACGCCCGTGCGACCTAGGAGCAGCACATGACCGTGAATTTCGACGCGGACGAGTTCGACGAAGAGGTCGTACAAGCGCCGCCGCCGGATCGGCAGCACACGATCTACGAGGTCTTCAATCCCGACCACACGGCCGGGGTCGCCTGCAACGGTGACGGTGAGATCGTGGGCCTGCACCTCACCGACGACGCCCGCGAGAACGGCGACGCGTGGCTGTCCAAGGAGATCGTGCGGCTCGCCCGGCTCGCTCATGCCAAGTCTCGCGTCGGCCTGCGGGCCGAGATGGAACGCAACGGCGCCCGGCCCTACACCATCGACGCGTTCGACCTGCCGACCGAAACGTCCTACCGGGCCATGGAGAACGCCGAGTTCGGCCAGTCCGCCTGAGCGTCCGCACCGAGAGAACAGGAGCAGCGACATGCTGGATATGGACGAGCCGGACGAGGTGATAGCCGCCGCCGGAAAGTTCCGCGCGGCCGTCACGTCGGTCACCGATCATGTCGACGCCGTCGCCGACGATCTGACCCTGCCGCGCGGCCCGCGCTCCCCGCTGGACTACGGCGGCGTCGGTGTGCATCGGCTGATTCCGGCGATGCTCCGGGAGGCGACGCCCGAGCACGCGGGCTACGCCACCACGACCAACCAGAACGCCACGGAGACCACCACCGTGCTGGCGAATGCCGATATCGACGGCGGCTTGCAGGTGCACCGGGCCGAACCCGTCTGAGTACGGGATGGAGCCGGAGCAGAACAGCCCGTATTGGGGCGCGATCGTCCAGAACAACTGGCCGGCGATCTCGCCGGGCGACTGGCACGCGCTCGAGACGAAGGCCCGCGACGGCGCCGCCGCGATCGACCCGCAGGAAGCCGAGCGCGCCCGGCGCGCGTTCGACGAGCGGGTGCGGGCCAGCCACGGGCTGGATCCGGTGAAACAGGACATGCTCGCCCAACGGGGAACGCCGCAGGCGTTCGTCGACGCGCTGGTCGCCGCGGCCGACACCTATGGTCGCCTCTCCGATCTGGTGTACCGGACCCGGAACAAGATTCTCGACATCGTCGACGAGGCCACCCGCGCGATCGGCAACGGCAGAGCCGAGGACACCGACGGCGACGGTGACAACTCCGACGAGGAGACCCGGCGGGTCGCCGGGATCATCGACACCGCGCGGCGGGCCGTGGACGAGCGGGTCTCGTTGTCGCTGCAGGAGATCGGGCCCAACGGACTGCCCGAACTGTCTCTGATGGCCGAGGCGCTCGGACTGCCCGGGCCGTGGACACACGGGTCGCCGGGACACTACCCGCCCGGCCACTGGGATCCCGGGCACCCTGGCCCGCCCGGAGGGCCGCACACCGGGCCGACCGGTCCGGGTCCGGGCGGACCGGGTCCCGGCGGTCCGGGCGACACGCTGCCCGGCGGGCCGAATTATCCGTTCCCGCTGCCTGTCCACTGGGGTCCCGACGGACCGATGGGACCGGACGGCCTGCCGCAGCTGCCGGGATTCCCGCAGGGTCCGCACTCGCCCACCGGCGACCCGGCCGGACCCTCGGACGTCCCGCCCGGCGCGCCGCCGGTCACGGCGGGGACCGGCCCGGTCTCGACGGCTCCGAGCGGTTCCGCTCCCGGTTATGCCCCGGCCGGTCCCGTGGCCGCGGGCGGCCCCGCGCACGCCGACGGCGGGCACAGCGAGGGGCCGCAGTCGGCCCTGGACGAACCGGGGCCCGCGGCGCACGGCCGGCCCGGTACGCACGACTCGACGGCCGGGGAGAACGCCGACGGACCCGACGCCGGGGTCACCTCGACGCGAAATGCCATGTCCGACAACGCCGTACCGGCCGACGCCGCGAATCCGTCGCTGCCGTTCGGTACGCCGATGGGCGTCGTGCCCGCGCAGGCGACGACGCCCGGCACCACCTCGCAGGCGGGCACGTCCACGTCCCGGCCGGGCCCGGTATCCGCCACACCCGCCGGACCGCCGGATCGTGCGCGGTCGGTGTCGGCGCCGGAGGTGAAGGCGCCGCCGCCGGTCGATTCGAAGACGCCCGCGGGCAGCCCGAAGATAACGGCCGGATCCGGGCCGCCGCCGTCGAGCGCGTCGACCGCGGCGGGCAAACCGACGCCCGTGCGCCCGCAACCGCCCGACAAGACCGGCGTCGAGGATCGTCCCGTGGCGGCGGGGGAGGTTCCCGCGGACGCCTCGGACGGGCACGAGAAGCTCAGGGAGGCAGTCGGTTTCGCCATGATCGCGGCCTCCGGCCCGTCGTTCGTCGTCGGGGAGCGGGTGAACGGCGACCTGGTGCTGGCGCGGTCGCTGCTGAGCAGCCTGCTCGCCGCCGCCGAGACCAGCGCGCTGGGAGTGTCGTGGGCGGTGTCGGTGATGCGCAATTCCGGCGGGGTCAGCGCGTTCGTGACCTCCAACGAGGGCCGGGGCTGGTTGCCCGCCGGGGTCTACCTGCCCCGCGAGCTGTCGACCCCGTGGACGTGGTCGGTGTCGGAGCAGGCGCCGTGGGAGGGTCTGGCCGATCCCGCCCGGATCCTGGTGGAGTTCGCGGCGGCGTGGGGCGTCAAATCCGGTGCGGCCCTGTCCGCGCTGGTCTCGTCCGCGCCGATCGATGCCGACATGCTGCGCCAGCTCGGCGATATCGCGGCCGAGGGTTCGGTCGAGGCCGCGCCGACGATGGACTACACGGTTCCCGCAAGCGGTTTGGAGGACCGGCTCGGCCTGGTGGGCGCGCCGCGACTGCTGGATCAGGTGTCGGGTGTCCGGCCGGAACGGCTCCGGGGCCGCTGTCTCGAACTCGCCGTCGACGCGCATGTGCGGGTGGGCAAGATGAATGCGGGCAATCCCGGGACCCTGGGCGCGCCCGCGCTGCGGGAACGGATTCTGGGTGCGATGCAGCACGGCCGGGAGGTCTCGGCCGAGTGGTGGGAGGAACTGCGTGATGTCGACGACCTGATGGCGGCGTCGGTGCTGCCCTTGCGTGCCGACGTGTCGCGAATCGCGGTCGGGCAGTTGCGGAACGAGGAGTCCGATCCGCGCTCGGCCTCCGGGACGGCGACGGTGCGCGCGCTGGCGTTCGAGCGGCGCTGCAACGAAGCCGCGCTGTTGCTGGCGGCCGATCCGACCCGGCAGACGCTGCGCGACACGGTGTACGCGCACGGGCAGATCGTCGACCATCCACTGTTCGGCCGGATGGCCGCGGCCGCCGCGGACCAGGCGGCGGCACGACAGCGTTCCACCATCAGCACCGGCCCCGATCGGCGGCGATAACGCGGCGACATACTCCTGCCACTGCTGGGAAGGCGCGACAATGAGCACGTCGGTGCTGGGAAAGGATCTGATACGACATGCCGGACAACGTGTACATCGATCCCGACTTGTTGCGTCAGCTGGCCGAAAAGCACGACGGAATCGCCGACGACACGCGGAAATGGGCGGAGCCCCCTTCGGATTGGCTCAACGCATTTCCCGAAACGTACGGGAAAATCGCGCACCCGGTCCATCAGGCGCTGGTGCGGTATTACACGGCGCGCGAACGCGCCGGTAACGCACTCGCCGACGAACACCAGTACACCGCGAATTCGCTGCGCGAGGCCGCGCTCGCCTACGAGCGCGCCGACCAGGACGGCAGCCACGACATCAAGATGGCGGGCGACAACGTCAACCCGCAACCGCTGGCTCCGGTGACACCCGGTGGCCCGAGTACGACGCCGCCCTCCGGTCCTCCGGGAGGGGGACCCACGGGCGCCCCGCCGGGTGGAGCCGCGGGCGGGCCGCCCCCCGGGACCCGCCCCCACGGCGCGGGGCCGTCGGGGCCATCCGGGCCCGCAAGCGGGCCGCCCGGGGCCCCCACCCGCCCGCCGGCCCCCGCGGGGGCCGGCGCCGCGACCCGCCGCCCCGGC
>NZ_JARWOP010000150.1 GCF_029868745.1 Nocardia wallacei | reverse complement strand
TCCGGGGGCGGCGGGGCGGCTCGCGGGGGGGGGGCCCCCCGGGGGGGGCCGGCCGGCTAAACAATTATCTTAATTTTCGGCTATTCCCCCATCAACCGGGCCTCCCCCCAGGGGTACCGCCCCTTTTCGCGTTTGTAGATCCCCGGGGTATCGCGCTCAGGTGGGTTCGGTTGCGGCTAATAGGGCTTCGGCGAACTGGCGCATTTGGTCGGCGCCGCCGAACCAGGCGGAGACGAGGTCTACGGCTACGGTGCGGGTGCGGTGGGCGGCCTGGATGAATTCGGTGAGGGAGAAGTCGCCGGATTCGGCCTTCTTGGCGATGGTTTCCAGGTTGCTGCTGGTCAGCAGCAGGCGCATGACGAGGTGGATGTCGATGGAGGTGGGGGAGTCCTCCAGGGGTGCGGTGTGGCGGTGGGTGCCGCGGCGGGTGGGGGGTGGTTCCGGGGCGCGGCGGGTGGGTTCGGCGTCATTGCGGTGGGCGGCGTCGGGCCGGCCGGCCGCCTGACGCAGGCTCGCGTCGGAACCCCGCGAGGGGATCGGGCCTGTGCGCGGCGCGGATGTGTCCTGCCGGTTCGCGGCGGATTCGGCTCGGGAAGGCAACGAGTTCTGCCGGGATTCCCGTCGCGGCGCGGCGGACTCGGTGTGCGGAGACGGAAACTCTGTATGGGTCGCGCCTGATTCGCTCCGCGGCGAAAGGGAATCAGCCCGCCGCCCGGCGAAGGAGTTCTGCTGCGAACCGGCAGATTCGCCCACCGAAAGCGAGTTCTGTTGCGGGGCCGCGGGTTCGCCGGAAAGCGTGCGAGAGTTCTGCTGGTTCGCGGTGTGCTCGGCCGGGCGCGTGTACGAGTTCTGCTGTGCTGCGGGCTCGCCGGAAAGTGTGTAAAAGTTCTGCTGGTTCGCAGTAGGTTCGGCGGAGCGCGTGTACGAGTTCTGCTGAGATGCCGGGGGCTCGCCGGAAAGTGTGTAGGAGTTCTGCTGGGCTGCGGGGGGTTCGGCGGGACGTGTGTATGAGTTTTGCTGGGGTGCTGGGGTTTCGCCGGAAAGTGTGTAGGAGTTCTGCTGGGCTGCGGGGGATTCGGCGGGGCGCGTGTACGAGTTTTGCTGAGATGCTGGGGGCTCGCTGGAAAGTGTGTAGGAGTTCTGCTGGGGCGCAGGGGGATCGCTGGATAACGGGTAGGAGTTCTGCGGGGGTGTGGGGGAGCCGTTCGTGGTGGTGAAGGAGTTCTGCCGGGGCATCGCGGATTCGGTGCGGTTCGCCTGGGATTCCGTGCGCGGGATGCTCGATTCCGTCCGGGGGGTGATGCTTTCGGTGCGCGGCGTGATCGAGCCCGTCCGGTGGTTGCCGGTGCCGAGCGCGGGCGACTCCGCAGTCCGCGGAGCCTCGGGGCGTCGCAGGCCCGGATCGGTCGGCGTGCTGGACGATTCCGGCCGGATGGCGACGGCGTCGGGCGCCGACATGAGCGACTCCGGCGGCCCCGCCTCGGGCGCCGGAGCGCTGGACTGGGTCGCGGCATTGGCCCACTGTGTCGCGAAATCCGGCGGATTCCACTGCATCTCCGGCCCGAACGGACTGCGGCCGGCGGTGTCGATACCGGTCAGGCCGTTCACCGGCGCCGGGGCCGAATCGTTGGCCGGGTGGGTGAGGCGAGACCCCTCCGGCCGTCTGCGATTGGGCTCCCCGAAGCTGGCGAAATCGGCATCCGTCATAGCCGCCATGCTATCCCCGTGTCATGACGAGTTCAGGGCGCGGCCGCGGGGCCCGGGCTCAGCAGTTCGACGGCGCCGGTTCGCCGCGCATCCGGCCGTCGAGCCAATTGACCATCGACGGCACGCCCAATACGGCCGCCGACAGGTGTTCCGGCGACGGGTTCACCTCGGCCTGCAAACGCACGCCCGCCGCGCAGTATCGTCGATTGGTATTGACGATCGCGTCCACCGGAATCAGCGGATCCGTCGGTGAATGCCACTCGAACACAGGCATTTCCGGAATTCCGTCGAACAATTCCAGGCTGTTCTCCTCCACCACCGCCCGCGCCTCGGGACTGTTGATCAGCTCGGTGTTCTGGGCGAATTCGAGGGCATTGCGCCCGGCGCCCGCGGCGAGAATCTCGTTGGTGCAGCCGTCGGCCATCGCATCGCGCGCGGCGAGGCCGCGCGGATTCATGTAGTCACTGATGGGCAGCCGGTCCGGATACTCCCGCTCGAGCCCGATCGCGGCGGCCATCGCCAGCCCGAAGGCCGGGTGCGAGTTGGTGCCCAGCGCCTGAACCATGGTCATGAGATTCATCGGCACGCCGCCCGCGGCCGCACCGGCGATATCGAGTTCGGGCGCGTACCGCGGCTGCAGCGCCGCCGCCCACGCTGTCGCCATGCCGCCGCCGGAGTACCCGGCCATGGCGACCCGGCTGCCACCGGTGCCCAGTTCGGGCACCTGCCTGACCGCGCGAATGCCGTCCAGCGTGATCTGTCCGCCCAGTCGCGCCGCGCCGTAGGCGAATCGCGGGCCGAGGTGGTCCGGCAGCGCGATGCTCCACCCGCGGGCGAGCAGCACGTTCAGCGCGGCCGCCTCGCGCACCTGCAGGTTCGGGTCGGCGGTGTAGAGCACGCGCGACACCGCGCACTCCGAGCCGAGCCCGTTGATGATGTGCTGGTACGACAGCAGCGGATCACCGGGCCGATGGTTGGCCGGGGTCAGCACGGTGGTGGTGGCCGCGATCGGGCGACCCTGCGAATCGGTCGAGCGGAATTTGACCAGCGTGACCGAGGTGCCCGGGAAGATCAGCAGCGGCGGCATCGGCCGCACCGCCAGGACGGCGCCGGGCTGATGGTCCGCCAGATCCGCGGGCGCCGCGTAGAACGGGTCCGGATCGGGTTGCGGGTAGATCGGCTGGGCGACGGCGGGTGCGGCGAGCGCGACGCCCAGTGCCGCGCCCAGTAGCGCGGTCAGTAGTCGGCGGGGTCCGCGGCGTGCGGCGAGGGACACGATCGTCGGACGAGTCAAATCCATGACCTCCACGGATATTCGCAGCTCAGGAAGACCAGCAGTTGGTATTCAAGTGCGAATCGTGCGGAAGCAAGCGCGGACACGCCGACGGCCGAGGCCCGGATTTTCGGTGGCGGAGAAGTGTTTCAGCTGGTCGATTGATCCGATCGGTGATCGGTATCGACGATTTCACCGATGGTGTCGGTGGTGATCTCGATGACCCGCGCGGTGCCGATGTCGAAGAACAACCCCGACACCGTGAGACCGTGCTCGGCCATGGCACGGCTGACGATCGGATGGGCCCGCAGGGTCTGCAACTGCACCGCGACGTTCACCATGCTCAGCTGCGCGACCTCGTCGTAGCCGGCGGCCGCGGCGGCGACGGCCACCGGCGGCGCGGCGCGGAACCGGGCCAGGCTCGGCAGGGCATGCGCGAGCCACTCCTCGAGCCCGGGGGCGGTCGGGGTGCCGTCCAGCACGGCGCGCATGGCTCCGCACGAGGAATGCCCGCACACGACGATATTGCGGACATGCAGATTCTCGACGGCGAAGGCGAGCGCGGCCTCGAACGAGGTGTCGGAGCCGTCGGCGGGGATGAGCGCCCCGACATTGCGCACGGTGAACAGGTCGCCGGGTCCGCTGTTGGTGATCACGTTGGGCACGATCCGGGAATCGGCGCAGGTCAGGAACAGCGAGTGCGGATTGTCCTGCCGGTCGCGCATCCCGTCCAGGTGCGGCCGCACCACATGGGCATTGCCCCGGTGATAAGCGGCGACGCCGGTGTTGATGACATTGCCGGTGCGTTCGCGCCAGGGTCCGAGGGCGCCGTCGAGCAGCCCGCGAGCGCGCCCGCGCTGCGGCGGGCCGTTCAGTACGTGCGCCATCCGGGCGGTGCCGATCTCGGCGAATTGGACCGTGCCGCCGGTGTTTTCGTGTTGGCGGGCCCAGTCGTGGATGGCTTCGTAGGAGGCGTGGTCGAGGAAGTCGACGGTGAGTTCGACCAGCACGTCGGTGCCGGTGGGGACCTTGGCGAGTTCCTTGGTCAGTTTCGGCAGCG
>NZ_JARWOP010000149.1 GCF_029868745.1 Nocardia wallacei | reverse complement strand
GGCCTGCCGAGAATTAGAAGCATATTCAAACTCTGCCTTGACCCGCCCGCGTCCTCGCACTACCGTCAGACTTTGAATTTGATTCAAGAACTGGGGTGCGATGGTCGGCAATCGGCGGGGCGAGGCTTCCCGGGCCGCGCTGTTGGCTGGATTATTACACACCGGCGGGGATGGGCGGGGGCCGCTTTGGTGGCACGGGCCCTCGTGTGCGACCCCGCGAATGTGATGTGACCGTCTCTCAATGGGACGGCCCCTGGAAGTGAGACCCAGCGCACCAGTACGCTTGTCTTGTTTAGTACCTCGAAGTCTCGCGGACAACGCGGGGCGTATACGTTGTCTGTTGAACAGCTGGGGTCCGCTCACAAGCGTGTTCACCTGGCCGTGCAATGGGAGCACCTTCCTAGGAGGACACGAAGATCCATGTCCAAGATCAAGGTTGAAGGTACCGTCGTCGAACTCGATGGCGACGAGATGACCCGGATCATCTGGCAGTTCATCAAGGACAAATTGGTCCATCCGTACCTGGACATCAATCTCGAGTATTACGACCTCGGTATCGAGTATCGGGACAAGACCGACGATCAGGTGACCGTCGACGCCGCCAACGCCATCAAGCAGCACGGCGTGGGCGTCAAGTGCGCCACCATCACGCCCGACGAGGCGCGCGTCAAGGAATTCGGGCTGAAGAAGATGTGGCGGTCGCCCAACGGCACCATCCGCAACATCCTCGGCGGCACGATCTTCCGCGCGCCGATCATCATCTCCAACGTCCCGCGCCTGGTTCCGGGCTGGACGAAGCCGATCATCATCGGCCGTCACGCGTTCGGTGACCAGTACCGCGCCACCGACTTCAAGGTGCATCAGGCGGGCACCGTCACCCTCACCTTCACGCCCGAGGACGGCTCCGAGCCGATCCAGCACGAGGTCGTGCAGTTGCCCGAGGACGGCGGTGTCGTCATGGGCATGTACAACTTCAAGAAGTCCATCGAGGACTTCGCGCGCGCGTCGCTGAACTACGGCCTGCAGCAGAACTACCCGGTCTACATGTCGACCAAGAACACCATCCTGAAGGCCTACGACGGCATGTTCAAGGACACCTTCCAGGAGATCTACGAGACCGAGTTCAAGAACGAGTTCGACGCCGCCGGTCTCACCTACGAGCACCGGCTGATCGACGACATGGTGGCCTCCGCGCTGAAGTGGGAGGGCGGCTACGTCTGGGCGTGCAAGAACTACGACGGCGACGTGCAGTCCGACACCGTGGCGCAGGGCTTCGGCTCGCTGGGCCTGATGACCTCGGTGCTGCTGACCCCGGACGGGCGAACCTGTGAGGCCGAGGCCGCACACGGCACGGTGACCCGCCACTATCGTCAGCACCAGCAGGGCAAGCCGACCTCCACCAACCCGATCGCCTCGATCTTCGCGTGGACCCGCGGCATTGCCCATCGCGGCAAGCTGGACAACACCCCCGAGGTCATCGGCTTCGCGCAAACCCTCGAGGATGTCGTCATCAAGACCGTCGAGGACGGCCAGATGACCAAGGACCTGGCGCTGCTGGTCGGCGGCGATCAGGGCTATCTCACCACCGAGGAATTCCTCGGTGTGCTCGACGCCAACCTGGCGCGCGAACTGCGCTGAGCACCCGCACGAGAAGCTGAACAACCGGGCACCCGCCCCCACCGCACCCCGGTGGCCGCGGGTGCCCGAATTGTTCTCGCGGCGACCTACTTCCGCAACAACGTGACCACCTCGGTCAACGTGTGCTGCATCTGCCGCAGGTATCCCTCGATGTTGTCGAGTCGTTGATCCGCGCCCCCGCTCCACGCCTCCCCTTGATCGAATCGCTCGTCCACCTTGTCGAACCGCGTGCCCATCTTGTCCAGCCGCGTGTCCATCTTGTCGAACCGCCGGTCCATCCCGTCCAGGCGCGCATCCGTCTGGTCGAAGCGTCGACTGTGCTGTCGCAGCGTCGCGATGAGGATCCCGAACTGGCGGCCGCTGGTTCGCTGGAAGCGGCGTAGGCGCAGGTCGACCCCGCGCACCGCGGCCAGGGAGGTGTGTGCGGTGCGGTTGGTGTCGTCGTTCATTTCGTAGAGGTCGTCGACGTCGTGACGCAACCGGTCGACAATCGGGTCTCGCTGCGGCTTGGTCATGACGACAACGCTAGAGGCCGCGCGAACCCGGCGGAAGCGGGCGATCGGCGATTGGGGATAACCGATCCGGCTGTGAATAGCGGCATTTTCGGAGCGTCTGGGCGGGCAGTTCCGACCCCGGTGAGTGAGATCACCGTCCCTCCGGGATGCGTAAGCGTTCGCCGCCGTGTTGCGGTGAAGCGTGGCTTCCGTCTCCGAGCCCGCCGTGGCCTCCCCCCAGTCCTCCGCCGCCGACTCGTCCGTGCGCGGGCAGGCCGAGCCGTCCGCCGCCGACGTCCCCGCGGTCGATCACCCCGGTCGCACCGATTGGCATGTCCCCGCGATGCTGGCGCTCGCGCTCGGCGGTTTCGGCATCGGCACCACCGAATTCGTCACCATGGGTTTGCTGCCGGATATCGCGCACGCCATGAACGTCTCGGAGTCGACCGCCGGGCACGCGGTGTCGGCGTACGCGCTGGGCGTGGTGGTCGGCGCGCCGGTCATCGCGGCGCTGAGCGCACGGGTGCCGCGAAAGCGCCTGCTGATCGCGCTGATGGTCGCCTTCACCGTCGGCAACGTCGCGACGGTGCTGGCGCCCTCGTTCGCGACCCTGACGGCCGCGCGCTTCGTTTCCGGGCTGCCGCACGGCGCCTACTTCGGGGTGGCGTCCCTCGCGGCCGCCACTCTGGCGCCGGTCGGGCAGCGCGCGAAGGCGGTTGCCGCGGTTATGCTGGGGTTGAGCGCCGCCAACGTTGTCGGCGTTCCCGCCGCCACCTGGCTCGGCCAGCATCTGGGGTGGCGGGATGCCTACGGGGTGGTCGCCGTGATCGGACTGGCGACCGTGTTCGCCATCGCGAAATTCGTTCCGGAACTGACCGGCGTCCGCGTGACCGATCCGCGTACCGAACTCGGTGCGCTGGGCCGCTCCCAGGTACTGCTGACGCTGCTGGTCGGCGCTGTCGGCTTCGGCGGCATGTTCGCCGTCTACACCTACATCACCACCACGCTCACCGATGTCGCGGGCATGCCGATCGGGCTGGTGCCGATCGTGTTGGCGCTGTTCGGTCTGGGCATGATCGCCGGAAACATCGTCGGCGGCGTGCTCGCCGATCGCGGTGTGGAGCGCGCGGTGTTCCTGGCGCTGGTGTCGATGGTCGTCATTCTCGCCGGATTCGTTGCGGCCGCGCACAATCCGTTCACGGCAGGCGCGGGTGCGTTCCTGGTCGGCGCGTCCGGCGCGGCCTTGGCTCCCGGCCTGCAGATCCGCCTGATGGATGTCGCGCACGACGCCCAGACCCTCGCCGCCGCCCTCAACCACGCCGCCCTGAACATCGCCAATGCCGCCGGCGCGTGGCTCGGCGGGTTGGTGATTGCGGCGGGCCTCGGTTACACGGCACCCGCGGTCGTCGGGGCGGGTCTTGCGGTGGCGGGTGTGCTGATGTTCACCGGGACCGTCTGGCTCGCCCGCCGTGGCGCGGCCCGCGAGCCGGTGGCCGCTACAGTCGAGTGACGGCCCGCGACCGATGCGGTGGTCCCACACATTTTCATTCATCTGTGCATGTAAGTGTATGATTCCCGGATGGTCAGGCCCGCAGTCTCGAAGCCGCAGCGCCGCACGCAGGAGCAGCGTAGTAGCGAGATGCGCGTCCGCCTGCTCGACGCCACCATAGACTGCCTGGTCGAGTACGGCTACGCGGGCACCACGACGCCCCGGGTCGTCGAGCGCGCGGGCGTCACCCGGGGCGCGCAGGTCCACCATTTCGGCTCCAAGACCGATCTCGTGGTGGCCGCCATCAGCCATCTCGCGCAGCGCCGCACCGATGCGGCGATGCGGGAACTCGGCCGATTCCGGCACGAGGGTGACCCGGTCGCCGCGGTGCTGGACTTCCTGTGGGAACTGCACCAGGGCCCGCTGTTCATCGCGGCGATGGAGCTGTGGGTGGCGGGCCGCGTCGATCGGGTGCTGGCCGCCGAGATGGCGAAGGTCGAGCCGTTCGTCAACAACGCGGTGCTGATGGCGGTCGCCCAGCTGGTACCCGACGAGGTCGACCGCAAGACCGCCCGCGACTTCGTCTACACCGCGATGGACGCGCTGCGCGGAATCCTGGTCTCCAACTTCATCGATCCGGACTCCGACCGCGCCCTGCGGCGCTGGAAACGCGCCTCGGCGCACCTGCGCATCGCCGCCGAATCCTCCCTGCCGGGACTGCGCGCGGGACGCTGATCCGCACTGCCGAAGTGCAACGCGCCGACACGGCGACTCGGCCATTCCGCCTTGCATACCTCCGCGGCTGTATATGACCGCGTAAGACCCGTATCTCCGCCCTGCCTCGGCATTCAGGGCCTTATCCGCGCCCACATCTTGCGTAGTTACATACAGCTCCGTATGTTTGTTTCCAGATCAGACCGCGCGAGGTGAGGAGTTCGATGGCGAACAAGGTCTACGTCGTCGGCGTCGGCATGACGAAATTCGAGAAGCCGGGGCGGCGTCAGGTCGAGGACGCGGACGGCACGCGGGCGTGGGACTACCCGGACATGGCGCGGGAGTCGGGCACCAAAGCCCTTGCCGACGCGGGCATTTCCTACGACCGGGTGCAGCAGGCGTACGTCGGCTACGTGTACGGCGAGTCGACATCGGGCCAGCGAGCCGTCTACGAGCTGGGCATGACCGGCATCCCGGTGGTCAATGTCAACAACAACTGCTCGACCGGCTCCACCGCGCTCTACCTTGCGGCACAGGCGATTCGGGGCGGACTGGCCGACTGCACGCTGGCCCTGGGCTTCGAGAAGATGCAGCCGGGCTCGCTCGGCTCCACCTGGGACGACCGCGAGCAGCCGATGGCCAAGCACATGATGGCGCTGGCGGAGATCTCCGAGGTGCTGTTTCCCCCGGCCCCGTGGATGTTCGGCGCCGCCGGCCGCGAGCACATGCAGGCCTACGGCACCACCGCCGAGCATTTCGCGAAGATCGGGTACAAGAACCACAAGCACTCGGTCAACAACCCGTATTCGCAGTTCCAGGACGAGTATTCGCTCCAGGACATCCTCGACGCGCGGATGATCTACGACCCGCTGACCAAGTTGCAGTGCTCGCCGACCTCCGACGGTTCCGGCGCGGCGATCCTGGCGTCCGAGAAGTTCGTCGACGAACACGGCCTGGCGAGTCGGGCGGTGGAGATCGTCGGCCAGGCCATGACCACCGACTTCGCCTCCACCTTCGACGGCACCGCCAAGAGCATCATCGGCTACGACATGAACGTGCAGGCGGCGCGCCAGGTCTACGAGCAGTCCGGCCTCGGCCCGGAGGACTTCCAGGTGATCGAGCTGCACGACTGCTTCTCGGCCAACGAACTGCTGCTGTACGAGGCGCTCGGGCTGTGCGGCGAGGGCGAGGCCGGGAAGCTCATCGACGACAACCAGACCACCTACGGCGGCAAGTGGGTGGTCAACCCGTCCGGCGGCCTGATCTCCAAGGGACATCCGTTGGGCGCAACGGGTCTGGCCCAGTGCAGCGAGCTGACCTGGCAGCTGCGCGGGCAGTCGGACCGGCGGCAGGCGCCGAATGTGACCGCGGCCCTGCAACACAACATCGGCCTGGGCGGCGCGGCCGTCGTCACGGCCTACCAGCGCGCGGACCGCTGAGTCCGGCCGACGACGAAAGAGAGCACCATGGGCCACATCGAATACACCAAGACCCTGTCCGCGAACCCCGAGGCCCTGTGGGCCGTGGTCGGCAACCCGAACACCTGGGGCGACTGGTTCTCCATCCACGAACGCTGGATGGAGGAGCCGCCGACCACTCTCGAGGTGGGCAACAAGCTGGTGGCCAAGGTGGTCATGCTCGGCATGGCCAACAAGTTCGAATGGCACGTCGCGGCCGTTGAGGCGGGCCGCACGCTGACGCTGACCGCGACCGGAATGGCCGGCGTGAAGGTCGAATTCACCTTCACCCTCGCGCCCGCCGCGGACGGCACGGAGCTGTCGGTCAACGGCGACTTCGAGGGCGCGTTGATCAAGGGCGCGCTCGGCAAGGCGGTGGAGAAGGACGGCAGCAAACAGCTCGAGAAGTCCCTCGAGCAGCTCGAGGCGCTGGCAGCGGCGGCGTGAGCACCGAAACCGGCGGCCGCGTAGTCGAATTCGACGACTCCGGCTTGAACCGCTGGTGTGACGAGGAACGTTTCGAGGTTCTGGCCGAACGCATCGCCGAATACGCCGCCGCCACCAACGATCCCATCGAGGCGCACCGGGGCGGCGAGGTGGCGCCGCCGGTCTTCGCGATCGTGCCGGTCTTCGACGCCATGCTGGTCCCGGTCATCGATGTGGCGCCGATGGACATCTTCGGCCGAGTCGTGCACGGCGAGCAGGACTTCCACTTCCACCGTCCGATCCGCCCGGGGGAGACGCTGGTCTCGCGGGCGCGGGCGATCGGGTACGCGGGCCGGCCCAACGGCAGCGGCATCACGGTGCACATCGAATGCCGCACGGACTCCGGCGAACTCGTGAACGAGCAATACCTGACCGCCTTCTTCCGCAACATCGACGCGGGAAAGACGGTCGGCCGGCCCGCACCGGAGCACAAGTTCGACGAGAGCCTGCGCGCGCAGGACCCGGTCGCCGAGGTGACCCAGCGCATCGACCTCGACCAGACCTACCGCTACGCACCGGCTTCGGGCGACCCGGTACCGCTGCACCTCGACGAGGAGGTCGCCAAGGACGCCGGGCTGCCGGGCATCATCGCGCACGGCCTGTGCACCATGGCCTTCGCCTCGTGGGCGGTGCTCACCGAGGTCGGCGGTTCGGATGCGCACCGGCTGCGGCGCTTCGCGGTGCGGTTCGCCAAGATGGTCTTTCCAGGTGACGAACTACGCACCCGGATCTGGAAGGTGAAGTCCGACAAGGGCATCACCACCTACGCCTTCGAAACGGTGCGCGGCGCGGACGTGGTGCTCAGCGACGGCCTGGCCGAGATCGCGGACTGAACGAACACAGACAGGAGTTACGGATGGGCGCACTGGAAGGCAAGGTCGCCGTCATCACCGGCGCCGGCCGCGGCATCGGCCGCGAACACGCGCTGCTGTTCGCGCGGGAGGGCGCCGCGGTCGTGGTGAACGACCTCGGCGGCGACAATACCGGGACGGGCGCGGATACCGGTCCGGCGCAGGAAGTGGTGGACGAGATCACCGCGGCGGGCGGCCGGGCGGTCGCCGACACCGGCGACATCGCCACCTGGGAGGGCGCGAAAAATCTTGTCGACCTGGCCGTTTCGGAGTTCGGTAGACTCGATGTGGTCGTCAACAACGCGGGCATCCTGCGCGACGGCTTCATAGCCGGGCTCGAGGAATCCCAGTGGGACGCGGTGATCGCGGTGCATCTGAAGGGGCACTTCAACGTGCTGCGGCACGCGGCCTCGTACTGGAAGGACCAGGCCAAGGCGGGCAATCGGCCCAACGCCGCCGTCGTCAACACCGCCTCGGCCTCGGGTGTCACCGTCCCGAATGCCGGGCAGGCCAACTACGGGGCCGCGAAGGCCGCGATCGCCGCGCTCACCCTGGTGGCCGCCGACGAACTGGAGCGGTACGGGGTGCGGGTCAACGCGATCGCGCCGATGGCCCGCACCCGGCTGACCCTCGCCACCCCGGGCATGGGCGCGATCTTCGCCGCCGAGGTCCCGGAGGGCGAGTTCGACGCGTTCAGTCCCGCCAATATCTCGCCCCTGGTGGCCTATCTCGCCGGCGACAAGTGTGCGATCACGGGCAAGGTGTTCGCGGTGCAGGGCGGCGCCATCTCCGAGCTGGCCGGCTGGCACGACGTGAAGACCATCGAGACCGAGGGCCCCTGGTTGATCGACGATATCGCCGCCCGCCTGCCGTAACCCCGAAAACCACTGGAGAACAACGTGTTCGAATGGTCCGAGACCGACGTACTGATCCGCGACGCGGTCCGCGGTTTCATCGCCAAGGAGGTCCGGCCGCACCTGGACGCCCTGGAGAGCGGCGAGATGCTGCCCTATCCCGTGATCCGAAAGCTGTTCGGAGAGTTCGGAATCGACGCGATGGGCGCCGAGGCGGTCGGCAAGATGCTGGCCAAGCAGCGGGCCAAGGCCGAAGGAGCCGAACCCGGTGCGAAGCGGGGCGGGTCCGGCGGCGGCCCGTTCGGTGGGCAGGAGTCGCTGATGGCGGTGCTGATCGGCGAGCTGTC
The DNA here is from genome assembly GCF_029868745.1 of Nocardia wallacei. Lineage (GTDB taxonomy): Bacteria > Actinomycetota > Actinomycetes > Mycobacteriales > Mycobacteriaceae > Nocardia > Nocardia wallacei_B. Next base: position 1,060 of record NZ_JARWOP010000149.1, on the reverse strand, counting down.
CGGGGTGTGCATGGGGCTGGTCTCCGCGCTGGGCGTGTCCATCGGTCTCGGGGCGACCACCATCATGTCGCGCGGCACGCTCGCGCAGCAGGAGCGGTGGCTCGAAGACATCGTGACCATGAAAAAGGTTGCGGCGTGGGCGATCACGGAGCCCGATTCCGGATCGGACGCGTTCGGCGGGATGAAGACCTACGTCAAGCGCGACGGCGAGGACTACATCCTCAACGGGCAGAAGACCTTCATCACCAACGGCCCCTACGCTGACACGGTGATCGTCTACGCCAAGCTCGAGGAGGGCGACGCCGGGGTCGACAAGCGCGACCGCAAGGTGCTCACCTTCGTGCTCGACAAGGGCATGGAGGGTTTCACCCAGGGCAAACCGTTCCGGAAGATGGGCCTGCACGCCTCGCCCACGGGTGAATTGTTCTTCGACAACGTGCGTCTGGGCCGGGACCGGCTGCTCGGCGAGACCGAGGAGCACAAGGGCGGTGACGGCCGCGAGAGCGCCCGGTCCAGCTTCACCGCCGAGCGCATCGGCGTCGGCTTCATGGCGCTGGGGATCATCAACGAATGCCACCGGCTCTGTGTGGATTACGCCAAGAACCGCAAGCTGTGGGGCCAGGAGATCGGCCGCTTCCAGTTGGTGCAGCTCAAGCTGGCCAAGATGGAGGTGGCGCGAATCAACGTGCAGAACATGGTCTTCCACTCGATCGAGCGGGCCCGCGCCGGTAAGCCGCCGACGCTGGCGGAGGCATCGGCGATCAAGCTGTACTGCTCGGAGGCGGCCACCGAGGTGGCGATGGAGGCAGTGCAGCTGTTCGGCGGCAACGGCTACATGACCGAGTACCGCGTGGAACAGCTGGCCCGCGACGCGAAGTCGCTGATGATCTACGCGGGCAGCAACGAGATCCAGGTGACCCACATCGCCAAGGGCCTGCTCGGAGCGTAATCCTGCGTGGGCGGGGGGGGGGGGGGGGGCGCGGGGGGGGGGGGGGGAACCCCGCCGGGCGGACAACCCCCCCCCCGGGGGGGGGGGGGGGGAGACGAGGGGGGGGGGGGG
>NZ_JARWOP010000148.1 GCF_029868745.1 Nocardia wallacei | reverse complement strand
CCCCACCCCCCCGGGCCATTTCCCCCCTTTACCCCCAATTTGTACACCGGGGCCTCGCCCACTCGGGCCCGCGCGGCCCCCTTCGGGCCGGGGCGGCGCGGCGCGATCATCGCCGCCAGATCCGGACGCTCCGTCTTCGCCATGCGGACAAATCTACGTGCTCAAAATAATAGGCATGGACATATGATACGCGTCTGCTTACTATCTACATATGCTTGATATTCGTGAACTGAACCGGCGCGCCGTGGACTACAGCGTCGACATCGTCTCTGCCCTGAAACCCGCCGATCTGGACCGGCCCACCCCGTGCTCGGCCTGGAACCTCTCGGACCTGTTGTCGCACATGACCGTTCAACATCGCGGTTTCGCCGCCGCGGCCCGTGGGCACGGGGCCGACGAGGCCGTCTGGCAGGCCGGGCCGCGGCCCGCGGATCCCGTCGCCGACTACGCTGCCGCGGCGGCCGACGTGATCGCCGCCTACGCCGAACCCGGGGTGCTGGATCGGCAGTTCGCCATGCCCGAGTTCGGCCCGGGCGTCGAAGTGCCCGGCAGCCAGGCCATCGGCTTCCACTTCATCGACTACGTCGTGCACGGCTGGGACGTCGCGCGCACCCTGGACTTGCCGTATCGGCTCGACGACGACCTGGCCGGACCGGCGCTGGAGATCGCCCTCGCGGTCCCCGACACCGAACAGCGCGAGCAGCCCGGCTCGCCCTTCGCCCGCGCCCTCCCCATCCCAGACTCGGCCACCGCCCTCGACCGCATCCTGCGCTCCCTCGGCCGCTCACCATCCTGGCCCGAGTGATCCGTGACCGTCTTCACACCGTCTGCCCGTCACATCGCACAATGGTTTCTCGTCCAAGGGATAGTCCCCTCGGAAGGAGAGATCATGAGCAGCACCCGAATTCCCGCCGTCACACCCGAGCAGGCGGGGCTGTTCACCCGGCTGCTGTACCGCTACAGCAAGCGCCGGTTCGGCGAGGTGCCGGAGCCGTTCGCGGTCGCGGCCAACCATCCCCAGTTGCTGGCCGCGACCGCCGTGCACGAGGGCATGGCCGAAAAGGCTTGCACCGCATTGCCGTTGCCTATCCGGGAGATCGCGGTCTACCGGGTGGCGTGGACGGTGGGTTGTTCCTGGTGCGTCGATTTCGGCGCCATGCTGATGCGGCTGAGCCATCTCGACATCGGCAAGCTCGAGCACATCGCCGAGTACGAGACCTCACCCTCGTACAGCGACGACGAGCGCGCGGCCATCGCCTACGCCGACGCCATGACCGCCACCCCGACCACGGTCACCGATGAGCAGGTCACCGACCTGAAGAAGCGCTTCGGCACCAAGGGCGTGATGGAACTGACCTTCCAGATCGCCCTGGAGAACTCGCGCGCCCGCAGCTATTCGGCACTGGGCATCACCGCCCAGGGCTTCAGCACGGACTCCTGCCGAGTTCCCTGGGCGCAGTAGGGCGATTCCCGCGCCCGGCAGCTTCCCGTCATCCCGGCATGCTTTTGGCGGGTACCACCCCTAAACGCCCGCCCCCCCACCGCTTTTGTGGGGGGGGCTGACGATCGGGAGAAAAGTCTCAGGCCGACTTCTCGCGGCGCTCCGGTGGCTGGCGCTTGCGGGGCACGATGGTGGGGAGCACGTTGTCGTTGACGGTGTCGGCGTTCACGACCACCTTGGCGACATCGTCGCGGCTGGGGATGTCGTACATCACCGGCAGCAGCACTTCCTCCATGATGGCGCGCAGGCCACGAGCGCCGGTGCCGCGCAGAATCGCCTGGTCCGCAACGGCTTCCAGGGCGTCCTGGGTGAATTCCAGGTCCACGCCGTCCATTTCGAACAGCCGGACGTACTGCTTCACCAGTGCGTTCTTCGGCTCGGACAGGATGCGCACCAGCGATTCCTTGTCCAGGTTGGTCACCGAGGCCACGATCGGGAGCCGGCCGATGAACTCCGGGATCAGGCCGAACTTGATCAGATCCTCCGGCATCACCTCGGCGAAGTGATCGGCGGTGTCGATCTCGCTCTTGGAGCGGACCTCCGCGCCGAATCCGATGCCGCGCTTGCCGACCCGATCCTGAACGATCTTCTCCAGCCCGGCGAACGCGCCCGCCACGATGAACAGGACGTTGGTCGTATCGATCTGGATGAATTCCTGGTGCGGATGCTTGCGGCCACCCTGCGGCGGCACGCTCGCCTGCGTGCCCTCGAGGATTTTCAGCAGCGCCTGCTGCACGCCCTCGCCCGACACGTCGCGGGTGATCGAGGGGTTCTCGCTCTTGCGGGCGATCTTGTCGACCTCGTCGATGTAGATGATGCCCGTCTCGGCGCGCTTCACGTCGTAGTCGGCGGCCTGGATCAGCTTGAGCAGAATGTTCTCGACATCCTCACCGACATAACCGGCCTCGGTGAGCGCGGTGGCGTCGGCGATCGCGAACGGCACGTTCAGCATCTTGGCCAGCGTCTGCGCCAGGTAGGTCTTGCCGCAGCCGGTCGGGCCCAGCATCAGGATGTTGGACTTGGTCAGCTCGACGGGCTCGTTGCGGGAGTCGCGGCCCTTGTCCCCCGCCTGGATGCGCTTGTAGTGGTTGTACACCGCGACGGCGAGCGTGCGCTTGGCGGTGTCCTGCCCGATCACGTACTGCTCGAGGAAGTCTCGGATCTCAGCGGGTTTGGGGAGCTCGTCGAGCTTCACCTCGCTGGACTCGGCCAGCTCCTCCTCGATGATCTCGTTGCACAGATCGATGCACTCGTCGCAGATGTACACCCCTGGTCCCGCAATGAGCTTCTTGACCTGCTTCTGGCTCTTTCCGCAGAACGAGCACTTGAGCAGATCGCCGCCATCACCGATGCGCGCCATCTCGTGGGTCCCTACTTCCTTGTCCGCGTGCAACCGTCTGTCCAGCTGCCGACAAGCCGCCTTCCGAACAACGCTACCCGCCGCACATCGTTCAGTGTCCGACCCGATCGGATTTCGACGCTTCGGCAGTGTCGTTCGGGCCTTCGGCCGTGCCGTCAACCTCTGAGCAAAGGTCCCTAGAGTGACCGTACCCGGTAGATCCGACGGAGGTCGACAACTCGAGCATGTTTCTCATGTGCGCCTCCCGCCGCCGCTGCCCATATTGCCATCGCGACGGGTGCTCGCGCGGCGATACCGGACGACGGGAGGCGTGGTGATCACTTCTTCTGTGCGCTGAGCTTCCGGTACTCGAACACCTGGTCGATGATGCCGTACTCCCGGGCATCCTCGGCCGTCAGGATCTTGTCCCGGTCGGTGTCCTTGCGGATGGTGTCGGCGTCCTTGCCGGTGTGCCGGGCCAGCGTGGTCTCCATCTGCCGCCGCATGCGCTCGATCTCGGCGGCCTGGATCTCCAGATCCGACACCTGCCCCTGAATGCCACCCTCCAGCGACGGCTGGTGGATCAGCACGCGAGCGTTGGGCAGGCAGGCGCGCTTGCCGGGCGTGCCGGCGGCCAGCAGCACCGCGGCGGCCGAGGCGGCCTGGCCCAGGCACACGGTCGCGACGTCGGCGCGCACGTACTGCATGGTGTCGTAGATCGCCATCAGCGCGGTGAACGAGCCACCGGGCGAGTTGATGTACATGGTGATGTCACGGTCGGGATCCAGCGACTCCAGCACCAGCAGCTGCGCCATGATGTCGTTGGCCGAAGTGTCGTCCACCGTGGCGCCGAGGAAGATGATGCGCTCCTCGAACAGCTTGTTGTAGGGGTTGGATTCCTTGACACCGAAGCTCGAGTGCTCGATGAACGAGGGCAGGATGTAGCGGGCCTGCGGGCCTGCCGGGGCGATGCCGGACAGGCCGGCGCGGGGGTCGATGAGAGTCATCTCTGTCTCCAAAGGTTCTCGAGCGGTGGCTAGTTGGCGGTGCCGTTGGCCTGGCGGGCGTGGGCGATCACGCTGTCGATGAAGCCGTACTCCAGTGCCTCCGCGGCGGTGAACCAGCGGTCGCGGTCGGCATCGGCCGTCACCTGCTCGATCGACTTGCCGGTGTGTTGCGCCTGCAGCTCGTTCAGCTCGCGCTTGGTGTGGGCGAACTGCTCGGCCTGGATGGCGATGTCGGCGGCCGAACCACCGATACCGGCCGACGGCTGGTGCATCATGATCCGCGCGTGCGGCAACGCGTAACGCTTGCCGGGCGCCCCGGCGGTCAGCAGGAACTGGCCCATCGAGGCGGCCAGGCCGAGACCGAAGGTGGAGATGTCGCACTCGACCAGCTGCATGGTGTCGTAGATCGCCATGCCCGCGGTGACCGAACCACCCGGGGAGTTGATGTAGAGCGAGATGTCACGCTCCGGGTCCTCTGCCGACAGCAGCAGGATCTGGGCACAGATCTTGTTGGCGATGTCGTCGTCGACCTGGGTGCCCAGGAAGATGATGCGCTCGCGCAGCAGACGCTCGTACACCGAGTCACTGAGGTTGAGCCCAGCGGTCGGCGATGTCATGACCGGCTTGACCCCATCAAAAGCGACAGCCTCATTGATTGTCACGGATACCTGCCCTCTCTCACCGGCTCGGTGCTCGCAAGCACAGCCTTAACTGATTCGCTTTCCCAAACCCTAACGAAGCAGGGCGGCACCGAACTCCCGGTACCGCCCCTACTTCGCTCACAGCGCAACACCGGCAACCGCACCGGGCGCCGGCGCCGTGCGCATTCGACTACTCCGCGCTCGCGCCGGCCTTCTCCGCCGACTCCTGCTCCGCCGTCTCCGGCTCGGCGTCGGAATCGTCCGGGCTGCCGAACATTTCGGCGGTGTCGACGACGTTGCCGTCGGTGTCGGTGACCTTGGCCTGACCGACCACGGTGGCCAGCGCCTTGCCGCGACGCACGTCGGCGAAGATCGCGCCCAGCTGGCCGGCCTGCTGCACCTGCTGGATGAACTGCTCCGGCGACATGCCGTAGCGCTGCGCCTGGAACAGGATGCGCTCGGTCAGCTCCTGCTGGCCGACCTCGGTGTTCTCCGATTCGGCGACGGCGTCCAGCAGCAGCTGGGTCTTCACCGACTTCTCGGCGGCCTCCTTGGAGTCCTTGTCGAACTCCTCGCGGGAGGAGCCCTGCGCCTCGAGCGCCTCGGCGAACTTGGCCTCGTCGTGGTCGAAGCCGTGCACGGCGTCGTGCAGCACGGCGTCGATCTCGCCCTGCACCGCGCCCTCGGGCAGCGGCACCTCGGTCTGCTCCAGCAGCGCCTCGAGCACCTTGTCGCGGATCTCGCCGGCCTGCTGCACCTTCTTGCCCTGCTCGACCCGCTTGCGCAGGTCGTCCTTCAGTTCCTCGACGGTGTCGAATTCGCTGGCCAGCTGGGCGAATTCGTCGTCGACGGCGGGCAGTTCACGCTCCTTGACGGAGTTCACCTTGACGGTGATGACCGCCTCCTTGCCGGCGTACTCGCCCGCGACCAGCGTGGAGGTGAATTCCTTGGACTCCTCGGCCGACAGGCCGATCAGGGTCTCGTCGAGGCCCTCGATGAGCTGACCCGAGCCGACCTCGTGCGACAGGCCGGTGGTCGACGCCTCCTCGACCTCCTTGCCGTCGACGGTGGCCGCCAAGTCGATGGAGACGAAGTCGCCCTCCTGAACCGGGCGCTCGACGCCCTTCAGGGTGCCGAAGCGCTGCCGCAGCGACTGCAGCTGCTGCTCGATGTCCTCGTCCTCGATCGAGATCGGGTCGACGGTCACCTCGATGCTCGAGTAATCGGGCAGGGCGACCTCCGGGCGGACGTCGACCTCGGCGGTGAACGCCAGCTCCTGGCCGTCCTCGATCTTGGTGATCTCGATCTCCGGCTGACCGATGACCTTCACCTCGGAGGTCTGCACGGCCTCGCCGTACTTGGTCGGCAGCGCGTCGTTGACGACCTGCTCGAGGATCGCGCCCCGGCCCAGGCGAGCCTCCAGCAGCTTGGCGGGAGCCTTACCCGGCCGGAAGCCGGGAATGCGCACCTGCTGGGCCAGCGCCTTGTACGCCTTGTCGAAGTCCGGCTTCAGCTCCTCGAAGGGCACCTCGACATTGATGCGGACCCGAGTCGGGCTCAGCTGCTCGACGGTGCTCTTCACGGACATGCTCCTTGTTCGTAGTTCTCTGGGTTGACGTCGTCGGTTCCCCCCGATCGCATCCGCCCAGCCTAGTCGACCTGCGTGAGCGGGCCGAATCCACCTCACCCGGTCAGGCCCCGACCTTCACCGCGTCGGTCACGAAGACCAAGGTCTCGTTCGGCTTCACGCCGTTACCGCCGCGCCCGTAGCCGAGGTTCGGCGGGATGATCAGCAGGCGGCGGCTGCCTTCGGTGATCCCGGCCAGGCCCTGGTCCCAGCCGGGGATGACCTCGCCCGCGCCCAGGGTGAGCGGGAAGGGCTGTCCGCGATCGAAAGAACTGTCCAGCTTCTGGTGATCGGACCAGGTGACCAGCGTGTAGTTCATGGTCAGCTGCTGACCGGCCTGCGCGGCCGGGCCGGTGCCCACCACCAGATCCTTGGTGATCAGCTGCTGAGGAGGGTCGCAGTCGCCGGGGGTGGTGATGGTCGGCGCCTCACCGAAGCCGCCGGTCGTCTTCACGTCGTCGGCGGTGCACTCCCGGCCGTGCCGCTGCGGCGTGGTCTGGGCCTGCGAGGCGGCCGACGCGGACGTCGTCGTCGCGGCCGAGTCCGACTCGTCGTCGCTGCCGCACGCGGCCAGCGCGAGTACCGCGGCCGCGACCATCCCGGTCGACACGATCCTGCCCACCATGCGCATGCCGCGCTCCTCCTCCTGCTCGGGCCACGCCACCACGGCGGCGGCGGGTCGCCGCGCCGAACCTACACGCAGACACGCCTTCACGCACCGATCCGCCACATCGCCGCGCTCACCCGTCGAGGGCGGGCGTCGATCGGGGCAGCACCACGGTGAAGGTCGCGCCCCGGCCCGGCTCGCTGTCGACGCTCACGCGGCCGCCGTGGGCGGCGACCAGGGCCTGCACGATCGACAGACCCAGGCCGGTGCCGCCGCTGGCGCGGGTGCGGGAGGAGTCGGTGCGGTAGAAGCGCTCGAAGACCTTGGACGCGGCCTCGGGCGACAGCCCCGGCCCCTCGTCGGAGACATCGATGCGGACCTCGTCCGCGGCGGGCGTGAGGCGCACGGTGACGGGGGTACCGGGCGGGGTGTGCGCCAGGGCGTTGCCGAGCAGGTTGCCCAGCACCTGCCGCAGCCGGTCGGCGTCGCCCCGCACCTCCAATGTGCCGGTGCCCGAGGCGATATCGAGCGAGATGGCACGGGTCGACGCACTCGCCTCGCGGGCGGCCATGGCCTGCGCGCTGTGCACCGCGTCCCCGGCCAGCGACAGCAGATCGACCGGCTGCCGCTGCAGCGGGCGCTGCGCGTCCAGCCGGGCCAGCATCAGCAGATCCTCCACCAGCAGCCCCATCCGCTCCGCCTCCACCTCGACGCGTTCCAGCACCAGCCGCGGATCTCGGCTCGCCCCTTGGCGATACAGCTCGGCGAACCCGCGGATCGTGGTCAGTGGCGTGCGCAGTTCGTGACTGGCGTCGGCGACGAACTGCCGCATCTTGGCCTCCGAACGCCGCGCGGCCTCCTCCGACGCCTCGGTCGCCGCGACGCCGTGCTGGATCTGGGACAGCATCGAATTCAACGACCGCGCAAGGTGATCCACCTCGGTGTCGACCCCGCGCACCGGCACGCGGCGGCTCAGATCACCGGCCGCGATGGCCGCGGCCGTCTCCTCCACCTGGCGCAGCGGGCGCAGGCTGCGGCGCACCACTATGTAGCCGCCCACGCCCAGCAGCAACAGCGCCGCCGCACCGGTTCCGGCCTCGAATATCAGTAGCCGCGAGACGGTTTCACGATTATCGTCCAGGGACAGGGCGATGGTGGTGGAGCCGTACTGGTTGGCGGTGGTCAGCACCCGCCACTTCGTCGACGAGCCGTCCGCCGAATCGACCGTGACCGGAGTTCCGATCGGCACGCCGGACAGGTCGGGCCCGTCCGCCGGCGCCGGGCGGCCGGTGTCGTAAACCTGTCCGTCGGGCGATTTGCGCAGCTCGTAGAACTTGCGCGGCTGGTCGGTGGGGGCGGGCTCGCGCGGTGGCGGGCTGGGCAGGTCGGCCGGAACCCAGATCGTGCCCTGGCCGCCCGTGAGCTGCCGCATCGGATGCGGCTGCGCCCAACCGCGCGACGAATCGTAGAGCTGTTCGTCGGTCCGCGCGGTCAGCGAGCGCGACAGCGCCGAGGTGACCGCGAATCCCGAGGCGACCAGGACCACCCCGGCCAAGACCACCATCGCGACGACCAGGCCGATCCGCAGCGGAATCGCCGAGACGCGCCGACCGAGCGCCGACCGCACCCTCAACGGAGCGCCCATCTACTCCGCACGGCGGGGCGGGCCGAATCTGCAGCGTTCACGCACCCCATCTCTACTCGGCGACACTGGGAGATTGCTGGAAGCGGGCTGGGCGTTTTCTCAGGACTCCGCTCGCACGCCGTCCAGGTGGTCGGCGAGGCGTTGCAGGAACGGCCGCTGCCCGGTCGCCAGCTTCTCGTGCGCGGTGGTCAGATCGAACCATTCGGCGCGGTCGATCTCGGGAAACTCCCGCAACTGCCCCGACCGCGGCGGCCACTCCATCTCGAAGGTGCCCGGGACCATCCGCTCCGGGTCGAGGTCACCCTCGACCGCCCACACCAGCACCTGCTTCTTGCCGCGGCCACTGCCGTACCGCACCTCCCCGAGCGCGACCCAGTCTCCGTCGGGCACCGGCAGCCCGAGTTCCTCGGTGAACTCCCGCCGCGCGGCCGGCAGCGAATCCTCGGTCTCCGGCTCGTACTCCCCCTTCGGAATCGACCAGGCCCCAGCATCCTTCCGCGCCCACAGCGGCCCACCCATGTGCCCCAGCAACACCCGCACCTCGGGCGCACGACGAAAGAGCAGGACTCCGGCGCTGTATTTCATGTCCCACAGTGTGCCCTGGTCTCACCCCATTCCTGGGAACCGTCGACAATGATGGTCGGTGCGAGCCGGGCCGAGGAGGTAGGAATGTCAGCCGCACCCGGTGACTTCCGGGATCAGATCGCCGAGGCCCTCACGGCACTCGGTCCGGCGGGCTGGCACCGAGCCGACGCGGTCTTCGCGATGACGATCTCCGCCGAGGCCGGGCATATCGTGTACGCCGTTGGCGAGCGGGCCGTTCCGATGGCCCCGCCCGAATCCATGCTGCGGATCGTTCGGGAGCACCGCGCGGTGGCCGCCCGGACGGCACGCGGGCCGTGGTGGCGACTGCTGGTGCGCCTCACCGACTCCGGTTCGCCGGAAGTGAGCCACGACTACGGCGAGCAGCCCTTCCCGCCGGGACAGTTGTTCGAGCCACAGGCGTACCGCTCGGACCTCTCGGCATATCCGCGCGATCGGGTACCGGTGTGGCTGGCCGCCTACATCGGCCACGGCGACCGGCAGCGACGCACGCCGCGGCAGGCCGCCGCGCAGGAGCACGCGGACCGCTCCGGAAAGGTGTGGGCGACGTTGGCGCCCAACGAGTTTCCGCCTTTCCCCACGATGTGGGCCCGCTGGGCGACGATCGCCGCCGCGTTCGTGGCCGCCGGCTCCCAGTCGGGTCCCCGCATGCTGCCCTGGACCGGTGTGTTCGAGGGCGCGGATCACGACGGTTCCACCCTGCAGGCGCTGCCCGGTGGCCGCGCGGTGCTGTCGGGCGGAGTATGGAACGCCCCGGCGCTGGAGGCGGCCTACAACCAAGGTGCGCCGCTCCCGAATCTGTATGCGGGAGCACCACATTGGGTGTGCGAGCCGGTGCTGAATCCACGCATCGAGTCCGGCTTGCTGTCGTTCTGCTACTGGTGGGAGGCCGGTCACTGGTACCGGGGCGAGTCGCCCAACTCGGACGAGTGCGATACCGCCGTGCCGGGTATGTGGACCGCGGACACCGTGCGCGAGATCGTCGCGGATCTGGTGCCCGTCGAACGCGGTGACCGCTCCGGCGCGATCACCGCGCTGATCGCCGCCGCCGAGGCCGGAGCCGTCAGCCGATCCGTTCTCATCGACGTCTTCGGTGACGACGAGCACCTCGACCTCGACGGCGCGCTGCACCAGTACCTGCTCGCGGGCCTGGCCCCGCCGGAGCCCGCGCCGATGCCGGCCGAAGAGGCGGTCTCGAGGGTGCGCGACTACATCACCGGACTCGACCTGGACACCACCGGATATCCGTTGTCCCAGTTGACCGCCGAGCGTTTCAGCGTCGGGTGGATGGTCTACGTTCCGCCGCCGGAGGGCACGGTCGCGATCGGCCGGGCGGTCTTCTATATCGGTGACGACGGCGTGCTCGAGGTTTCGGCGACGGTGGCCCCCGAGGCCTACGTCGCGGAGTTCGAGCGGAGGTTCGCCGAACGCCGGGGCGTGGCCTGACCGATCACCCGATTGTCGACGAGAGGTAGGTACCGATGGAACGCTGGGAACAAGACGCGCTGCGTTCGGCCAACTACGGCATGCGCAATCAGGTCGATCACATGCTCGACCTGCTCGCCGACCAGCGCACCCAACTCGCCGCGGTGCAGCAGCAGCTGGATACCGCCCGCTTCACCGCCACGTCACCCGACGGCTCGGTCGAGGTGACCGTCGACGCATCCGGCGTCCTCACCGACGTACGGTTCAGTGAGAACGCACTGCGCGGCACCGCCGAGCAGCTGAGCACCTCCGTCACCGAAACCGGGCGCGCGGCCGCCAGGCAGGCTCAGGAGCAGACGCGGCAGTTGCTGACCCCGCTCGCCGACGCGATGCCCGACCTGCCCGATCTGGTACCGGGCGCGCCCAGCCTGCGTGACCCCGCGGACGCGGACATGCCCCGCGACTGACGACAGGAGATTCCCAGCGCTGGGGACGTCGACCCCCTGAAATTCGGGGCAGTAACGGAGAATGTGGTCGCGGTTCCGTGGGTGCGGGTGAAGGGTTTGCCGGATGAGTCGATCGCTTCATGTCGATTCAGACCTGGTGCGCGCCTTGGTGTCCGAGCTGTCCGCGGCCGCCGACCAGGCGGGCCGGGATCTGACCGAGTTGAAAAGCGTACTCGCCCGGCAGGGCGAGCCGTGGGGCGACGACGAACCCGGGCAGCAGATCGGCGAGGCGTACGTACCCCAAGCGGACCAGAGCCTCGAGGGATATGCGAATCTCGTCGACAACCTGCGCCGGCTGAGCACGGAAATCGGCGGCGCCGCAGAGACTTTCGACCAGCAAGATCAGGATCTCGGCAATCTGATCGGCGAGGTCGGCAACCAATTCGCACCGAACTCCGCCCAGCCCGGATACCCGACTCAGGTCACTCCCGTCCCGTTCGCGCAGAGTCCGCAGCAGCCCGAGTCGGCGTATCCCGGCGACACCGCGGCGAATACGGCCGGGCAGCCGACCACCACCCCCGCGCCCTCGACGCAGTCGGGTGATCCGTCCTCCACCCCTACGCACATACCCACCGGGTACGATCCGTCCGGCATGCCGACATCGGACAAGCAGCCGTCCGAGTCATCCGAAACCTCTGTGCCCCAAGGGAATCAGGCGCCCGCAGCCAGCGCTCCGGCGAACGCGCCCGGTGCGGCAGCACAGCCATCGGCCGCCGCAGCGGACCCCGGTCGAGCACGCACGACAGATCGTGCGCCGGAGTCTTCGCCGCGTGCCGGGAGCAACTCCGCCGCACCGCGAAAGAACACGCAGACACCGTGGTCACGTGGCTCGGGCTGGTCGCCCCCGACCGGGGCCACGCGGCGACCGAACTCCCCCGGTTCACCGTGGTCACGGTCCGGCCCCGGCACTCCCCGACTCGGGCGGGTATTCGGACCGGAGCCCGGCGGACCGGGCGCGGTACCGCCGAACCAGCTGCGGAAGAACCGAAAGGACAAGGCGCGCAAGGACAAGCAGCGCGCCGCGGCCGCACCGGATCCGGTAGTACCGACCGACGCCAAGGCCCTGGAATCGGCTCGCGCCATGGCCGAACGTCATGGCTTGCGACTCAGCGGATTCGATACCTCGGGCATCGGAATCCGGGCGGCCGAGGAGATCGCGGCAGCCCTCGACGACCTGCTGGGCAAATATCCGTTCGTCGAGCTGAGCGGCCTCGAGATCACCGAACTGGGCAACGGCCGCGTATCAGAGGTACGAATGGACCCACCCGGCGAGCCCGGGCGCGGACCGCGACTGCTGCTCGACCGCACACTGGTCGCGAATCCGGCTCGGCTGGCCGTCGCGGCCGAGCGTGCGGTGCGTTCCGGGAAAGCGATACCGGAATCGGCTGAGCGACCGCTGTATTCGGCCGTCGTGGCCGACTTCGGGCGGATTCTGGCGACGCCGGCGGGCTCGCGTCTCCGCCGGTCGGCACAGCGTGCGCTGATCACCGAGTACCACCGGATCAGCGGGCCGTGGTCCGGCCGCGACACGCTCGCCCATGTCGTGCACGGTTATCGGCGCTGGCGTGACGCGCTCGGCGGCGGCGTGACAGCGGGCAGGTTCGATCCGGAGGCGGCGTTGGTCGCCGCGTTCACCGAGGTCGAGTTGCGTGGGACCGGCGCGTGCGGTCCGGCGAAGGTTCTGCACCTGCTGGTTGTGGAGGGTGCGCGCGGGCGGTCGAGTTCGCGGTGACCACGCTTGCTCCGGGGCTGCCGGATTGGGCCACTAGTTGGTTCCTGGGTCATTGTCCGGTCGGTGACCCGGGTGAGATGCGTGCTGTCGCGGATGCTTTGGTTCGTTCGGGGGAACGGGTGACCGAGGTGGTCGGCCGGTTGGAAGGGCTGGCCGCGCGTGAAGCGGCCGTGGCGATCGAGGGTGAGACCGGCACGGCGATCCGGAAGGCGTTGGGGCAGCAGATCGAGAACGGCCGCGCGCAGGCGGAGGCTTTCGACGCGCTCGCGCGATTCATGTACGAGTCGGCGAACACTGTCGAGTTGGAGCAGTACACGCTGCGCGCGATCGGCATCGCGATGGTGGCGACCATCG
>NZ_JARWOP010000147.1 GCF_029868745.1 Nocardia wallacei | reverse complement strand
CGACGGACAGCAGTTGTACTGGGAGGAGAGCGGCAACCCCGACGGCAAACCCGTGGTGTTCCTGCACGGCGGCCCCGGCTATCCGAGATCGTCCATCCGCACGCGGACGGACGAGTACGAGCCGAAGGGAACCGGCTCGTGTCCACCGATTGCCGGGTACCGATACCGCGCAATCGCCAAGCAAACATACCGCGAAGCGCACGAAAGACCAGGCCGATCGGGCAGGTTAGGGGGTGATGTATGTAACCCTGAATAACATGCCTGGTCAGGGCGTCTGTAAACATTTGTCCAGGACCACCGGACGTTAGGGGATTGTCCGACTGGACGTACGCTCGAGTCCCCCGGCCGCTCAGCGCAAGGTCCGGATCCAGCGCCGGGTGTCGGCGGGATCGATCACGTCGTCGAGTTCTCCGACGGTCGCGGCGGTGAGGGCCTTACCGCTGTCGTAGGCGAGCCGGACCAGGTTCTCGAACGCCGCCCGCCGCTCGTCCGGGTCCGCGATGGCATCGAGTTCCTTGGCGAACCCCAGGCGTACCGCGCCCTCCAGGCCCATGCCGCCGATCTCGCCCGTGGGCCAGGCGACGACGAATCGCGGAGCGCGAAACGATCCGGCCGCCATCGCCTGCGCGCCGAGACCGTAGCCCTTGCGCACGATGACCGTGCCGAACGGCACCCGCAGCGCGGCCGAGTCGATGAACAACCGGCTGAAGCGGGTGACGGTGGCCTCCTTCTCCGCGTCCGGCCCCACCATGAAACCCGGTGTGTCGCAGAGGGAAACGATGGGCACATCGTGCGCGTCGCACAACCGCAGGAACGCGCCGAGTTTGTCGGCGGCGGGCGCGTCGATGGCGCCACCGAGGTGGCGGCAGTCGTTGGCGATCACGCCGAACGGGCGGCCCTCCACCCGGATCAGCGCGGTGACGATGCCGATGCCCCAGTCCCGGCGCAGCTCGAGCACCGATCCCAGATCGGCCACGGCGGCGATCGCGGCGCGAATATCGAAGGCGCGCAGCCTGTTCTCCGGAACCACGTGCCGTGCCAGTCGCGGATCGGGCGCCTCCCACTCCGACACCGGTCCCCGGAAGTACGACAGGTACCGGCGGGCGGTGGCGACCGCCTCGGCCTCGTCGGCGGCAACCACGTGGACGACGCCGTTGCGGCGCTGCACGTCGATCGGGCCGATGTCCTCCGGTGCGTACACCCCGAGCCCGCCGCCCTCGATCATGGCCGGGCCGCCCATCCCGATATTGGCGTCGGGCGTGGCGATCACGACGTCGCACATGCCGAGCAGGGCCGCGTTGCCCGCGAAGCAGCGGCCGGAGACGATGCCGACGAGCGGCACCCGGCCGGACAGCGCGCCCATGGCGTGGAAGGTGGTGACATCGAGCCACGAGATGCCGCCGTGGTCGGTGTCGCCGGGCCGGCCGCCACCGCCCTCGGTGAAGAACACCACCGGCAAACGCTGGTCGCGGGCGAGTGCGAGCATGCGGTCGGTCTTGGCGTGGTTGCGCACGCCCTGGGTGCCCGCGAGCACCGTGTAGTCGTAGGACATCACCACGGCGCGAGCGGATTCGGGGCCGAAGCGGTCGGCGCCGATCGTCGCGACGCCGGCGACGAGACCGTCGGCGGGCGTCCGCTCGATCAGGTCCTCCAGGCTGCGGCGCTGCCGTTGTGCGGCGACGGTCAGTGCGCCGTATTCCACGAAACTGTCGGCGTCCACCAGATCGGCGATGTTCTCGCGGGCGGTGCGCCGCCCCAGCCGGTGCCGCTTGGCGACCGCCTCCGGTCGCGCCGCGTCCCGGCCGATCTCGTGCCGCCGCCGCACCTCCGCCAGATCGGCGCGTACGAAATCCGGGTCCACCGCGCCGTTTTCGCTCACCTCGCCGTCGCGTTCGGCCGGGGCCCAGGTCAGCAGCACGGCGTGCGGGTCGACCACCGCGCCCGGCGCGACCGCGTGGCGCAGGATCCGCAGCGCGCATTCGGCGCGCACCACGTGCTGCATCTTCATCGCCTCCAGCACAGCCACTTCCGACCCGGCGGCATGGATCGTGCCGGGCTCCGCCAGCGCGATCACGGTGCCGCCCATCGGGGCGCGCACGGCTTCCTCCTCGGCGAGCAGCACGGTCGATTCGGTCGGCCCGACGACTGTGCCGGTCGCTGGTGTGGAGCCGTATTCCGCTGCGCGGGCGCGTATTTCGGCTAGGTGGTCCTCGTACCACGAGGTGGTGACCGGTTCGTGGAGGCAGTCGAGTACGGCCCGCAGCATCCCGATATTGGTGTCGACCCCGGAGACCACCGTCTCTGCCAGCGCGTCGGAGCACCGCCGCACGGCCGCCGGGAACGACGAGCCGCGAGCGATCACCTTGACCAGCAGTGAATCGAAGCGCGCGCTCTGCCGCAGCCCGGAGAAACACGCGGTGTCGGCCCGCACGCCGGGGCCCGACGGCGCCGCGAACTGCGCGACGATACCGGTGCTGGGCATCGGATCGCCTTGTGCGGTCATGGTTTCCGCGTTCACCCGGGCCTGCACGGCGCACCCGCGCGGACGGTCGGGCAGTGCCAGGTCGGCGAGCGTGCGCCCGCGCGCCAGGTCGAGTTGTACCGCGACCAGATCGACGCCGAACACCTCCTCGGTCACGGTGTGCTCGACCTGCAGCCGGGGATTGACCTCGAGGAACCAGGCATCCGCGCCGTCTACCAGGAATTCGACGGTGATCACGCCGCGGCAGCCCACCGACTCGGCGATCCGGACCGCGGCCTGGTGCAGCCGATCCCGCAGCGCCGCATCGAGATTCGGCGCCGGCGCCACCTCGATCAGTTTCTGGTGACGGCGCTGCACGCTGCAATCGCGGTCTCCCAGCGCGACGGCAGCCACGCCGTCCGCGACCACCTGCACCTCGATATGGCGGGCGCGGGGCACCAGCGTCTCCGCGTACAGCGTCCCGTCGCCGAAACCCGCCGTCGCCTCGGCGTGGCACCGCTCGTACGCCCGCTCGACCTCGGCGGCCGTGCGCACCACCCGCATCCCGCGGCCACCGCCACCGGCCACGGCCTTGATCACGACGCCGCGCGGGTGCTCGGCCAGCAGGGTTTCGATCTCGGCCGGACCGGCGCCCGCGGCGGTCGCGGCCGGTACCGGCACTCCGGCCCGCGCGGCGGCGGCGCGGGCGGCCACCTTGTCGCCGAAGACGCGCAGCACCTCCGGCGCCGGCCCCACGAAGACCAGGCCCGCCGCGGCGCAGGCCGCCGCCAGATCGGCGCTCTCACTGAGGAATCCGTATCCCGGATGCACCAGCGCACCCGGCCCGGCCGTACGGGCCGCCGCCACCACGGCCGTGCTGTCGAGGTAGGCCGCGGCGCCCTCGCCCGGCAGTCGCACGGCATCGTCGGCCAGCCGCACCGGCAGCGAGGCGGCCTCCTCGCCGGTATACAGGATCAGCGTGGAGTAGCCCCGATCCCGCGCGGTCCGCAACAGCCGGACCGCCACCTCGCCACGATTCGCCACTACCAGATGCATGTCGCCACGATCGCACACCGTTCCCGGTCCTACTCCTCCCGCAGTTCGTTGCGATAGCCGCGGGATACCGCCGAGGTCAGCACGTCGAGGACGCGCACCACCGCGGACGGGTCGATATTTCCGCCTGCCCAGTGCGGATCCGCCCGGAACTGCTCGATCATGACCGCGATGCTCTCGTGGATAGCGTGCTGGACCGTATCGATCGGCACGGCGCTGCGAGCGCACTCGGCGGCGGCCCGCTCGAGTTTGCCCAGCAGCTCGGAGGTCGCCGAATCGGAGGCATCCAGCAACACCAGCGCCAGTTGCAGCCCGACCTGTATCAGCCTGCCCGGGTCCGGAGCGCTACGCGGGCGGGGCCTCGGGCCGTCCCGTTCGTCGCCGGAACCGTCCGCGTCCATGGTGTTCCCCTCCCGTGGGACGTGCCGACGATGGTGTTGTCAGTGCAGTGCCGACGGTAGGTGCGGCGCGCGGCGCGATCGAATCGCCCAGCAAACTTTGGGTCATAGCTCCGTTGGTCACCTGACCGGTTGGGACGGTTCACAGCACTCCGCGAAACACTTACTTTGTTATGAATCACCATGCGACGCCCTCGGCGTTACCCGATCGAACAGATCCCGGGCCGCGACCGGCCATCCAAGTTACCGGCGAGTTAAGTTAGGGCCACAGGCGGTGTTCGCCGAAGGATTGTGCGCCGCCGTCACGGGGATGGAGAAGGAGTCTTTCCGATGTCTGTTGCCACTCCGGGCCGGGCCGGCCTCACCATATCCGGACACCCCCTCACCTCACCCCTCAAAGACGTCCGCACCCTCTCCCAACACATCGTCGGCCACTTCATCGAACACATCGCCCCCTGCGCCACCCTCCCCG
>NZ_JARWOP010000146.1 GCF_029868745.1 Nocardia wallacei | reverse complement strand
TGAACACGATTTCGACCATCGGCGCCTTCATCCTGGGCGCTTCGACGTTGCCGTTCATCTGGAACGTCTTCAAGAGTTACCGGTACGGCGAGGTGGTCACGGTCGATGATCCGTGGGGTTACGGTAGTTCGCTGGAGTGGGCGACGACCTGTCCGCCGCCGCGGCACAATTTCTACGAGTTGCCGCGTATCCGGTCCGAGCGTCCGGCGTTCGAGTTGCATTATCCGCACATGATCGAGCGGATGCGCGCCGAGGCGCACGTAGGATTTCGGCGCAACGCGCACGGCGACGTCCGCGATCACCCGGTCGTACCGAGTTAGTATCCGGTCGGACCGGTGCACGGGCGGAAATAGGCTCAACACTGGTTCGTGCCCTCGAGGCGACCAAGGCTCTGTGCCCCTGAGCGGGGCACAGAGCTTTTTTATGCGGGGATTTTCGCGAGCCCGGCCAGTCGTGCCAGCCGCCGATGCGATTCCAGCCGGGCCGCGCGGTCGTAGGTGCTGGTGTGGACGAGTATCTCGTCGGCGCCGGTGCGTTCGAGCAGCCGCTCGAGTCCGGCCGCGACGGTCTCCTCGGTGCCCGCCAGCTGCCCTCGCATCGATTCGTCGAAGAGGCGTCGTTCGCGTTCGGTCATCGTCGCCGGATCGATGGCCTCGGGCGGCAGCAGTGCGGGGAATTCACCGCGGGTGCGGGAATACGCTGCCGACCACGCCTCCGGCATCAGCAGCCGCCGCGCTTGCTCGGCGGAATCGGCGACGACCACCGAGCCGGACACGATCACCACGGGCCCCGCACCCCACGCAGTGGGCCGGAAGTCCGTGCGGTACTGCTCGATCGAGCGCACCATCGCGTCCTCGCCGTGCGCGGCCGCGATGACCAGCGGCAGCCCGAACCGCGCCGCCCGCTCGGCGCCGGAACCGATCGCGAGCAGGAATGCCGGGACCCGCAACCCCTCGGCAGGCCAGGCGTGCACCCCGTCCCGGCCGCCGGTGAAGTAGTCCAGCAGCTCGGTGAGCTGGGCATCGAAGTCGTCGGCGGCCTCCCGGTCGTGTCCGAGCGCCCGGCGGATGCCCCCGGTGAAGCCGACCGATCGGCCCAGGCCCATGTCGATCCGGCCCGGGAACAGCGACTCCAGCACCCCGAACTGCTCGGCGACCACGAGCGGTTGATGGTTGGGCAGCATCACGCCGCCGGTGCCCACCCGGATCCGATCGGTGGCCGCGGCGACGGCGGCGGCCAGCACGGTCGGCGCGGACCCGGCCACGCCCGGCACGCTGTGATGTTCCGACACCCAGAACCGGTGATAACCCCATCGCTCGGCGAGCTGCGCGAATTCGACCGTGTCCCGCAGCGCCGCCGGATGGGTCTGACCCTGCCGGACGCGGGAGCGGTCCAGGATCGAGAACCGTACCGAGTGCAACGATGTCATAGTCGTGACAACGCACGCGGACGCCGCTGATTCCGCCGCCGGTTCAGCCCGCGGACGGCGCGACGAACAGGTAACTCTTCTCTTCCTCGCGGCGCGCGATGCGCCAGTGACCGTCGACCCGCTCGAAGGTGTCGAGGTACCACAGGCCGCACAGCATCAGGCTCTGCTTGCCCGTGTGGTCCGCGACGACCATCGGGTTGTGGCACATGGTCCGGCCGGTGGCCCGGTCGCCGTCGACGGTGATCGATGAGTTACTGATGAGATGCTGGAATGCCAGGAAGTTCGGCATCGTCTGCGCGAGAAAGGTTTTGGTCTCCGCCAGGTCGCCTTTCGGTCCGCCCATCGCGGTGTAGTCGATCTCCGCGTCCGCGGTGAAGATCTCGTCGAGCAGCTCCCACTGCCGCGTATCGACCGCGTGCGAGTACCGGACCATGAGATCCTCGATCTCCAGCCGGTCCGAAATCTGTTGTAGCGACCACATCTTCGCCTCCTTCCGGTGCCGCGCACCGGCAACCATGTCACCAGGACTCGGCGGCGGGCGGGGCGGAAACCGGCGAATCGGCGGCGCGCTCAGCCCAGATACCGGCTCAGCAGCGGCACCGCGTCGGCCGGGTGCCGCGCCGAGATACCCTCGACGACCTGCCGGAACCGCCACTCGGCGGGCCCGCGTTCCAGCACGCCCGCCACCAGTCCGGTGTGCGGACCGCGCGGCAGGTTGTAGCGGGCGACCTCCGCACCGGAGTCGGCGTCGAACAGTCGGAAGAAGGCTCTGTCGATGTCCTCGAAGGTCTGATCGGTGTAGCAGGTGATCAGGAGGACCACCGCGTCGACCTCGCCCGGCAGCAGCGTGAAGTCGACCGTGAGCACCTCGTCGTCGCCGCGGCCCACGCCGGTGACGTTGTCGCCGTGCAGGCGGACGGCGCCGTCGGCCGAGTCGAAGTGCTCGTGATAGACGACCTCCAGCAACCGATCGCCGTCGAACAGCAGTGCGGCGGCGTTGAGATCGATCGGCCGCCGGCGCGCCCCGAACCAGCGACGGCCCAGCGCCGGGGCCCAGCCCAGCGCCATGGCGACGTAGTCCAGCGGCGTGCCGCCGTCGTCGTGCAGCGGAACGAGCACCGTGTCTCCCCTTCCTCCGGGCGACTCCGAAACCAGCGGACCGCCAACCGATTCGCGGCTCACCCTAACCACATCTCGCGCGCCCGGCGGCGGCTGCGACACATTTCCGGGACCGGTCCCGGCGATCGCTGTCAGGATCGGTGCGACGGCAACTCGGCAACGGAGAGGCAGGGTGATTCGGATGTGCCGCACGTTGGAACCCGTAGGCGGACAGCGGTTGCCCGCCTCGCACGACAGCCTCGCCCGAGGCGTGTCGGCACCGGTGGCGGGGACGGTGTCGGCGCTGTCGCTCGTCGGCGGGGTCAGTTTCGGCCCGAAGGAGGGGCGCAAGGTCGTTTTCGGACGCAACCGGCCGCTGGTGCATGTGTGTGTCGGCGAGAACGATCTGCGGATCAGCCGTCACCAGGGCACCCTGGTGTGCGGCAACGGCCGGTGGTGGGTGCGCAACCTGGGCGCCCAGCCGATCCGGGTCGCCGAATCGTGCCTGCTGTTCCGCGACGAGGACCCGGTGGCGTTGGAGCCCGGCTACACGCCGCTGTTCATTCGCGGTTCGGAGCGGCGGGAGCATCTGCTGGAGATCTTCGTCAGCAATGCCGAACTGCGCGAGCCCGGTCCCCGGCACCGGCACGTGACCAGCCCGGCGGTGTCCTACGACCTCACCGATGCCGAACGCCTGGCGCTGGTCGTACTGGGCCAGCGGTACCTGCGTCACGAAGCGCGCCCGCAGCCGTGGACGTGGGACGCGACTGCGCGACTACTCGCCTACCTCGAGCCGGACGCGGGCTGGAAGCGCCGCCGGGTGGAAGACCTCGTCCTCGGTGTCCGCCTGCGCCTGTGCGGCCTCGGCGTATCCGGGCTGACCGCCGACGAGGTGCCGCAGCCGATCGGAAACATGCTGAACCACAACCTGATTCAGGAATTGATGCTGTCCGGCACCCTCGTCCCGCGCGATCTGGCCCTGATCGATTTCGGTGGCGAGGGCTGATGCGCCTGCTGCGGGAGGGGCAGCGCATCGGCGGCACCTACGAGGTCGAGCGGTTTCTCGGCGAGGGCGCGTTCGCCGAGGTGTACCGCGTGCGCCACCGCATCCTCGGACGGCAGGCGATGAAGGTCTTCAAGCGCACCGGCACCGCGGCGGAGAACGAGGACATGCTCGGCGAGGCCATCATGCTGTCGCAGATGGGGCACCCCAACATCATCCGGGTGTTCGACGCCAACACGGTGACCACCGCACGCGGCGAATGTGGTTATTTCACCATGGAATACATCGCGGGCGGCAACCTGCAGAGCTTCTGGACTTCGCACCGCGAGCGGTTCGTGCCGGTGGCCGATTCGGTGCGGATCCTGCAGCAGATCTCGGAGGGGCTGGCCGTCGCGCATTCGGCACAGCCGCCCATCATCCATCGCGACCTCACGCCACAGAACATCCTGGTCGGCTACGACCCGGCCGGATTGCGCGCCCGCATCAGCGATTTCGGGCTGGCGAAGCGGATCAACCCGCTCACGCTGCTGGCGAGTACGCGAGGCACGCTGGCGTTCAAATCGCCGGAGTCGCTGCTGGACCCGAACGGGGATTCCCGGGCCGGGGACGTGTGGGCCATCGGGACCATCGCCTATCTACTGCTCACCGACACCCTGCCCTACGACGACGGCGCACACGACGACGGCCGTGCCGCAGCGTTTTTCGGCACGCAGCGACGGCGCCCGCCGCGTCCGCCGCACGAGCTGAACGCCGAGGTGGACGAGGAACTGGACCGGATCGTGCTGGCGGCGCTGGACCCCGACGCGACCGCACGCACTCCCGACGCCGGCGCGCTGGCCATGCAGTTCGAGAGCCGGCGGGACCGCGCAGGCGGTGGCTCCGAGGCGGCGCGTCTGTCCCAGCACACTTCGAAGACGGTGCTCGGGAATCGTTCCCCGGCGGACGAACGGCATGCGGAGCGGCTGGCAGAGCGCGCCCTGACCCTGGCCCGGCAGGCCGCGACCCTGCCCGAGGCCGCCGATGTGATGGAAGAGGCGTTCGGCCGGTCGCCCCGTTTGCGTGAAGCGTACGAGGGTCGGCTTCGCCTGTGGCGCAAAGGAGTTGTGACGTGAGTACCGCGGCGCCCGGCCGGGACGGCACGGCGGAGACGGACCTGGCGCGGCGCGCCGACGATCTGGACCGGATCCTTCGCCCGCTCACCGGCACGGGGATGTATCGCAATAACGCTTTCCGGGTGACCGGCGTGCCCACGACCGCCTCGCCGACCGTAATCCGCCGCCGCCGTGCGGAGTTGACGCTGTCGGAGCGGCTGGGCGTGCCGTACCAGGCGACCGGTGACCTACCGCCGGACCCGGCGCCCGACGTGGACGCGGTGAAGATGGCGTTCGAGACGCTGCGGGATCCGGTGGCGCGCCTGATCCACGAAATGCTCTGGCTGTGGCAGACCGACGCCGAGCACGACGCCGCGGTGCGCGCGCATTGCGCTGTGCTGGAAGAATATTCACCCACCGACCACAGTGCCGAGGATTTCGAGAACGACCCCCGGGCGCAGCGCTGGGCCGACGCCCTGCGGCGGTGGTCCGGCGTGCTCGAGGCGGAGCGGACCTGGGAGCGGGCCCGCGAGCGCGTCGGTGAGATCGACGACCCCCGGTTGACGACCGGCGTGGTCCGCCGCCTGCGGGAGCGGCTGCCGCGGCACCTGATCGACGTCAGCGTCGCCTTGGCCGTCGAGGTGGTCGAGTCGGTGGGTCCCGCCGCCGCGGACTGGCATCTGCGCCTGCTCGACGAGTCGCCCCTGGACGACGGCCTGATCGACGCGGCGCTGCGGGGCGCCACGCGGCCGCTGGAGGCCCGGATCGCGGCCGCGTGCGCGACGGCCGAGCATGCCGCGGCGGCGGACGGCGAGGACTCCGCGGCGGCTGGGTGGACCCTGGTCGAGCGTGCCACGCCCGCGCTGGCCGTGACGGCGGCACTGCTCGGCGACGACGATCCGGTCAGCGAGGCGGCCTCCGATCAGGTGGCGCGGACCCTGAACCGCTGTGCGACAACGCATCTACGGTCGACGTCGGATACCGCGGCCGCGCTGGCGCTGCTGACGCGGGCGGGCGAGATGGCCCGGCTGGCCACCACGATCGAGCTGGTCGGCAGCAACCGCGACGTGGTCGCCGCCGAGTCCGTCACCGGGAGTGTCGCGGACCTGATCACGCTGGGCCGGGTCAACAGCGCCGCGGACCGGCTGCGCGCCTGGCGCCGCCGCACCGCGGACCCGGCGGTGCGCCGACAACTCGACGCGGTGCTGGCCGAGCCCCGAGCCATCGTCGCGCCGCCGCCCCGAGGCGGCCTGTTCGAGGGATTTTGGTTCATCGGCTTTTCGTTCGTGATGGGCAGCCGGGCACTCGCGGCGGACGGCACCTTCGTCACCACGCACTATGCCGCGCCGTGCTTCGTGCCGATCCCGATGGCCTCCTACCTGCGCGACGAGACCTACTACTACGGCAAGGTTCCGCTGACGGTCCGCGCCCGGATCTGGCGGCTGGTCGTGCTGCTCGGGCTGGTGACGCTGCTCGTGCGGCCGTACGAGGGAGCGACCGAACTGCGCAACTTCCTGGTGGTACTGGCGCTGGCCGGACTGCTGTGGGCTTGGCGGGCGTACCGGCTGCACCGTTTCGCAACCGAACAGGTGGGCCGATGACGCGAAAGACCATGTGGCTCTCGGACATTCGACGAATCGTCCGGCAACACCGCTTTCCGGCGGAGTTCCGCATCCCGGCGCCCGACCGATATTCGGTCCGGCCGGGTGACCAGCTCGAGACGCTGCCGATGCCCGTCGTGACCGATCCGGAGCCGGCCCCGGCGGTCGTCGCCGGATTGGACGATGCCGTGATCGCCGATGTCGCGACGGGCGTGTGGCGGGTGCTGAAGAGGTTCGCGGCGGACAGCGAGGCGGCCAAGGCGCAGCGGCTGGCCACCCGGAACCTGACCGCTGTCGCCGAACGCCTGGCCGACGCACAGGTCCGCATCCAGGATCACGACGGCGCGGTCTTCGACCCCGGGCTGTCGCTGCGGGTCATGGCCTACGAGGCGCGCGCCGGAATAGATCGCGAACTCGTCGTGGAGACCGTGCGGCCGTCGGTCTACCGGTCGGGGCGCTGCATCCAGACCGGCCAGGTGATCGTGGGAATGCCCGAGAAAGGACAACCAGCATGACGCGCGAGACCATCGATTTCGGGATAGACCTGGGCACCACGAACAGTGCCATCGCGGTTGTCGACGCCGACAGCGCACGCGTGATCCGCAACAACGACCAGGGCGAGTACACGCCGTCGGCGGTGTATGTGAACCGCATGAAACACGTGCGGGTGGGCGCGGTGGCCAAGGAGCGGGTAGACGCGGATCCCGACAACGCGTGCGCCGAATTCAAGTTGCAGATGGGAATGCGCGGCGCGCACAAGCACTTTCGCGCCGCGGACCTGAGCATGAGCCCGGCGGATCTGTCCGCGGAGATACTGAAATCGCTGCGGGACGACGTCCGGCAGGCCCTGGGCGAGGACATCGACGCCGCGGTCATCACCGTCCCGGCCGCCTTCGAACTCGACCAGTGCGACGCGACGCGCACCGCCGCCGCGCAGGCCGGGCTCGAGTTCGCGCCGCTCATCCAGGAGCCGAGCGCGGCGGCGTGGGCCTACAGCGCGCACGGACCGGTCGAGCGCGGCTTCTGGCTGGTCTACGACTTCGGCGGCGGCACCTTCGACGCGGCCGTCATCCGGGTCGCCGACGGCGAGTTCAGCACGATCAACCACGCGGGGGACAACTTTCTCGGCGGCAAGCTGATCGACTGGGCGGTCGTGGAGGAGCTGCTGATCCCGGCGGCCCGCGGCGCCCTGGGGATTCCGGAGCTGGCGCGCGGAAACCGGCGCTACGCCGGCACCGTCGCCAAACTGAAGGCCGCGGCCGAGACCGCGAAGATTCAGCTGTCGCGCGCCGCCTCCGTCTCCGGTGAGGTGCTGCTCGACGGCGCGGACGGCGCGGTCGTCGAATTCCCCTACGAGATCACCCGCGCGGACCTGGAACGGCTCGCCATGCCGTTCTACCGGCGCTCGATCGCCCTGTGCCGCAAGGCGCTCGCCGAATCCGAGCTCGCGACCGGCGAGATCGACCGGGTGCTGCTGGTCGGCGGCGCGACGCTGGCGCCGACCCTGCGGCAGCTGCTGGCCGATCCTGGCGAGGGGCTGGGGCTGCCGCTGGACCACAGCCTGGACCCGGTCACCGTCGTGGCCCGGGGCGCGGCGCTGTTCGCGGGCACTCAGCGGGTGCCGCCGCGGTCCCGGCCGACCCGGGGCGGGCAGGTGGTGATCGACATGGCGCATCAGCCGGTCGGTTCCGATCCCGATCCGCTCGTCGGCGGGCGGGTCGCGGCCGCGGAGGATCGCGATTGGACCGGCGCCACCATAGAATTCGTCAATCCCGACGGCGAACCCGCGTGGCACAGCGGGAAGATTCCGCTCACCGCCGACGGCACCTTCACCGCGCGGCTGCACGCCGAGGAGAAGACCACCAATCGGTATGTGGTGGAGGTACGCGACGCCCGCGGCACGCCTCTGGACTGCGATCCGGAGCGGATCACGTACAAGCACACCACGTTGGTGGGCACGCCGCCCACGCTGAGCCATTCGGTCGGTATCGGGCTGGACGACAACGAGGTCTTGTGGCTGGCGCGCAAGGGCACCGAGCTGCCCGCCAAGACGCGCGAGGTCCTGCGGTCGACTGTCACCGTGCGGCGCGATGAGCGCACCGGCCTGATCCGGGTGCCCATCGTGGAAGGCGAGCGCCCCCGGGCGGATCTCAATACGCTGGTCGGCGCGCTGGATATCACCCCGAGCCAGATCGTCCGCGATGTGCCCGCGGGCAGCGAGGTGGAGGTGCAGCTGCGGATCGACGCCAGCTTCGTGCCGCGCGCGGACGCCTACGTGCCGATCCTCGACGAGGAGTTCCCCATCACCGTCGAACTCGGCCGCACCACCTCGACCGATGCCGACGAATTGCGCCATGCCGCAGACGATCTGGAGGCGGGCCTGCACGATCTGGAGCGACGAGCCGGGCAGCTGGGGTCCCGGGGCGCCCGGGCGGCCGGGTTGATCGACGCCTTCGCGCGGGAGGGCGCGCTGGACGATGTCCGGCGGCAGGCCGCCGCGGCCGCGGTCGACCCGGACGCTGCGCGCGAATGCCAGAACCGGCTGCGCGACGCCCAGGTCGCCGTCGCGGATATCGAAGCGGCGCTGCGCTTTCCGGAACTCGTCGAGGAGGCGAACGGGCTGCTCGACTCCGTGCGCGAGCCGATCTTGAACTGGGGCAGTCCGGCGCGCCGGACCGCGCTGCGCGAGGCCGAGCGGTCCATCCGACATGCGGTGACGGCCGAGGACGACACCGTGCTGTGCCGCCAGATCGACGTCGTGCGTGAGGTTTTCGCGGAGGTGCTGCGCGATTCGGGCCGGTTGGAGGCGGTGATCTTCGGCGCCCGCGAGCAGGAACTCGGCGAGCATCCGGACCCGGCGGTGCAGGATTCGCTCCGCAGAGGCCGGGCCGCGCTGGCGCGCGGGGACAACCTCGAGCTGCGCCAGGTTCTCACGCAACTCGACAAGCTGGCGCCCGACGAGACCGGTGCGCATGCCGGCGGCGGGGCGTTCGGCAGCACCGTGGGACGGCGCTGGTGACCGCCGCGACCGCGCAGGCCGCGCGACTGGCCGGTGCGGGACACTACGACGAGGCCGAACAGATGTTGCACGAGGCCGGTGGACGAGAGGGCGCGGACCCGGACGTGCTCGACCTGCTGGCCCGAATCCATGCGCAGCGTGGGGAATTCGCCGACGCGGACGACTGCTGGGCGCGAGCGCAGCAGGCGGGTGGGGACGCTGCCGCGGCGCGGGCGGGCCGTCGGCGGCTGGCCGCGCTCCAGGCGCGCCGGGCGCGGAAGCATCCCGTCCGGGCGGGGCTGGCGCTGGCGGCGGCCGCGGCGATCGGGGCGGGCGGTATCGCGGCGATCCAGCACTATCCGGTGCGCGGCGCGGAGCTGTCGGCCCGGCTCGACGTGCTGCGCGGCGAGCAGCAGCGGCTGTCGGGGGAGGTGGGCGCGGTCGCCGACCGGTTCGACCGCGCGGTGGCCGACCGTGACGCGACATTGCGGGACCTGGTGGCGGCGCTGACCACCGAGCCGGCGTTGCGCCCCTACCCGAGCGCGGACGCCCTCACCGTCACGTTCCCCGGCGGAATGTTTTCTGTAGGAACGGAATTGGCGGGCAACGGAGAGACGGCGCTGGACCGTTTCGCCTCGGTGCTGCCCGCGTTCGCCGACCGGGTGACGGTGACGGTCACCGGTCATACCGAGGCCGCGACCGTCTCGCCCACCCTCGGATACATCGACGCTGCCGAACTCGGTCTCGCCCGTGCCCGCGCCGTCGCCGCGCATCTTGCCGTCGCCACCGGCCTGCCCTTGTCGATGTTTCTCCTGGCCAGCGCGGGCGCCACCGCGCCACCGTTCCCCGACGGCATGGACGCGGGGCCGCAAGCGAATCGGACGGTGACCATCACACTCCGGCCCCGGTGACCGCGCCTCACCGAGTCAGGTTGATCGCGACGGTGGTCGCCAGCTCGGTGACGGTGGCACAGCGTTGTTCGGGCGGCGCGGGCGTTCCGGCATACCTGATCACGACGACCTCGGCGTGGTCGCCGCCCGACGGCCCCCGGAAGCGGCGGTACTCGATCTGCACGGTGCAGTCGTTGCGGTCCGAGCGGCGGAAGGCGGGTAGGCCCGCGAGCAGCAGCGGCTGCCCGGCCGCCGCCGTCTTCGGCGCGTCGCGGTCGTAGCGCAGCGTCACATGGCCGTCGATGGTGCTGTCCCACCGGCACGACCAGTCGCCGAATCCGGCGGCGGGGTGAACGGCGTCGATGCCCGGCACCTTGGCGAGCATCGATCCGTCCACCAGGCCGCACGCCTCGTGCCGCGCCAGCGAATCCGCTCCGAAGGGCCCCGGCCGCCGCGGTATCGGGCCGTGCCACAGGATGTTTCGCGCGCCGACGACCACGGCGTCGGCCAGCGCGCACGGGTCCGGCCCGTCGGGCACCAGGCGCTCACCGGTGATCTCGATATTGCCGCCACCCGAAAGCATCAGGGTCCGAATGCATCTGGTGCCGCTCGGCGGTTCGGCGGCGATCGTGATGTTCCCGGCGCGCGTGAACGCGATCTGCGAGGTCTGCTCGGGCGCGTCGGCCGAGAGTCTCAGCCGGACATGGCCGGTGTCGGGGTGAAAATCCTCGCCCCACTGCCGAACCCGCAGATCGCAGGTGTCGAAGTTGGCCTCGTCGGTGGTCAGATCGATCCGCCCGTACGGCGCAAGCGTGGCCGGGTCGAGCAGCGCGCAGGGGTCGGCGGTGCGCGGGTCGCCGATCGAATTGTCCGCCGCGGCGACGGGCATCATCGCACCGGCCGTGACGATCGATGCCACCGCGACGAATTCCGCTGTCGCCGTGGTGATCCGTCGGAGCAGCACGCGATTCCAGCCGCGCGCGGGGCGTTCGACGCGCGCGAACCGGGTCGACGCGGCCGCGGCGGTCGGACGGTGCTGCGGGCTCGGCTGCAACTGCTGGTCCAGCACCGCCTCGAGCGGGCCGGGATGGCGGCGGTGCGCGGTGACGGCCCGCAGCGACGCGGCCAGCGCGAAGACGTCCGCCTTGGGGCCGGGCGGCGCGCCGCGCTCGACCTCGGGCGCCAGATACTGCCACTTGCCCCGTGCCGCATCGATTTTCGGGCTCTCGCCGGTGGGCGCGTCGCGCAGGTCCAGGGAACTGCCGAAGTCGGTCAGCAGGGCGTCGCCCGCGTCGGTGACGATGATGTTCTCGGGGGAGACGTCGCAGTGCAGGATGCCGTTCTCGTGGCAGTGGGCCAGCGCGCCGGCGATCTGCTCGCCGATGGCCGCGGCCGTCGGCGCGTCGAGTTTCCGTTCCCGGCGGGCGATCTCGGCCAGCGAACGCCCCGGCACGTACTCCATGACCAGCCAGTGCACCCCGGCGTGCACGAGGATGTAGGGGACGCCCCCGATGTGGGGGTGTGGCCGCCGGGGCGCGGTGCGCGCGGCGGGGCGCCGGCCCACGGCGCAGCCCCCCGC
>NZ_JARWOP010000145.1 GCF_029868745.1 Nocardia wallacei | reverse complement strand
CCAACCCTCTTCAAAACAATCCCGCCAAAACCCCCACCGCCCACCCCCCCCCCCCCACCCCGCCCTTTCCCCCCCCACCCCCCCCGCCCCACACCCCGCCCGGGCCCGGCCCCCCACGACCCGCGGGCACTTCTCCCGATACTTCGTCAGCGCTGGGCGACCGTCGTCGGCGCGATCGGCGAGGGCAGCGCCGTGTCGCCCTCGAGGAACTTGTCCACCGCCGACGCGGCGGCCCGCCCCTCGGCGATGGCCCACACGATCAACGACTGGCCGCGACCCATGTCACCGGCGGCGAACACGCCGGGAACGGTGGTCTGGAACTCGTTGTCACGCTTGACATTGCCGCGCTGGTCGTAGCCGACGCCCAGGTCCTCGAGCAGGCCGGGCTTCTGCGGCCCGGTGAAGCCCATGGCCAGCAGCACCAGATCGGCCTCGAGGGTGAAGTCGGAGCCCTCGATCTTCTCGAAGCGGCCGTTGACCATCTGCACCTCGTGCGCCTGGAGAGCGGTGACCTTGCCCTCCTGGCCGACGAAGCGCTCGGTGTTCACCGAATACACCCGCTCGCCGCCCTCTTCGTGCGCCGAGGAGACCCGGTACATCAGCGGATAGGTCGGCCACGGCGTGGAATCGGCGCGCTCCTCCGGCGGCCGCGGCATGATCTCGAACTGGTGCACGCTGGCGGCGCCCTGCCGGTGGGAAGTGCCCAGGCAGTCGGCGCCGGTGTCGCCGCCGCCGATGATGACGACCTTCTTACCCCTGGCGTTGATGGGCGGCAGCCCGTTCTCATCGGTGATCGGGTCGCCCAGCTGCACGCGGTTGGACAGCGGCAGGAACTCCATCGCCTGATGGATGCCGTCCAGATCGCGGCCCGGGATCGGCAGGTCGCGGGCGATGGTCGAACCGCCGGCGAGCACCACCGCGTCGAATTTCTCGCGCAGCTGCGCGGCGGTGATGTCCACGCCCACGTTCACACCGGCCTTGAAGACGGTGCCCTCGGCCTCCATCTGTGCCAGGCGGCGGTCGATGAAGCGCTTCTCCATCTTGAATTCCGGGATGCCGTAGCGCAGCAGGCCGCCGATGCGGTCGTCGCGCTCGAACACCGTCACCGTGTGCCCGGCCCGGGTGAGCTGCTGGGCCGCGGCCAGACCGGCCGGACCCGAACCCACCACGGCGACCTTCTTTCCGGTCAGCCGGGTCGGGTACACCGGGGCCACCCAGCCCTCGTCGAAGGCGTTCTCGATGAGTTCGACCTCGACCTGCTTGATGGTCACCGGGTCCTGATTGATGCCGAGCACGCACGACGACTCGCACGGCGCCGGGCACAGCCGCCCGGTGAACTCCGGGAAGTTGTTGGTGGCGTGCAGGCGATCGATGCCCTCGCGCCAATTGCCCCGGTACACCAGGTCGTTCCACTCGGGAATCAGGTTGCCCAGCGGACACCCGTTGTGGCAGAACGGGATTCCGCAGTCCATGCAGCGGCTGGCCTGGGTCTGCAGGGTCTCGTGCGGGAAACCCTCCTTATAGACCTCTTTCCAGTCCATCAGCCGCAACGGAACCGGCCGCCGCTCGGGCAGCTCCCGCTTCGTGTGCTTCAGAAATCCTTGTGCGTCACCCATGAACGGCCTCTGACCTCCGCGCCTCATCGGCGCACCCAACAAATCCGGTGCGTCTCACATCAGCCACGGGCGGCCTCCATGATTGCTTCATCTACATTCCGGCCGGCCTTCTCAGCCTCGGAGATAGCCAGCAGTACCTTCTTGTAGTCGCGCGGCATAACCTTCACGAAGTGGTTCACCTGCTGCGACCAGTCACCCAGAATCCGCTCCGCGACGGCCGATCCGGTCTCGTCGCGGTGCCGGGTGATGATGTCGCGCAGCCACGTGAAGTCGTCGCCCGACAGCGCCTCGACCGCGTCGGCCTGCTCGGCGTTGAGATGATCGCCGAACTTGCCCTCCGGGTCGTAGACGAAGGCGATGCCGCCCGACATACCGGCGCCGAAGTTGCGCCCGGTCTCGCCGAGGATGACCACCCGGCCACCGGTCATGTACTCACAGCCGTGGTCGCCCACGCCCTCCACGACCGCCGTGGCGCCCGAGTTGCGCACCGCGAACCGCTCGCCGACCACACCGCGAATGAACGCCTGGCCGTTGGTGGCGCCGAACAGGATCACGTTGCCCGCGATGATGTTCTCCTCGGCGACGAACGCCGCGGGGGCGTTCAGCGGGGGCCGCACCACCAGGTGGCCGCCCGAAAGACCCTTGCCGACATAGTCGTTCGCGTCGCCGAACACCCGCAGCGTGATGCCCGCCGGGACGAACGCGCCGAAGCTGTTGCCCGCCGAACCGGTGAAGGTGATGTCGATGGTGTCGTCGGGCAGGCCCGCGCCGCCGTAGAGCTTGGTCACCTCGTGACCGAGCATGGTGCCGACGGTGCGGTTCACGTTCGTGATCTTGGTTTCGAACTTGACCGGCTTGCCGCGCTCCAGCGCGTCGGCGGACTGGGCGATGAGCTGGTTGTCCAGCGCCTTGTCCAGACCGTGGTCCTGCTCCTTGGTGCGGCGGCGGTCCTGGTACATGAACGCCGTCTCGACATCGTCGAGGATCGGCGACAGGTCCAGCTTGGCCGCCTTCCAGTGCTCCTTGGCCTGCGTGGTGTCGAGCAGGTCGACCCGGCCGATGGCCTCGTCCAGGGTGCGGAAGCCCAGCGAGGCCAGCAGCTCGCGCACCTCCTCGGCAATGAACAGCATGAAGTTCTCGACGAACTCCGGCTTGCCCGAGAAGCGCTGGCGCAGCACGGGATTCTGCGTCGCCACGCCCACCGGACAGGTGTCGAGGTGACACACGCGCATCATGATGCAGCCCGACACCACCAGCGGCGCGGTCGCGAAGCCGTACTCCTCGGCGCCGAGCAGCGCGGCGATCATCACGTCGCGGCCGGTCTTCATCTGACCGTCGACCTGCACCACGATGCGGTCGCGCAGGCCGTTGAGCAGCAGCGTCTGCTGGGTCTCGGCGAGGCCGAGTTCCCACGGACCGCCCGCGTGCTTGAGCGAGGTCAGCGGCGAGGCGCCGGTGCCGCCGTCGTGACCGGAGATGAGCACCACGTCGGCGTGCGCCTTGGAGACGCCCGCGGCGACCGTGCCGACGCCCGGCTCGGCGACCAGTTTCACGTGAATCCGCGCCTGCGGGTTCGCGTTCTTCAGGTCGTGGATCAGCTGGGCGAGATCCTCGATCGAGTAGATGTCGTGGTGCGGCGGCGGGGAGATCAGGCCGACGCCCGGCGTCGAGTGCCGCACCTCGGCGACCCACGGGTACACCTTGTGCGCCGGGAGCTGGCCGCCCTCACCGGGCTTGGCGCCCTGCGCCATCTTGATCTGGATGTCGGTGCAGTTGGTCAGGTAGTGCGCGGTCACGCCGAAGCGGCCGGAGGCCACCTGCTTGATCGCGCTGCGCCGCCAGTCGCCGTTCTCCTCCGGCTCGAAGCGGGCCGGGGACTCGCCGCCCTCGCCCGAGTTCGAGCGGCCGCCGAGCCGGTTCATCGCGATCGCGAGGGTCTCGTGCGCCTCGGCGGAGATCGAGCCGTAGCTCATCGCGCCGGTGGAGAACCGCTTGGCGATATCGCGGGCCGACTCCACCTCCTCGATCGGGATGGCATGGCGGCCTTCGGACTTGAACTTGAACAGGCCGCGCAGCGAGGCCAGCCGCTCGGACTGGTCGTCGACGAGCCGGGTGTACTCCTTGAAGATCTTGTACTGCCCGGTGCGGGTGGCGTGCTGCAGCTTGAACACCGTGTCCGGGTTGAACAGGTGGTACTCGCCCTCGCGCCGCCACTGGTACTCGCCGCCCACCTCGAGTTCGCGGTGCGCGCGCTCGTTGCGGTTCTCCAGGAACGCCACCCGGTGCCGGGCAGCGACCTCGCCGGCGATCTCGTCCAGGCCGATGCCGTCCAGCGGCGAGTTCAGCCCGGTGAAGTACTGATCGCACAACTCCTGCGACAGGCCGACGACCTGGAACAGCTGCGCGCCGCGGTAGGAGGCGATGGTGGAGATGCCCATCTTGGACATCACCTTCAGCACGCCCTTGCCGGCGCCCTTGATGTAGTTCTTGACCGCGGTGTCGTAGTCGACGGCCAGATCGCCGGTGCTGCCGGGCATCTGGAGCGCGTTGCGCTCGAGCATGTCCTCGATCGACTCGAAGGCCATGTACGGGTTGATCGCGGCCGCGCCGAAGCCGACCAGCATGGCCATGTGGTGCACCTCGCGGGCGTCACCGGCCTCCACGACCAGCCCGACCTTGGTGCGGGTGCGCTCGCGGACGAGGTGGTGGTGCACCGACGCGGTGAGCAGCAGCGACGGGATCGGCGCCAGCTTCTCGTTGGACTCCCGGTCGGACAGCACGATGATGCGCGCGCCGCCGTCGATGGCGGTCGACACCTGCTCGTTGATCGCCTGCAGCGCCTTGCGCAGGCCCTTGCCGCCCTTCTTCACCGGGTACAGGCCGTGCACCACGACCGAGCGCAGCCCGGGATGCGAGCCGTCGTCGTTGATGTGGACGAGCTTGGACAGCTCGTCGTTGTCCAGAATCGGCGAGGTCAGCGTGATCTGGCGACAGGAGTCCGGGCTGGGGTGCAGCAGGTCGGCCTCCGGGCCGATCATGCTGCGCAGGCTGGTGACGATCTCCTCGCGGATGGCGTCCAGCGGCGGGTTGGTGACCTGCGCGAACAGCTGCGAGAAGTAGTCGAACAGCAGTCGCGGCCGGGCCGACAGCACCGCGATCGGGGTGTCGGTGCCCATCGAGCCGAGCGCCTCGCCGCCGGTCTTGGCCATCGGCGAGATCAGCAGGCTCAGTTCCTCGGTGGTGTATCCGAAGATCTGCTGCCGGATCAGGACGCGGTCGTGCGACATGTGCACGTGCGGGCGGTCGGGCAGGTCCGACAGCTTGGTCGGGCCGTCGTCCAGCCATTCCTGGTACGGGTGCTCGCCGGCGAGCTGGGTCTTGATCTCCTCGTCGCCGATGATGCGGCCCTGCGAGGTGTCGACCAGGAACATCCGGCCCGGCTGCAGGCGGACCTTCTTGATCACCTTGGACGGCTCGATGTCCAGCACGCCGACCTCGGAGGCCATCACGACCAGCCCGTCGTCGGTCACCCAGACGCGCGAGGGGCGCAGGCCGTTGCGGTCGAGCACGGCGCCGATGACGGTGCCGTCGGAGAAGCACACCGAGGCCGGGCCGTCCCACGGCTCCATCAGGAACGAGTGATAGCGGTAGAACGCGCGCCGGGCCGGATCCATCGACTCGGCCCGCTCCCAGGCCTCGGGGATCATCATCAGCACGGCGTGCGGCAGGCTGCGGCCGCCGAGGTGCAGCAGCTCCAGCACCTCGTCGAAGCGCGCGGTGTCCGAGGCGCCCGGGGTGCACACCGGGAAGATCTTCTCCAGGCGGTTGCGGCCCTCGTGGTCGGTGCCGAACGCGTCGGAGTTCAGCAGGGCCTCGCGGGCCCGCATCCAGTTCTCGTTGCCGGTGACGGTGTTGATCTCACCGTTGTGCGCGACGCGCCGGAACGGGTGCGCCAGCGGCCAGGACGGGAAGGTGTTGGTGGAGAAGCGGGAGTGCACGATGCCCAGGGCCGATTCCACCCGGTCGTCCTGCAGATCCAGGTAGAACGCGCGCAGCTGCGGCGTGGTGAACATGCCCTTGTAGATGAAGGTCTGCCCGGACAGGCTCGGGAAGTACACGGTCTCGCGGCCGACCGCGCCTTCGCCGGGACCCTGCTTGCCGAGCTCGTGCTCGACGCGCTTGCGCACCACGTAGGCGCGGCGCTCCAGGTCCATGCCCGTCAGCTGCTCGGCCCCCTCGGGCGGCGAGGCGATGAACAGCTGCCGGAAGGTCGGCATGGCGTCGCGTGCCAGCGCGCCCAGCGACGACTCGTCGATGGGCACCTCGCGCCAGCCGAGGACGGCCAGGCCCTCTTCCTTGACGATCTTCTCGACGTGATAGCGCGCGCGGGCCGCCTCCCGGCGGGCCTGCGGCAGGAAGGCGATACCGGTGGCGTAGGAGCCCACGGCGGGCAGCTCGAAGTCCACTACGGCACGGAAGAACTTGTCCGGGACCTGGATCAGGATGCCCGCGCCGTCGCCCGAGTTGGGCTCGGCGCCCGCGGCGCCGCGGTGCTCCAGGTTCAGCAGCGCCGTGATCGCCTTGTCGACGATGTCGCGGCTGCGGCGGCCGTGCATGTCGACGACGAACGCGACACCACAGGCGTCGTGTTCGTACGCCGGGTCGTAGAGACCGGTGGGTCCCGGGTTGCGGTGCGACCCAGTGCGCCCCGCGGGCCGGTGGCCAGGAAGTTGCGTCATGCCTCTGCCTTCAAGAAAATCAGGCCTTCGATGAAATCGGGCCTTCGTCGAACGCCTCCGTCTAGACTGCGCCCGGACGTTTCGGAGACCAGCGGCGCTGATGGTCATCCCGTGCAGTCAACTCTCCAGTTGTCCTACCCGCTTCGATGTCGTAGCCGGGTGCTCGGCGGTAACGGAACTCTGACGTGTTCCATGCCGCCGCGCCGTTATCGCCCGTTGGGCTGTCGTCACGGCTTGTGGCCGAATCGGGCGATGTAGTCGGACATTTCGTGCCCGACATAAGAGCAAACGATAAGTCAGGACCTGAGCCCAACCAACTTAGGTTGTGCTAATAACGGCGTCTACCTGGGCTTCTTCATCGGTCCTCCACTACCTGCGCGTTCTCCAGTGTAAAGCAGGGTTGGATGATCACTGAGTCGTGTATGCCACTGTTCGCCATCGTCGCGCCGGTCCGCTCGCCGAGCCTGCACGTACGCCGCAAGATGCCCTCTTACCTGCATCAACAGAGAATTCCCACGGCCCGGTACGGACAAACCGATTGTAAGACGGCTAACTTCCCGGACACCCCGCGGAGACGTTCCGGATACGCAGGCAGCGGGCTGACGGCTGCGTTCAGACCGTACGGCTTCGTTTCCTCGATGTGTAGTTCAGCACAGTTCCAGCAAACGCTGTTCAGTGTGGTTTCTCACACCCTCGGCCGAGGGGACTCGAGCGCAGGTCAGCGGCACAATGCGGCGGACGCGCGGGCGAGTGCCGCGGCGTGCAGGACGTCGACCTCACCCGAGGTCACCACCGGGGCGACCGCCGCCGCCAACCGCTGCGCGCAGGCCGGGCCGGACAGCGTCGCCCGCGCGGCCGCCAACTGTCCGAGGATCTCGCCGTTCACCCGGTCGATCACCGGACGCACCGCGGCGAGGTCGGGAGCGGTGGCGGGCGCGGCGCCCGGCTGGAAACGCCACTCGGCGTGCAGGCCGCGCTGCACGAGTTTGTTGGCCTCGATCTGACCCTGGAAAACCTGCCTCACCCACGATTCGGGCAGGTCGAGCCGGGCGCCCGCGGTGGCCATCGAGTCGTAGACCTCCGCCTCCCGCGCCGGGTCGTCGATCACCGGCGGCTGCCCGGTGCGGGTGGCGGTCGACCACTTGGCGGCGGCCACCGCGTCGGCGGTGTTCAGGCGCTCGAGGACTAGGTTCACGAGTGGATCCGGCGCGGCTGTCGGGACCTCGGCCGCGGCTACCGGCAGCGTCCGCTCCCCGGTCACCGGCAGCGCCTCGACCGAGACCGCTCCGACCGACAACGCCACAGCCAGCGCGAAAACAGTGCCGCGCATCCCGACCACCTCCTGGTCCGTGGGCCCGGGAACCGCTTCCCGGCCGAAACATCCTGTCGTACCCCGGGATTCGCGCCCTCGCCGCGCGGATGATCTGTGAGGCTGACCACATCCCCGGTGCCGTGCTCGGTAGAACGCGCCCCAGCCTGTCACGCTGAGACAACGAATGCGCGACAATTTCGGCGAGCCTCGGAAACGCCTGGGACCCAGAGGAATGTGAGCTCCCATGACCGACCCCCGCGTCCCTGACCAGCCCGATTCCGGTAACCGTACCTCCGGTCGGGCCGCGGCAGCGGTATCGACCTGGTTCGGCGGCGCCGGAGCGGAGGTCATCGACCGGCACGAACGCGGCGGCTACGCGGTCGGCGGCGTCGCGGTACTGCTGTTCGCCGTGGTTTCCACCGCGGCGGTGACGGCGGCCACCGTGGCGGCGCACTGGCCGCCGCCGCTCGTGGTGTTCGCGGCGCTGATCGTGCTGCCGCTGGTCGCGTTCGGCGCGCGGGCGCTGGCCACGGTGACCGCGCCGCGCCGCGGGGCCGGCGAACTGATCGGTCGCGTCACCGTCGCCGTGCTGGCCGGTGTGGTGGTCGCCGAGTTGGCGAGCACCGTGTTGCTGGCCGGCACCGTGAACCGGGTGCTGGACGAAAAGGCAAGGCGCGAGGGCGAATCCGCGCCCGCCGTGGTGGCCACCCGCACCGAACTGGAGCAGGCGCGCACGGAACGGGCCGGACTGGATCAGGCCGTCGCCAAGGCGCAGGGCGATATCGAGCAGTCGCTGGTGATCGCCCGCTGCGAATACAACCCGACACCGGAGTGCCCGCAGACGAAGATCACCGGTGTGCCGGGCCGCGGACCCGAATCGCAGACCGCCGAGGACATGCTCACCGACGCTCGGGCTCGGCTGGCCGCGGCGCAGGCGCGGGTGCAACCGCTCGACGCGCGGGTCACGGACCGGCAGCAGGCGCTGGACAGCGCCCGCTCCGACGCCTTCGACACCGGGGACCGCGGGCTCGGCGCGCGCTGGCTGGCCATGCACGACTACACCACCGGTCATGCCGGTGGCCTGCTGCTGCGCCTGGCGACCATCCTGGTGGCCGTGGTGCTGGCCCTGCTGCCGCTGCTGCTGCGCTGGTGGCGCGGGGAAACGTCGTTCGAGCGGCGCATCGCGGCGCGAGCCGTGGCCGACCGGGCCGAGCAGCACGCCGCGGCCGCCATCGCGGTGAAGCGCGCCGAGGTGCGCACCGAGGCCGAAAACCTGCGTGCGGACCAGGAATTGGCCGCCGCCCGGCTGACCGCGCACGCCGACACCGCCATCGACCGCGAACAGCAGCGCAGGCGCATCATCGCCGCCATCGGCAATTTCGA
The DNA here is from genome assembly GCF_029868745.1 of Nocardia wallacei. GTDB lineage: Bacteria > Actinomycetota > Actinomycetes > Mycobacteriales > Mycobacteriaceae > Nocardia > Nocardia wallacei_B. The sequence continues at coordinate 32,818 of NZ_JARWOP010000145.1, read as the reverse complement.
GCTCGGTGTCACCGAGCCCGCGCGCCGGGCGGTCGCCGATTTCGAATCGCTCGCGGCACTCCCGGCCGGCGAATCGACCGACCCCGCGCCCCAGGAGGCGAATGTGACACCACCGCGCAATCTGCCCGCCCAGCGCACGTCCGATGCGCTCGCACCGGCCGAGTCCGGGGACCGGGCGCTGGAGAAAAACCGTGGCGGACTGGAACTTCCGGTGATCGGCACCGTGCCGTTCAGCGATACCGCGGCCCGGTGGATCCGCCCGCTGGTGCCGTCCTTCGTCACCAGCGCCGTGGATACCGCCACGCACCCGTTGCGCACGGTCCGGCAGGTCTTCGAGGAGGCCGAGGAGATCACCTTCACGCTGCGGCGCACCCGCAAGGTCACCGTGCACTCCGACGAGTCCGGCGCTCCGGGGACCCCGCAGTATGCCCAGCAGGTGGTCGACGCGCAGGACCCTCGTCATGCCGCGCTGTCCCCCGCCCAGTCGTCCCCGGCCTACAGCCTGGGCACGACCGACCGGCAGGACGCCCTGTCATCGCGCACAGGCAACCCCGAACTGGAATACCGCGGGCCCCGGCAATTGCCTCCCGCCGCCGACAAGAACTGACCGCCCCGCCCCGGCCGGTTTGCCGAATGTTTCACGTAGAACATGTAAACCGCCTGGTCCCAACGGTTTCCGGCCGACCGGCACGGTGACCGGTCAGCCGCGGACGGCGATGGCATCCACCTCGAACCGCAGCTAAGGCACGATCGACCTGCGTGGCGAAGCGTCCGACGACGCTCATGCCCGAACAGTGACATCCGCCCGGCCGCGCGACTCGCTCGTGCCGGCGGCCCGCGCGGTGGGCATGCGGTACGCGACGACCGCCGCCACCAGCAGGATCACCGCGGTCGCGAGTGCGGCCCAATGGATTCCGGCGACGAAGGACTCGCGCGCCGAATTCAGCAGGGCCGCGGCGGCTTCGTCGGGCAGCCCGCTCGCGGTGTCCACCGCGCCGCCGAGCGATTCCCGCGCGGCCGACAGCTGTGCCGCGGGCACCCGCGACACGTCCACGCCGTGCCGGAACACCGACATCACCACGCTGCCGAGCGCCGCGACACCGAGCGCGATACCGGCCTCGTACGCCGTCTCCGAGACGGCGGCCGCCGCACCGGCGCGTTCGGCCGGGGCCGACCCGACCACCAGATCCGACGACACCGTCAGCGCCACACCGACACCCGCGCCGATCAGCAGGAAGCCCACGACGAACGCGGTGACCCCTGCCGCCGGATCCGCACTCAGCCCGACGAACAGCGCCGCGCCGAGGGCGGCCACCACCAGCGCGCCCGCGAGCACCCGGCCCGGCTGCCACACCCGCACCAGCCAAGCCGAGGCCAGCGCCGACACCATACTGGCGAGCATCCCCGGCATCAGGTGCAATCCGGCGTCCAGGGGCGAGCGGCCCTGCACCAGCTGCAGATACTGCGAACCGAAGAACAGCACACCGGCGAGCGCGAACACCGCGAGCAGGCTGGTCAGCACCGCCGTGCGGAAGCGCGGCAGCGCGAACAGCCCGAGATCCAGCATCGGATCGGCGAGACGGCGCTGCCTGCGCACGAACAGCACGCCGGCGAGCACACCGGCCGCCGCGACGCCCAGCACGACCGGGCGCACGCCGTGCGCGGCGGTCTCCTTGACCGCGTACACCACCGGCACCAGCGCCAGCATCGACAATCCCGCGCTGACCAGGTCGAACCGGCCCGGATTCGGGTCCTTCGACTCCGGCACGAGCAGCGGTCCCAGCGCCACCAGCACCAGCATGACCGGCACGTTGATCAGGAACACCGAGCCCCACCAGAAGTGCTCGAGCAGCCAGCCACCCAGCACCGGGCCCAGGGCCGCGCCGCCGGTCGCGGCCGCACTCCAGACCGCGATCGCGGTGGTGCGCTGCCGCGCGTCGGTGAACATCGCCCGGATCAGGCCCAGGGTCGCGGGCATCAGCGTGGCGCCGGCGACGCCCTGCAGCACGCGGGCGGCGATCAGCATCTCCGGGCTCACCGACCACGCGGCGAGCACCGAGGCCACGCCGAATCCCGCCGCGCCGAGCAGCAACAGCCGACGACGACCGATGCGATCACCGAGCACGCCCATCGTGACCAGCAGACCCGCCAGCACGAACGAGTACACGTCGATGATCCACAGCAGCTGCGGCGTGGTCGGGGCCAGATGCGCGCTGATCGCGGGGACGGCGATGTCCAGCACGGTCGCATCCACCGAGATGAGCAGCAGCGCGAGCACCAGAACGCCGAGCCCGGCCCAGTCGCGGGCGGTGGCCCGGTGCGGGAGCGCGGTGCCGTCGTGGGTGTTCATGATCCTCACTCCATGGTCGATTTTCTTACCGTCCGGACGGTACAGTATCAGAGATAACCGTCCGGACGGTACAGTCGCGGACGTGACAACTACCACCCGCGATCGGATTCTCGACGCGCTCGAATCGCTGCTGCTGGACAAGGGCATGTCTCAGGTGACGCTGGAGAACGTGGCGGCCGCCGCCGGCGTCTCCAAGGGCGGGCTGCTCTACCACTTCAAGAGCAAGGACGCACTGCTGGCCGGGCTCGTGCGCCGGTTGGGCGAACGCACGACCGAGCAATTGGACACCGCTGCGGCACAAGGCAAGTCGGTCGCCGAGTGGTACCTGCAGACCCCGAGCGCCGACAACGACACCGACGCCCTGGAACTGGCGCTGTACCGCTCCATGGTGGCCGCCATGCGCACTGTCGACGCCGCCCACGACGAGCGCGACGACGAGGTACAGCGCGCCCTCATCGAGGTCCTCGACAGCTGGACCACGGGCCTCGACAACGAAATCGAGGATCCCGTACGCGCCGACATCGTCCGCCTCGTCGGCGACGGCGTCTACCTACGCGCCCTCCTCGGCCTCCCCCCGATAGACCCCGCCCGCTACCGCGCCGTCGTCACCCGCCTCCTGCAACCCTGACCGCTACGCACCCGGACATCCGGCTCCGGAGCATTGTCAGCCGACAGAGCCGCACGATGCGACGACCGCCGCATCCGTGGCAGGCGGGCCGGCCGGTCCGGCCGTCCGCCGCGGCGGATTCGGTCCAGGTTGCGTGGGGATCGCGGGTCCCTCGGCTCGGAAGGCGTGCGCGGCGGGTCACCACGGATAAACTCGGGCGCGTGTTGTCCGCTGCGGCCGAGGGGGCCGGTCCTGTGCCGGGTCCGGACGTGTCCGGCGCCGCGCCGACCGGGGCCGTGGCGGGAGGTTCAGCGGGCTTGCCGGGGGCCACCCATGACGACTGGGAAATCGGTGAGGCCGTGCCGATCCGGCCGCTGTCGTTCCGCGAGAACCTGGATCTGCCGTTCGCCGCGATACAGGCGCACGTGCGGTTGCTGGCGGGGCTGGTCGGTGTCGCCCTCGTGCCGGCCGCGGGCGCGGTCGCGGCGATCACGGCCGCCGGGTCGGTGGCCACCGACGGCTCCGATGCCGGGACGGCCTGGGCCGCAGTGCTTTCCACAGTGTGCTTCGCCTGGCTGCTGCGCTCGTTCACGCGCGGGGTGACCGTCCCGGTCGTCCTGGCGAGCGTGCACCGGCGGCCGATCACCTGGCGCGAGACGCTGTGGCGGCTCGGCGCGGCGGCGGGACCGCTGCTGCGCTACCGGATCATGACCACACTGATCGGCCTGGGCGTAGCGATCCTGGGCGCGGTGCTGATTCTCACCATGCTGCCCGCACTGGCCTGGCTGGGGTGGTTGCGGTCGCGGCGTTGCCTGTCCACCCCGGTGCTGTTCGAGCACCCGATACGGTACCGCGACACCATCGCACGGGCGAAAACGCTTGCCGCGGGCGCGGAATGGCGGCTGGCCGGACTGTGGCTGTGCCTGCGCGGCCTGCTGCTGGTACTGGTCGTGCCGCTGGCGGGGCTCACGCTGTTCGTCACGGAGATCTCCGGCACCCACCGCTGGGCGGCGATCGTGCTGATCACCGCGACGGTACTGCTCGTCGCGGCGCTCACCGAGGTGGTGGAGTCGGCGGCCGACGTGGTCGGCTACGTCGACCGGCGATGCCGCCGCGACGGCTGGGACATCCGAATCCCCGACGACGATCGAACTCGCCCCCTGGACAACGCGCCCCGGGCGGTCACCCGATGACCGACCGGCCGGACCACGACCGGCCACCGGTCGCGCCCGCCCCCGCGCCGCCGCGCCTGGGCCCGGCCGCCGACCATCGCGTCGCCGCGGAAACCGCCGCGGGACAGCACGATTACGACACCGCGCTGCGAGAGCGCTACCGCGCGGTGGTCCGCGGCCTGGAACAGGGTGGCGTACTGGAGGTCCGGCGATCGCGCACCGCGCAGGAGACCGCCACGGCCGCCGTCACCGCGATACCCGACCGCGCCGCCGAACTACCCACGGCGGCACACGGTTTCGACGAGGTCGTATACGGCGGCCGGGCCGCGACCGCGGACGAGTACCTGCGGCTCGCACAGGCCGACGTCTTCTCCCTGGCCCCGCCGCCACCGCCGGAACCGGTGGAGACCACCGCGCCGACCCGGCGCTCACTGCGCATTCCGCCACTGCCACAGCTCATTCGCAATCCACGATTCTGGGCCGTGCTGGTGGCCGCGCTCGTTCTGGCGCTGCTCGTCTATGTACTGATCCACCTGTCGGCCGCACCGACCGCACCCCCGGCGCCGGAGATCCCGCCACCCCCACCGGACCCGGACGGATACACCCCGCCCCCACCGGATTTCGGCGAAGGCTCGGATTCGATCTTCGGGCGCCTGCCGGACTGGCTGGCCTACGGCGGCCTGCAGTGGCTGCTCTGCGGCGTGATCGTGGTGTGGTGGCGGGGTCGTCGGCGCGGTGCGCTGGTCGCCGAACCGCGCCCGGTCCAGGTGGCGGCGAACGAACTGCTCGGCGGACAGGCGGCGCTGTACCGCAAGTCGGGCGATCGCGACCACGTCGCCGCCCTGCTGCGCGCGGCGACGCTGCGCCGCGTCCGGCCGGCCCTGGGCCTGACGCCGGAGGCACCCGTCAATCACCTGGTGACGGCCATCGCCACGCGCACTCGCACACCGGCGGACCATGTCGGCGCCACCCTGTTCGGCCCGGTGCACGACGACGACACCCTGCGCCAGGTTGCCGCGCAACTGCGACGAATCGAATCGGAGATCGAATGACGGAGATCGAATGACCACAGCGGACACCGACCACACCCCGACCGCCGAGCAGGCCCTGCAGGCTTTCGGCGCGCTGCGCACCGAGATCGGCAAGGCCGTCGTCGGCAACGATCAGGCCGTGATGTTCCTGGTGCTGGCGCTGCTGTGCCGCGGGCACGTGCTGCTGGAAGGCGTTCCGGGCGTGGCGAAGACGCTGCTGGTGCGAGCGCTGGCGACGGGGCTCGATCTGGATCACGCCCGGGTGCAGTTCACTCCGGATCTGATGCCCGGTGACGTCACCGGTTCACAGATCTACGATCCGCATTCGGCCGAGTTCACCTTCCGGCGCGGCCCGGTGTTCACCAATCTGCTGCTCGCCGACGAAATCAACCGGACGCCGCCGAAAACCCAGTCGGCACTGCTGGAATCGATGGAGGAACGGCAGGTCTCCGTCGACGGCAAACCGCAGCCGCTGCCGGACCCGTTCGTGGTGGTCGCCACCCAGAACCCGATCGAGCAGGAGGGCACGTACCCCCTGCCGGAGGCGCAACTGGACCGATTCCTGTTCAAGGTCGACATCGAACTGCCCGGCCGCGACGACGAGTTCCGGGTACTGCAGCGCCACGCGGCGGGATTCGATCCGCGCGACCTGACCGCCGCGGGCCTGCGGCCGGTCGCCGGGCCCGATCACATCGCGGCGGCCCGCAACGCGGTCTCGGGTGTGCGGGTCGATCCCGAGGTGCTGGCCTACATCGTCGATCTGTGCCGCGCCACCCGGGCCGCGGCCGCGGTGCGGCACGGCGCCTCGACGCGCGGCGCCACCGCCCTGCTGGCCGCCGCACGCGCGTTCGCGTGGTTGACCGGGCGCGAATTCGTCACCCCGGACCACGTGAAAACCGTTGCGGTGCCGGTATTGCGGCATCGGTTGCAATTGCGTCCGGAGGCCGAGCTGGACGGCGCGACCACCGAGAGTGTGCTGTCGTCGCTGCTGCTCTCGGTGCCGGTCCCGGTGTAGCCGATGGTCGTCACGGGACGGCTGGCCGCCCTCGCCGCGGTCGCGGCGGCGGTGGTGATGGCCGCGCTGCCGTCGTGGTGGGGAGTGTTGTCGGCGACCGCTGTGCTCGTGGCTCTGGTCATCGCCGATCTCGTTGCGCTCGGCGGCATTACGGGCTTGGAGCTGTCGCGCGCTCCGCTCACCACGGTCCGGTCGGGTCGCGCGACGACGATCGAACTCGAGGTCGTCAATCGCGGGCCCCGCACGGTGCGCGGGCGGCTGTGGGACGACTGGCCCGGCAGCGCGCACGCCTCGCACCACGGTCACGTGCTGCGATTGCCGCCGAACAGCAAGACCCGGCTAGCCACCACGCTGCGCCCCGAGTACCGCGGTGATCGGGTGGCCGGTCCGGTCACACTGCGGCTGTTCGGGCCGCTCGGTCTGGCCGGGCGGCAGGTCCGCCGCGACGTGCCGGCGCGGCTGCGCGCACTGCCACCGTTCCGCAGCGAGGGCGTGCTCGCGGCGAAGGTCGCCGAACTGCATCTGCTGGAGGGCAGCACGGTCGTCAACGCCCGCGGGCAGGGTTCCGAGTTCGACTCGTTCCGCGAGTACGTCCCCGGCGACGACGTGCGCGCGATCGACTGGCGGGCGACCGCGCGCGCCGCCGACGTGCTGGTGCGCACCTGGCGGCCGGAGCGGCACCGGCGGCTGCTGCTGATCGTGGACACCGGGCGCCTCAGCGCGGGTCGCGTCGGCGACGGCACCCGGCTGGACGTGAGCATCGAGGCCGCGCTGCTGCTGGGCGGGCTCGCCGCGGCGGCCGGTGACACCGTCGACCTGCTGGCCTACGACCGGCGGGTACGGGCCGAGGTGTTCGGCTCCGGCGGAAAGAGGTTGCAGCCCAAGCTGATGCACGCGCTCTCGGGCGTCGTCCCGGCGCTGGTCGACACGGACACCACCGGTCTGGTCCGCACCGCCGTGCACCGTTCCCGCCGCCGCAGCCTGATCGTATGGTTCACCAGCTTGGACGGTGCGATGGTGGAAGAGAACCTCCGCCCGGTCCTCCCGGTCCTGACCCAGCGCCACCGCGTGCTCATCGTCTCGGTCACCGACCCGGACGTCGCCGCCGCCGCGGTGCGCCGCGACACCCTCACCGACATCTACACCGCGGCCGCCGCCAAAACCCTCCTCGCCGAACGCGCCCTGACCCGAGAATCCCTGCGACGCATGGGAGTAGCCGTCGTCACCGCCTCCCCCGACCATCTCCCGGAAGCTCTGGCAGACGAATACCTGGAACTCAAGCGCTCGGGAGCAAGCTAGTACCCCACCCAATTGGATTGCGCCGGTAGCCCCGTCGTCATTCCGCATGTAGCCCACTCGTCATTCCGACATGTAGCTCCGTCGTCATTCCGACATGTAGCTCCGTCGTCCTTCCGGCATGTAGCTCCGTCGTCCTTCCGGCATGTAGGCCCTTCGTCATTTCGGCATGTAAGCCCTTCGTCATTTCGGCATGTAGGCCCTTCGTCATTCCGGCATGCTTCTGGCCGGAATCCAGCCGCACGGTATGGATCCCGGCCAAAAGCATGCCGGGATGACGGGGGACGACCTGGAAGCCACGCAAGACAGGACCGCCCCTGGAACCTATGCGGGACAGGACCGTCCCTCGAGGCTATGCGGGACGGGACCAGCTGATGGGCGGGAGGGACTGCGCCGGTGCGGGTGTGAGGGTCCGGCGTTGGCGTTCGGCGATGACCGCGCCCAGGATGTGCAGCGGTGGGTAGCCGGGCGGGGGCGGCACTCGCAGTTGCGCGCAGACGGCGACGACCAGGGCGTGGCCGAGTGCGTGGTGGGCTTCCGGCGTCAGCGTCCGGGCGCGGGTCAGGTACTGCCGGGCCGGTAGCGCCAGCTCCTCGGTCAGCGCGGACAGGTCCAGCCGCTGTGCCCAGCCCTGCAGCCACGGCGGCGCGAGGGCCAAGGCGGGCAACGGAACCCGGATGCGGTCGTGCACGACGACGGTGCCGGCGAGCACGTCGCCGACCCGGCGGGCCCGCGGGGAGCACAGCGAGGTGACCACCGCGACCGCCCCGAAACCACCCAGCGCCCAGAAGTCCACGATGGCCCCCGCGAGGCCGCGGGTCAGGGCGTGGCGGAAATCGATCGGCCCGCCGTCACCACGCACCACCCGCAGTCCGAGCGCCAGCTTGCCGACGGTACGACCGCGCAGCAGCGTCTCGCACGCGATCGGATAACCGGCCAGCACCGTCACGATGATCACCAGCATGGCGACATCCAGCCACGCCGGATCCGGCCGCGACCACACCACCGCCGCCGACACCGCGAGCACGATCAACCACCCCACCACCAGCTGCAGCACCACATCGATGAGGAATGCCGCGGCCCGGGTGGGGATGCGCGCGATCGGCAGGTCCAGGGCGACGGCCTCGCCGGTAGTGAAAACGGCCATGCTGCAGACAGACTAGCCTCTCGAGGGAACCGCGGGAGGGCACCGATGGACGTGGACGCGTACGCCTACGCGCACAGGCGATCGTGGGATCGGCTCGATCAGCTGACCCGGCAGCGCAAGTTGTCGGGCGCCGAGGCCGACGAGCTGGTGCGCCTGTACCGCCGCACCTCGCAACAACTGGCGCGGCTGCAGTCGCACTCCCCCGATCCGGAACTGATCCGCGGACTCGGCGCGCTGCTGGCGCGGGCGCGCGGCCGGGCGCTGGGCACCCGCGCCGACGTGTGGCGCGAGGTGGGCCTGTTCTTCACCCACGGCTTCCCCGCGGCGGTCTATCGCGCCTGGCCGTGGTGGGCGGGCGTGACGGCGGTATTCCTCGCGGTGTCGACGGGCCTCGGTATCTGGGTGTCCGGTTCGGCCGCCGCGCGCAAGACCCTGGACATTCCGGCCGATACCGATGTCCTGACCGGACCGGGCGGCCGCTTCGAGACCTATTACTCCGAGCATCCGCACGACGCCTTCGCCGCCCAGGTGTGGACCAACAACGCGTGGGTGGCGGCGGTCGCGCTGTTCACCGGGCTGTTGATCCTGCCCGCCGCCTACGTGTTGTTCATGAATGCCCTGAATCTCGGCATCTCCGCCGGGTTGATGGGCGACGCCGGGCGCATCGACGCCTTCTTCGGCTTCATCCTGCCGCACGGCATGCTCGAGCTGACCGCGGTCTTCGTGGCCGGGGGCGCCGGGCTGAAACTCGGTTGGACACTGATAGATCCGGGCCGGCTCAGCCGCGCCCAGGCGCTCGCCCGGCAGGGGCGCGCGACCGCGACCATCGCGCTGGGTCTGGTGGTCGTGCTGCTGGTCTCGGGTCTCATCGAGGGCTTCGTGACACCGAGCGGCCTGCCCGCGCCGATCCGGATCGCTATCGGCGCGGTGGCCGAACTCTGTTTCCTCGGGTACGTGTGCACCGCCGGTCGCCGGGCGGCAACGGGTACGGCAGCTACCGATCGGCGCACGACCGACCGATAAGCCGAAATTCGGTTGCGGGGAGGGTTACCGCCGACCATGATCATGGCGGGGGATTTGAGATCCACTGGCCGCAGCGAGTCCAGCTCAGCTGCGGCCAGCGTTACCGTCAACTCTACACAATCGTTATCGCTATGCAACCAGCCACTCGACACCCGGGCGTATAAGTAACGGACCGGAAACAGTGGCTCGGGGGCGCGCCACGCCCGGTGTCGCAAATCTGTAGCGTCCCGTGGGCTCGGGGGTCGAAATAGTGGCCGCCACCAAACCATCCGGTCCCTCCTGTCTGTCCGGAACGGCCGTTCGGTCACGTCCATAAGGTCCGTATCGCGCGTTTGCTGTACCAGCGGGCACGGTCAGATAGAGTCTCCGGAATCGCTCCTATCCTCGATGGATGCCCATCAAACGGTCGGTGACCGGCAAATTGCCAACACATTAAACAGACCCGAAGTCTGTTATCTCCACGGAATACTTGAGCTGCGTACTGTATTGACACTGTTTTCATGAGCCCGCACCAGCTCGATGCCACGTCGGCGACACAGCGGTACTGATACGGCGCGACCCGCAACCTCCTCGAACGCACTTCACCGGCCGAACAGTGGCGTCCGGAGTGCGGCGAAGATCACACCTCCATAACCGCAGACACCCGGCACAGAGCGAGTTCGCGGCCACGCGAGAGCCCGTCCCGGCCCACAGTCGCGCTCGTCGAAGGCCCTTCCGTCCTGTCATGGCCCATTGACACGCGCCCCGCCCCGATCATGTTCACCCGCAAGGATTCCGGTGCCCCACACCGCGAACGGACGCCGGGTTATCGGTAGCGACAACGGGTTTCGTGACCGAACTGCTGGCACGTACGGCTGCGACCGGAGAAGATAAGCCCGTGCGGACGAAATTCTCCTCCGAGCTGGCAGCGCTCACCGACGAGCTGGCCCGCCTGTCGGCCTTGGCGCACGAGGCCACCGAACGCGTCGCCGTCGCGGTGGCCGAAGCCAATCTGACCGCCGCGTACGAGGTCCTTGCCATCGACGAGCAGCTGCAGGCCCTGCACGGGGGATGCGAGAACCGGGCGGTGATCCTGCTCGCCCTGGAGGCCCCGGTCGCCCGCGACCTCAGACACGTGGTCACCGCGATGCAGATCGCCGACGACCTGTCCCGGATGAGCTGGCTGACCAGTCGCATCGCCGACAGCGTGGTGCACCGCTACCCGGAACCCGTAGCGCCCCCGGACATTCTGCGGCTGCTCGGCGCGATCGGGGATATCGTCACCGACCTCGCCGCCACCGCGGGCCGCGCCATCACCGACACCGATCTGTCGGCGGATCGCGGTTCCGAGGACTCCCACGCCCGGCTCACCACGCTGCAACAGCAAGTGCTGCACGCCATTTCGGCGACGGAATGGCAGCACGGCAGCGCCATGGCCGTCGATCTCGCGCTGGTGGCGCATCACTACGAACGCTGCGCCGAGCACTGCGTCCGCATCGAGCGGCTGATCCACTTCTTCCACACCGGAATCCCGCTGTCGGCACAGGTCGACCAGAACTGATCCGATCCGGACGACCGTGATTACCGCACGGCTCTGCGGGAATGCATGAGTCATGCATATAGAACGGTTGGCGAATCTGCTGGGCGCCACCGCGCTGGCGGTCAGCGACAAGATGATTCGCGATGTCACCGCGCGGACGAAGACGAACCCCAGCGCGGCGGCGGCGCTGGTCGTCCTGCTCCAGGCCGGTCCGATGGGAGTCACCGACCTGGGTCGTTGCCTGGGCCTGACCCAGTCGGCCGCCACCCGCACCCTCGACTCGCTGGAAAACGCCGGCCTGGTGCGCCGCACCAGGACCGGTCGCGTCCGCACCATCGCCCTGACGACGGCCGGGCGCCGCGGCGCCGCAACGGTTCTGCGCGAACGCGTGCACTGGCTGGAGACCCTGACCGGCGCACTCGACGAGCCGGACCGGGCACATCTCGAACGGATCCTCGGCACGCTGCTGACCAGGGTCTACGACGAGGTACCGGACGCCGACCTGCTCTGCCGGCTCTGCGACCGGCGGGCGTGCACGCACGAGCGGGTCTGCCCCGTCGGACAGGCCGCGCGCGACAGGGCGGAGTGAGCGCGATGGCGTGGCTGACCGCGCTGGCCTCCGCGGTCCTGTACGGACTGTCCGACTATGTCGGTGGAATCGCCTCGCGCCGAATACATTTCGCCGTCACCGCGATACTCGGCCAGACGGTCGGGCTGCTGGTGGCCCTATTACTCGCCGCCGCGACCGGCACGGGCGCGCCACGTGCGACGGACCTGGCCTGGGGCGCGCTGTCCGGGCTGGGCACCGCCGCCGGGATGGCCGCGCTGTTCCGCGGGCTCGGCCGCGGCACGATGAGCACGGTGGTGCCCACCAGCACCCTGACCGGGATGGGGCTGCCGGTGCTGTTCGGCGTGGTGGCCGAGGGACAGCGCCCGACCCTGGCCGCGGGCGTCGGCATCGTCGTGGCGCTGCCCGCCCTGTGGCTGGTGTCGCGCACACCCGACAGCGCGCCGACCGCATCCCGCGCGGCCGTGCTCGACGGCCTGCTCGCCGGGGTCGGTATCGCGATCCAATATCTGGCGCTGGCACACGCCGATCCGGTGTCGGGGTTCTGGCCGGTGGCGTCGGGCCGGGTCGCGGCCGTGTGCGCCCTTGTCCCCCTGGTGTTCTGGACCCGCGCGACGGTCACGGCCGCCGTCCGCCCGCTGTGCCTGGCCGCGCTCGCGGGTGCGACCGCCGCGCTGGCGCTGGCGGCCTATCTCGACGCCACCCACCGCCAGCTGCCGGTCGTCGCGGTCGCCCTGTCCTCCCTGTATCCGGTGATCCCGGTGCTGCTGGGCATCACCGTGCTGCACGAGCGCCTCACCCGCGCCCAGTGGGCCGGGCTGCTCGCCGCCGCTCTCGCGGTGGTCCTGCTGGCACTGTGAGTTCGAAACCGGGGTTGACGGAAACCCGCGCGGCACGCCCGGCGGGCGAGCCGAGACTGTGATATCTCGTACACCCGCTACGATCCGGGCGAGACGGGTCCGGACAGAAAAAATCGAGGGCCCGGATCGAATGATCCGGGCCCTCGATGCCTGGTGGGCGAAGGGGGACTTGAACCCCCACGTCCCGAAGGACACTGGCACCTGAAGCCAGCGCGTCTGCCATTCCGCCACTCGCCCGAGCGACTCGGAAACGTTATCACGCACCCGTTGTGCATATGAAATCGCCTGGTCAACGAATATGTGGTCACCCTGTTGCGGTGGGGGAACTCCGGCAGGCCGCCGAGAGTTACAGGTGTGGACGATCGTGGATATCATGCAGGGACCGTGTCCGTCCGACGACACGCCCTATTGGCGTGTCGCGGATTGATGACAGACGGGATCTGCGACAGAGGACAGGACGAGCGCAACACCGAAGGGAGGCCGGGATGGGGATCGTGTCACGCTTCGAACGCCGCCTGCAGGGCGCTGTCGGCGACGCCTTCGCCCGCGTCTTCGGTGGCAGCGTCGTGCCGCAGGAAGTGGAGGCGGCGCTGCAGCGCGAGGCCACCGATCGGGTCACCGAACTCGACGGCGGGCATCTGCTGGCTCCCAACAGCTACGTGATCACCATCAACACGTCGGACCTGCGAGAACTCGACGCCGATCACGAGCTCACCAGCCGTGCCTTCGCCAAACATCTGCAGGACTACATCCGTGAGCAGGGCTGGCAGACCTACGGCGAAGTGCACGTCGAATTCCAGGCATCCCCTACGCTGCACACCGGGCAGTTCAGAACGCGCGGCCGGGTCGACCCGGACGCGGGCCGCCGGGACAAGCCGGACCGACGGCCGCCCGACCGGCCTGGACAACCCGCACAACGAACCGCAAACCCGCAACCAGGAGCTGGCCCCATGACGCAGAACTCAGGCTACGACCCCAGCCGTGAGCCCGCGGAGTCCGATCCACGCAACCGCGGGTACGCGCCGCCCGGTGGCCGCCCCGGTGCGGGGAACTACGACTACGGCCGCGGCGGTGGGCAGTACCCCGCCGCGAGCGACTACGCCGCGGCGCCCGAGTCGCAGCAGGCCTACGGCGACTATCAGAACGGCTACGACTACCAGCAGGGTGGCGGCAACTACGGCCAGCCGGGCTACGCCGATCCGGCCTACGGCCAGCAGGCCGGGTACGAGCAGGGTGGCTACGCCCAGCAGGGTTACGCCGACCAGGGCTACGGCCAGCAGGGCGGGTACGACCAGGGCTACGCCGATCAGGGCTACGACCAGGGTTACGGCCAGCAGGGTTACCCGAACCAGGACTACGGCCAGGCACAGCAGGCCTACGGTCAGGCCCCCGCCGCATACGAGCAGGGCTACGCGGGCCAGGGCTACGGCCAGGCGCCGGCCGGATACGAACAGGGCTACGCCGAACAGCCCGGGTACGACCAGGCCGCCTACGGCCAGCAGCCGGGCTACGCCGAGCCGGGCTACGGCCAGCAGAGCGCGTACGGCGCCGCTCCGGCACAACCCCAGCAGCCGCCGCGCAGCGGTTCGGGCTACTCGGCCACGCTGCAACTCGACGACGGCAGCGGCCGGACCTACCAGCTACGGGAAGGCAGCAACATCATCGGCCGCGGCCAGGACGCGCACTTCCGGCTGCCCGACACCGGGGTCTCCCGACGCCACATCGAGGTCCGCTGGGACGGCCAGGTCGCGATGCTGTCCGACCTCGGATCGACCAACGGGACGCTGGTCAACGGGTCTCCCGTGCAGGATTGGCAACTGGCCGACGGTGATGTGATCCGCGCCGGGCATTCGGAGATCCTGATCCGAATCGTCTGATCCCGTAAGCTCGCCGGTGCAGGTCACGGTGGGGCACGAGAAGTCCTCGGCCGTATCGTGATCGCAACCGGTCGTCGACCCTATTATGCTGCCACCATTCGCTCGGCAGCCGGGCCGTGCTGACCAGCACGCCGGTTGGGGGTCGAACCGTACCAACGGCACCGGTCGAACAGGAGGTGGAACGCCGTGCAGGGACTGATCCTGCAATTGACCCGTGCGGGGTTCCTGCTGCTGTTGTGGTTGTTCGTCTGGGCGGTGCTCCGCACCCTGCGCAGCGATATCTATGCGGCATCCGGCATCCGGATCCAGCCCCGGGCCGCACGCGGTTCCGCGGTGCTGCCATCCTTCAGTCGCGGCCAGAAGGGCGCCAGACATCTCGTGGTGACTCAGGGTTCACTCGCAGGCACGCGTATCACGCTAGGCACCCAACCGGTGCTGATCGGGCGTGCCGACGACTCCACACTCGTGCTGACCGACGACTATGCGTCGACCAGGCATGCACGGCTCTCGCCGCGCGGCGACGACTGGTACGTCGAAGACCTAGGCTCAACCAACGGGACCTACCTCGATCGAGCGAAGGTCACCACCCCGGTCCGAGTTCCACTCGGTACCCCTGTCCGTGTCGGTAAGACAGTGATCGAGCTGCGATCGTGACTCTTGTTCTCCGCTACGCAGCGCGCAGCGACCGTGGTCTCGTCAGGGCCAACAACGAAGATTCCGTCTACGCCGGCGCGCGCCTGCTCGCATTGGCCGACGGCATGGGCGGGCACGCCGCGGGCGAGGTCGCCTCCCAGTTGATGATCGCCGCGCTGGCCCACCTGGACGACGACGAACCCGGTGACGACCTACTCGGCAAGCTCGACCGCGCGGTGCGTGACGGCAACGCCGCCATCGCCGATCAGGTCGAGGAAGAACCCGAACTGGACGGCATGGGCACCACGCTCACCGCAATCCTGTTCGCGGGCAAGAAACTCGGTCTGGCCCACATCGGCGACTCCCGCGCCTACATGCTGCGCGGCGGCGAACTCGCCCAGATCACCCGCGACGACACCTTCGTGCAGTCGCTGGTCGACGAGGGCCGCATCACGCCGGAGCAGGCGCACACCCATCCGCAGCGGTCGCTGATCATGCGCGCGCTCACCGGCAACGAGATCGAGCCCACGCTGACGATGCGGGAGGCCCGCGCCGGCGACCGCTACCTGCTGTGCTCGGACGGCCTGTCGGATGTGGTCAGCGACGAGACGATGGCCAACACGCTCCGCGAGGGCAACACCGACGAGGCGGCCGACCGGCTCATCGAGCTGGCGCTGCGCAGCGGCGGACCGGACAACGTCACCGTTGTGGTCGCCGATGTCATCGACCTGGACTACGGCCAGAGTCATCCGATCGTGGCCGGCGCCGCCTCCGGCGAGGACGAGGACGTCCCGCCCCCGAACACCGCCGCCGGACGCGCCGCGGCGATGCGCCCGCCGCGCGCCGCGCCCCGCCGCGCGCCCGAGGCCGCCCAGCCGCCCGCGCCGCGCAAGACCCACAAGCTGCGCTGGATCGTGTTGTCGCTGGCGTTGCTCCTCGCCGTGGTGATCGGTCTCGTGGTGGGCTACAAGATGATTCGCAGCAATTACTACGTCGGCACCGACGCCGGCAGCGTGGTGATCATGCGCGGGCTCCCCGGCTCGGTGCTGGGTTACTCGATCCGCGATGTGGACCAGCTCGCCTGCATCGACCGGGACGGCCGGCTCAGCCTGCTGCGTCCCGGCAACAACTTCCCCTCCGGCTGCAAGCAGCTGCAGGTCGCCGACCTCAAGCAGACCGGCCGCGACAAGGTCGTGAACAACGGCCTGCAGCCGGGCACCTTCGCCGACGCCCAGCGCCAGCTCGAGAAGCTCACCACCGCGGAACTGCTGCCGGCGTGCGTCAAGACGCCGGTGCCCGTGCCCACGCCCGTTCCGGCGCCCGCGCCGGGCGAGAACGGCGCCACCCCGACGCCGACCCCGGTCGAGCCGGGACCCACCAACGCTCCCGCTCAACAGCCGGTCCCGCCGACCGCCTCCGCGCCGGCCCCGCAGACTCCGGGGGAGAACTGCAGGAAGGCGGACTGATGTCCGCACCGGCACCGCCGTCGGCTGGGGCTTTCCCCAGCCCACCGGGCGGCTTCGCTCCCGCGCCACCACCGACGACGCGGCGTAACGCCGAGGCGTTGCTGCTGGCGGGCGCGGTGGTGATCACCACCGTGGCGCTGGTGCTGGTGGAGGCCAGCCAGGATCAGGAAGTCACCTGGGATCTGGCCAAGCTCGGCCTTGCCTACTTCGCGCTGTTCGGTGTGGCGCATCTGGCCGTGCGACGGTTCGCGCCGTTCGCCGATCCGCTGCTGCTGCCGATCGTGGCGCTGCTCAACGGCGTCGGGCTGGTGCTGATCCATCGCCTGGATCTCGCCGACGAGCAGACCGCCGCCTACAACTCCTGGCCGATGCCCTCGCCCGACGCCAACCAGCAGGTGCTGTGGACGGCGTTCGGCATCGCGCTGTTCGTCGGGCTGCTGATACTGCTGCGCGACTACCGCACTCTCGCGCGCTACAGCTACACCCTGGGCCTGCTCGGATTGGTCGCGCTCGTCATTCCGGCGCTGCTGCCCAGCGCGTTGTCGGAGACCAACGGCGCCAAGATCTGGATCCGGCTGCCCGGATTCAGCATGCAGCCGGGCGAATTCGCGAAGATCCTGCTGATCATCTTCTTCGCCTCGGTGCTGGTCGCCAAGCGCGAACTGTTCACCGCCGCGGGCCGCCGCTTCCTCGGGATGGAGCTGCCGCGCGGGCGCGACCTCGGGCCCATCCTCGCGGTCTGGCTGGTGTGCCTGCTGGTGCTCGTGTTCGAGAAGGACCTGGGCACCTCGCTGCTGATCTTCGCGACGGTGCTGGCGCTGCTGTACATCGCCACCGAGCGGGTGGGCTGGGTGATCGTCGGCAGCCTGCTGCTCGCGCTCGGATTCTTCATCGCCTACAACGCCTTCGGGCACGTGCGGGTGCGCGTCGCGACCTGGCTGCATCCGTTCGCCGACTATAACAACACCGGTTACCAGATCTCGCAGTCGCTGTTCGGCCTGGCCACGGGCGGGCTCGCGGGGACCGGGCTGGGCAGCGGACGGCCCTCGCAGGTGCCGTTCGCCAAGACCGACTTCGTCGTCGCGACCATCGGCGAGGAGCTGGGCCTCATCGGGCTGGCCGCCGTGCTGATGCTGTTCGCGATCTTCGTGGTCCGCGGCCTGCGCACGGCGCTGGCGGTGCGCGACAGCTTCGGCAAGCTGCTGGCCGCGGGGCTGGCATTCACCATCGCGGTGCAGGTCTTCGTCGTCGTCGGCGGCGTCACCAAGCTGATCCCGCTGACCGGTCTCACCACCCCGTTCGTCTCCTACGGCGGATCCTCGCTGCTGGCCAACTACGCGCTGGTCGCGCTGCTGGTGAAGATCTCCGACGCCGCCCGGGCCCCGGCCCCCGCCCGCCGGAAGGATCAGCCGGCGCCGATCGCCGACGCGCAGACGGAACTCATCCGGTCGAGAGGAGAAGCGGTGTGAACACCCCCCTGCGCCGCGTCGCCATCGCCGTGATGGTCATGATCGTCGCGCTGCTGGCCAACGCCACCTATGTGCAGGTGATCAAGGCCGACAGCCTGCGCAACGATCCGCGCAACTCGCGGGTGCTGCTGGACGAGTACTCCCGCCAGCGCGGCCAGATCTCCGGCGCGGGCGCCGTGCTGGCCAGCTCGATCGCGACCGACGACCGCTACAAGTACCTGCGCACCTACCCCACCGACCCGGCCGCCTACGCCCCGGTCACCGGCTTCTATTCGATGCAGTACGGCAGCACCGGACTCGAACGCGCCGAGGACTCGGTGCTCAACGGCTCCGACAGCGCGCTGTTCGGACGCCGGCTGGTCGACATGATCTCCGGCCGCGACCCACGCGGCGGCAACGTGGTCACCACCATCAACCCGGCGATGCAGCAGGTCGCCTACGAGCAGCTGACCAGCAAGGGCTACACGGGATCGGTGGTGGCGATCGAGCCCAGCACCGGGCGCATCCTGACCATGGTGTCCACCCCGAGTTACGACCCCAACCAGCTGTCCGGCCACGACGGCGCCAAGAGCACCCAGACGTGGGAGGCGCTGTCCTCCGACGAGGATCAGCCGATGCTCAATCGCGCTGTCTCGCAGACCTATCCGCCCGGATCGACGTTCAAGATCGTGACGACCGCGGCCGCGCTGTCGATGGGAATCAAGCCCGAGGACCAGTTCACCGCGGCGCCGAACATCACGCTGCCGGGCACCAGCACCACGCTGGAGAACTACAACGGTTCCACCTGCGGCGGCGGCGCCACGGCCTCGCTGTACGACGCGTTCCGGCTGTCCTGCAACACCGCGTTCGCCGAGATCGGCATGAAGGTCGGCGCGGCGAAGCTGAAGGACGAGGCGGCCGCGTTCGGCATCGGGCCGCACGCGGGTATTCCGATCCAGTGGGCCGACAGCACCGTCGGCACCATCCCGGACAATCCGTCGCTGGCGCAGAGCAGCATCGGGCAGCGCGACGTCGCCCTCACCCCGCTGGACGACGCGGTGATCGCCGCGACGGTCGCCAACGGCGGGGTGCGGATGGAACCGCACCTGGTCGATCAGCTGCAGGGCCCGGATCTCAGCGAGCTGTCCAAGACCAAGCCGGTCTCGGTCGGGCAGGCGATCAGCGCACCGGTCGCGACCGAGCTGACCAATCTGATGATCGCCTCGGAGAAGAACACGGCCGGAGGGAACCAGTCACGCCCCTATCAGATCGCGTCCAAGACCGGCACCGCCGAACACGGCAGCAACCCGCGCAGCACCCCGCCGCACGCCTGGTACACGGCCTTCGCGCCGGCCCAGAACCCGAAGATCGCGATCGCGGTCATCGTGGAGAACGGCGGCGATCGCGCGCTCGCGGCCACCGGCGGATCGGTCGCCGCACCCGTGGCCCGTGCGGTACTCGACGCCGGACTGCAGGGGGGCTGACCCACATGAACGTGCTTTCACGCCTGAACAATCGAGGCCCGGCAGCGGCCTGCGTCACCACGCAGGGCCCCTGGTCAGGCGCAATTAGACGGAGCCTACGGGGGCTGCAATGCTGAACAACGGTGCGATGATCGCGGACCGCTACCGACTGCAACGGCTGATCGCCACCGGTGGCATGGGACAGGTGTGGGAGGCCCTGGACACCAGGCTGGACCGGCGCGTCGCGGTGAAGGTGCTCAAGGCGGAGTTCTCCGCGGATCCGACCTTCCGGCACCGGTTCCGCACGGAGGCGAAGACCACCGCGCAACTGAACCATCCGGGCATCGCCGGCATCTACGACTACGGCGAGACCTTCGACCCGCAGGGCGGCGAAACCGCCTATCTGGTCATGGAACTCGTGCAGGGCGAACCGCTCAACGCCGTGCTGAACCGGCTCAACCGGCTGTCGGTGGCGCAGGGCCTGGACATGCTGGAGCAGACCGGCCGCGCGCTGGAGGTGGCGCACGCCGCCGGCGTCGTGCACCGCGACGTCAAACCCGGCAACATCCTGGTCACGCCGACCGGTCAGGTGAAGATCACCGACTTCGGCATCGCCAAGGCGGTCGACGCCTCGCCGGTCACCAAGACCGGCATGGTGATGGGCACCGCCCAGTACATCGCGCCCGAGCAGGCCACCGGCGAGGACGCCACCTCGGCCAGCGACGTGTACTCGCTCGGCGTGGTCGGGTACGAGGCGCTGTCGGGCCAGCGGCCGTTCACCGGCGACGGCGCGCTCACCGTCGCGATGAAGCACGTGCGCGAGTCGCCGCCGCCGATGCCCGCGGATCTGCCGCCGAACGTGCGCGAACTCATCGAGATCACCATGGCCAAGGAGCCGAATCGGCGGTACAGCAGCGGCGGCGAGTTCGCCGACGCCGTGGCCGCGGTCCGGTCCGGCCGCCGTCCCCCGCCGCCGCGCACCGCCGGGCTCGCCACACCGCAGTCCGGCGCGGCGCGGGTGCTGCCGCCCGGACCGACCACGGTGCTGCCGCGCGGCGACTACGACGACGCCACCGTCCGCTACGCGAATTCCGGCCGGGCGCAAGCACAACCGCCCGGCACCGCGGTCATGGCCGGACGGACCGGCACGGTTCCGCCGGGCGACGAGGACGGGTCGCGGTTCAGCAACGGACAGAAGGCCCTCGCCGGTCTGGGTGTCGGCGCGCTGCTGATCGGCGGCATCGCCGCGTGGGTCCTGCTCAGCGGCAAGCCGCCGGAATCGTCGGTGACGCCGAAGTCGCCGACGTCGGTCGTCGCACCGCCGCCACCGGTGCCGACGACCACCACCGAGGCGCCGACGACCACCTATTACCAGCCGCCGCCGGTCACCACCACGACCGAGCCGCCCACCACGACGCCACCGCCGACGACCACGACCACCCAGCCGCCCAGCTCGACCCAGCAGCGGCCGACGACCACCGCGCCGACGACCACGGGTCGCGTACCCCGGACCACATTCGAAATACCATTGCCGAATATTCCGGGTGTCGATGGCAATTACGGCAGGAACGGCACACACGGCACCACCGGGCGCGAACCCCGCGGCACCACCGAGAACCAGACCGACGACAGCAGTAGTTCCCCGGCCACCGCACCGCAAGGACTGCCATGACGACCCCGAAGAATCTCTCCGAGCGCTACGAGCTGGGCGAGATCATCGGGTTCGGCGGAATGTCGGAGGTACACAAGGCCCGCGACAATCGCCTGGGGCGCGATGTCGCGATCAAGGTGCTGCGCGCGGACCTGGCCCGCGACCCCACCTTCTATCTCCGATTCAAGCGCGAGGCACAGAACGCGGCCGCGCTGAACCATCCGGCCATCGTCGCGGTCTACGACACCGGCGAGGCCGAGGTCGACGGCGGGCCGCTGCCCTACATCGTGATGGAGTACGTCGACGGCGACACGCTGCGCGATATCGTGCGCGGCAAGGGCCCGCTGCCGCCGCGGCGCGCGATGGAAGTCATCGCCGACGTCTGTGCCGCACTGGATTTCAGCCACAAGAACGGCATCGTGCACCGCGACATGAAGCCGGCCAACATCATGATCAACCGGCAGGGCGCGGTGAAGGTCATGGACTTCGGCATCGCGCGCGCGATCGCCGACAGCTCCAACCCGATGACGCAGACCGCCGCGGTGATCGGTACAGCGCAATATCTTTCGCCCGAGCAGGCCCGCGGCGAGCAGGTCGACGCCCGCTCCGATGTCTACTCCGTCGGCTGCGTGCTCTACGAAATCCTCACCGGGGAACCACCTTTCACCGGCGACTCGCCGGTCGCGGTCGCGTATCAGCACGTGCGCGAGGACCCGCGGCTGCCGTCCCTGGTGCATACCGGGGTGCCGCGCGAGCTGGATTCGGTCGTGCTGAAGGCGATGGCCAAGAATCCCGCCAACCGGTATCAGACCGCCGCGGAGATGCGCGCCGACCTGATCCGGGTGCTGGGCGGCCAGAAACCGCACGCCCCGATGGTGATGACCGACGAGGATCGCACCACCATCCTCGGCAGCATGGACGCGTCGGCGCGCGGCTACCGCACCGTCGAACGCGAGGATGTCGACGAACCCGAATACGACGAGCCCCGCGACCCGCGCCGCACCGCCATGATCGCGGGTGCGGTGCTGGCCGGTATCGCGGCCCTGTTCGCGTTGTTCTGGTTCCTGATCGGTCCCGGCAGCAAGCCGGACCAGGTGGCCATCCCCGATCTGGCGAACAAGCCGGCGCAGGTGGCGCAGGACGAGTTGCAGCGGGCCGGATTCTCGGTCAACACCCAGCCGAAAGCCAACGGCAAGGTCGCTGTCGGCAATGTCATCTCGACCCAGCCGCTCGGCGGTTCCCGGGCGCCGAAGGGCAGCACCGTGACGGTGCAGGTCTCGACCGGTCCGGAGATCATTCCGGTACCGAACCTGGCGAAACGCACCCAGCAGGAGGCCGAGCAGCTGCTCTCGTCCGGCAATCTGCGGCTGAATCCGGATATCCAGCGGGACTGGTCGAGTCCCGAAGACAAGGACAAGGTGATCCGGCAGAGCCCGCAGGCCGACGCCAGGGCCGAGGCCGAGGGTCTGGTCACGATCACCCTGGGCAAGGGGCCCGAGCAGGTACGCGTGCCCGATGTGGTCGGCCAGCAGATCGATGTGGCGCAGGCGAACCTCGAGAACCCCGGTGGTTTCAAGGTGGTCGTTCAGAAGGTGCCGTCCTCGCGTCCCAGCGGCGAGGTGCTCTCCACCGACCCCGCCGGAAACACCTCGGCGGACAAGGGTTCCACCATCACCGTGCAGGTCTCCAGCGATCAGATCACGATGCCGCCCCTCGTCGGCCTCACGCCCTCGCAGGCGGTGGACAGGCTGCGCACGGCCGGCTGGACCGGCGGCGTCGGCCAGATCAACCAGACCACCCAGGGCACCTTCGATCCGCCGAGCATCGGCCACATCCTCAGTCAGCAACCCGCGCCCGGTTCCTCGATCCCCAAGAACGCCACCATCACGATCGCGACGGGTGTGATCGCGCCACCGTGATCTCCCGGCGGCCGATCAGGTGAGGTCGAGGTGGCGGTTCATCGACATGGCCTCGGCGGCCAGGTCGGGAAGTTCGATCACCTCGATGCCCTGGTCGCGGAGTTTTTCCACGCCCACGCAGTTGTCGACGAACGTGGCGGGTTCGCGCCAGGCGATGACGACCCGCGCGAGACCCGCCGCCAGGATGCGGTCGGTGCACGGCGCGCGGTCGGGGGACGCGCGCCGCGAGCACGGCTCCAGGGTGCTGTAGAGGGTGGCCCGGGTCAGGCGGGAGTCGTCGCCGAGCTTGTTCAGCGCGGACTCCTCGGCATGAACCTTGGCGTCGGTTTCGCGCGAATAGCCGTGCGCCAGTTCGACTCCCCCGGCGTCGACCACCACCGCCCCGACCGAGAAGGCGGTCGAACTGGGCGGGCAGAGCCGGGCCAGGCCGATCGCGTGATGCATCCAGAACCGGTGGGACTTACGGCCTTCCGTGCCCGGCTCCGCGAAATGCGATGTCACTGTGGTGTTTCCATGTCGTGCGGCCCTCCGTCGGTTCGGGGCTCGGCGTATCTCGGCAGGTAACGCAGCAGCGCGACATCACCCACGCGGCCGACGTCCGCCAATTCCATTCTGCGCCGCGGTCCGCCGGGGAAGTCGGCCGGACGCAGAAATCGCGGCGCTCGGGAATCGCCCACCAGCACCGGCGCCACGGCCATCAGCAATTCGTCGGCGAGATCACCGGCCAGGAAGGCGGTGTGGATCCGGCCGCCGCCCTCCACCATCAATCGCCCCACGCCGCGCCTGCCCAGGTCGTCGAGCAGTGCGCCGAAATCGATACCGCCACCGAGGGATACGACCTCGGCCAGGCCGGCGAGCGGTCCGGCGCTCCGCGCGGCGCCGCGGTCGGTGGTGTAGACCAGCTTGACGCCTCCGGTGTGGAAGAAGCGCAGGCTCGGATCCAGTTCGCCGCCCGCGGTCACGGCGATCTTCATCGGGAACTCCGGTTTCCCCGCCGCGATGCGATGGGCACGGCGAGTATCACTGCGGACCAGCAACCGCGGGTCGTCCCGGCGCAGGGTTTCGGCGCCGACCAGGATCGCGTCGCAGTCGGCGCGCACGGCGTCGACCCGATCGAAATCCTCGGGGTTGGACAGCAGCAGCCGCTCGGGGCCCGCGTCGTCGAGGTAGCCATCGATACTCACGGCCACCGACAGCAGCACGTACGGCCTGGCGCTCATACCAGCGCCGCGACCTCCGCCTCCAACTGCTCGACCAGATGCTCCGCCGGACGTTCGCCGCAGACTTCCAGCCAGTTCGCCAGCATCCGGTGCCCGCCCTGCGTGAGCACCGACTCCGGGTGGAACTGCACGCCGTGGACCGGCAGGGTGCGGTGCCGCATCGCCATGACGATGCCGCTCTCGGTGCGGCCGAGGACCTCGATATCGGCGGGCAGCGTCTCCTCGAGAACGGTCAACGAGTGGTAGCGGGTCGCGGTGAACGGGTCCGGCAGTCCGGCCAGCACGCCCGCGCCGATGTGGAATACCGCACTGGTCTTGCCGTGCAGCAGTTCCGGCGCCCGGGTCACGGTCGCGCCGAACGCGGCGCCGATGGCCTGGTGCCCGAGACAGACGCCCAGCAGCGGGACCCGATGCGCGACGCACGCGTGCACCAGATCGATACTCTTCCCGGCCCGGTCGGGAGTGCCGGGGCCGGGACTGATCAGCACCCCGTCGAAGCGGGTGACAACCTCGTCGGTGTCATCCAGTTGCGGGTCGTCGTTGCGCCAGACCGTCGCCTCGGCGCCCAGCTGGCCCAGGTATTGGACCAGGTTGAAGACGAAGCTGTCGTAATTGTCGACGACCAGTACGCGCATGGTTCGAGGGTACGTGGCCGCCCGATCGGCGTCGCGGGAATACCCGGGCGGTGCGCCGACAACAGTCCGGAACGCCCGGGTATACCCAGCTGGGATAGCCTTTACCCAGACCGGCGGGGCGTGTGCGGCGTAGCCGACATGCTCGGCTGCCTACTCCGCCGGTACGACCTGTACGCCGAATACGAGGACGTCATGCCCAAGTCGAAGGTCCGCCGCAAGAAGACCGATTACACGATCAACCCCGCCAGCCGTACTCCGGTGAAGGTGAAGGGCGGCCCGTCACCGGTCTGGTACGTCTCCATCATGCTCGGTTTCATGCTGGCCGGGTTGGTGTGGCTGCTGGTGTATTACCTGGCCAACGACAAGATCGAGTGGATGGCCAACCTCAACGCCTGGAACTTCCTGATCGGCTTCGGCCTCATGGTGATCGGCCTGATCATGACGATGCGGTGGCGCTGACCAGCACTACACCGATGTAGTTCATGCACACTTGTGGATAGATCTGTGGACAACTCGAGGAGCGATTGGGGACCGTGACCGCATCCGACTCGACGTCCCGTCTTACCTGGTCCACTCCCCCGGCCGCGCTCGCGGTGACAGCGCTCGGCGGAGTGGCGCTCATCGCCGCCGCCGTCCTCACCGGTGACGCGCCGAGCCGGTTGCTGGTCGGGATCGCCGCGGTGCTGTTGCTCGGGCTGACCGCACTGGGACTGCGCCAGCGGCCGCGGCTGACCGTCGTCCCCGGAACCCCGCCCGCGCTGATCGTCCGCGGGCTGCTCGGACCGGTCGTGTATCCGCCGGAGCGGATCCTGCGGGCCCGGGTGGTGGGCTTCCGGCGGCTCGGGCGCAAGGTGCCCAATCTGGAACTCGACGTCCAGCAGGACGGGCACGACCGGCTGCTGATCTTCGGCCGCTGGGATCTGGGCACTCACCCCCAGGACGTGCTGGACGCGATGATCGTGCACGGCCTGACCCGCGGCGAATAACGCACGCGGCGAACGACTCAGGCCAGCTCCGCCGCCGCGGCGACGATGAGCAGCAGCGCGATCACCGCGACACCGGCCGACGCCGTCCAGCCGACGGCGCGGGCGGCCTGCGGGGTCTTGGCGCGCAGCCATTGCGGCAGGAAGAGAATGCCGCCCGTGGCCAGGGTGCCCGCGGCGAGGCCGCCGAGGTGCCCCCACAGCGAGATGCCCGGCAGCGACACGCTGATCAGCACGTTGACCGCGATCAGCACCAGCATCTGCACCGGACTCTGCCGCAGCCGCAGCAGGATCACGGTCATCGCGCCGAACAGGCCGTAGATCGCTCCGGAGGCGCCGGCCGTCGAGGTGTCCTGGGCCAGCCACATGACCGCCGCCGAACCACCCAGCAGCGAGGCCAGGTAGACCGTGACGAACCGCAGGCGGCCGAGCACCATTTCACAGTCGCGACCCAGGATGTACAGCGCGAACATGTTGACCAGCAGGTGAATCGGGCCGTAGTGGAGGAATCCGGACCCGAGCACCCGCACCCACTGCCCGTCGGCCACCGCCGGCGGCGCCAGCACCCAGTCGAAGAACAACTGCGAGCGCTGGTTGTCCGCGACGTTGTTCGCCTGCGCAGCGGTGATCGCGAAGATCGCGACATTCAAGGCGATCAGCAGGTAGGTCACGTACGGGACCGCCCGTTGCGTCGCGGGCGCGCCCGCCACGGTGCGCACCGGGCGCACGTCCGACTGCCCCTGCCGCAGGCAGTCCACGCAGTGCTGGCCGACCGAGGCCGGGCGCAGGCATTCCGGGCAGGCCGACCGGCCGCACCGGGTGCAGGCCAGGCCGGTGGCGCGATCGGGATGGCGGTAGCAGGTCGGTGCGGGCGGTTGGGGATTCACGAAACTCCGTCGAGATTCAGTCGATGGTGATGGAGGAGACGACCACCGGATCCTTGGGGCGGTCGTTGCGGTCGGTCGCCGTGGCGCCGATGGTGTCGACCACCTTGCGCGAATCCGGGTCCACCACCTCACCGAAAATGGTGTGGCGGCGGTTGAGATGCGGCTGCGGGCTGAGCGTGATGAAGAACTGCGAACCGTTGGTGCCCGGCCCGGCGTTGGCCATCGCCAGCAGATATGGGCGATCGAAACGCAGCTCGGGATGGAATTCGTCGCCGAATTCGTACCCCGGCCCACCGCGGCCGGTGCCGGCCGGGTCGCCGCCCTGAATCATGAAGCCATCGATCACGCGGTGGAAGGTGCTGCCGTCGTAGAACGGCCCGGACTTGCCGCCCGCGGCGTTCTCCGTCGTGTACGCCGCCGAGCCGTCGACGAGGCCGACGAAGTTGCGCACCGTTTTCGGGGCATGGTTACCGAAGAGCGAGATCTTGATGTCGCCGTGATTGGTGTGCAGCGTGGCCACGGCGGTCTGATTCGGTGAGGTCACGCCGAACATCGTGCCATGTACGCGGCGAATCGAGTTGTATCCCACTGTCTTCGGGCCGTGCCGGAGCCGGCTACGGCAAGCGCGCCGCTTCCTCCGGCGCGGATCCGTTGGTGGAGTAGCCCAGGCGCGGCGGCTCGGCGGCGGGTGCGGGCAGCTGCGGACGGCGGCGCGCCGCCAGCCAGGCGGCACTGCCCGCGAATCCGACGAGGGCGGCGACGATGAGCCGGTTGCGCAACCGGCCGGACTTCCCAGAGCTCCCCAACTGCATGCGACCACTGTGGCACAGCCACCCGCTTCGCGCAGGAAAGGCTGGTCACAGTGGCCGGCAAACTCAGCGGCTGACCGAGCGCTTGAACTGCCGCACCGCCAGCGGCACGAACACCACCAGGATGGCCACCACCCAGATCAGCGTGGTCAGCACCGGATGCTGCATCGGCCAGGCGTCCGGCGTCGGAACCGCCGGGCTGGTGTTGCCGAACAGCTCGCGGGTGGCCTGGGTGACCGCAGAGACGGGATTCCACTCGGCGAACACCTGCAACGGCCCGGGCAGCTTGTCCAGCGGCACAAAGGTATTGGCGAGGAACGTCAGCGGGAAGATGACCATGAAGCTGGCGTTGTTGAACACCTCGGGCGCCCGCACGATCAGGCCGACCACGGCCATGATCCACGAGATCGCATAGGCGAACAGCAACAGCAGCACATAGGCCAGGACCGCGTCCAACAGCGACCCGCGGATCCGCCAGCCGACGATGAGGCCGGTCAGCGACATCACGACCAGGCTCACCACATTGATCACGACATCGGCGGCGGTGCGGCCGATCAGCACGGCCACCGAGGCCATCGGCAGCGACCGGAACCGGTCGATGATCCCCTTCTGCATATCCTCGGCCAGGCTCAGGCCGGTGAACGTCGCGCCGAAGACCGAGGTCTGCGCGAAGATGCCCGCGATCAGGAACTCCCGATACCCGCCCGACAACCCCGGCACCTCGATCGCCGTGCCGAAAATGTAGGCGAACAGCAGCACGAACATGATCGGCGACAGCGTCGAGAAGATCAGGACGTCGGGTACTCGCCTGATCTTGATGACATTGCGCTTGGTGATCGTCAGGCTGTCGCTGACCACCATCGACATGCGTGTGCCGAACGTCGGCTGATCGGCGATGGCTACGGCCGTGCTCATCTCTGCTGTCCTTTCGTCGCGTCGACTCGCTCGGCGGCGCCCTTACCGTCGGCGTGGCCGTTCTCGCTGATCATTTCTTCCGCCTCGTGGCCGGTGAGAGTGAGGAACACATCGTCGAGCGAGGGGCGCCGCAGCCCGACGTCGTGAATCTGGACCTTGTGCTCGGCCAGCCGCCCGATGGCATCGACCAGGGCCTGCGATCCCTCGCTGACGGGCACCGTGATGCGTCGTAGCCCGGGCTCGAGATGGATCTCCCCGACCGCGAGCGCGGACAGGGCCTGTTGTGCGACCGCGAGGCTGTCGGCGTGGTCGACGGTCAGTTCGATGCGGTCGCCGCCGACCATGGTCTTGAGTTCGTCGGCGGTGCCGCGGGCGATGACCTTGCCGCGGTCGATGACCGCGATGGCATCGGCCAATCGGTCGGCCTCCTCCATGTACTGCGTGGTCAGCAGCAGCGTGGTGCCGCCGGCCACCAGTTCCTCGATGACATCCCAGAGGTCGAGACGGGCCCGCGGGTCCAGGCCCGTGGTCGGCTCGTCCAGGAACAGGACGGGAGGATTGGCGACCAGCGCACCCGCCAAGTCCAGGCGGCGGCGCATGCCGCCGGAGTAGCCCTTCACGGGCCGGTCGGCGGCGTCGCTGAGCCGGAACCGCTCGAGCAGTTCGCGGGCGCGGTCCTTACTGCGCTGCACGCCCATGTGGTACAGCCGCCCGACCATCTCCAGATTCTCGAAGCCGGTGAGGTATTCGTCGACCGCCGCGTATTGGCCGGAGGCGCCGATGTGCGCGCGCAGCCGCTGCGGCGCGCGCAGTACGTCGATACCGGCCACGGTGGCGCGCCCGGCGTCGGGGATGAGCAAGGTGGTGAGTACCCGGACGGTCGTCGTCTTGCCGGCGCCGTTGGGACCCAGCAGAGCGGTGACCGTACCCTCGGGTACCGTGAGGTCGAGTCCGTCGAGGGCGGTCAGCCGCCCATATGTCTTGACCAGACCCTCGGCGATGATGGCGTCGGGCATGATGCTCCTGCCGTTCGTAATGGATTGTGCAGTGACCTGATCGACACTGCTGCCCAGTATTGCCCACGGCACCGACAAGTTCATTCGATTAAGGCCGTCCCCGCCGCACCACTTCCTACCTGGCACGACGCGGACAGCAGGAGGCCGCATCCCGGGATCCGGCGGTGCTCGGGGGTGCCGGCGGGATGCGGCCGATACGATCGTCGCCCAGCGCGCGGAACGGATCGCGAGTAGTGCGCTACTCGTTCCGGAGCGCCTCCCGGTACTCGCCTCGATCGTGGGTCTCCCGATCGACACGCCGCGAATCCACGCAATCCGGAACGTCGCCCCCTTATCGGACGTACAGAGGGGTGAAAACGGGCGCTCGGGGCCCCTCGATCGCTGCTTCGACGGCCGCCTCGAGGGCCACGTAACCGATTGCCGCCCAACGGGTTCGAGTCCACCGAGGTACCACGATGCCGACCCCCGCACACCACGTCGGACTACCCCATCCGAGTACCTCCGAAAAACTTTCCGAAAGTGGCAGCCCTCATACACACACAATCGGGGATCGTCGCGTAGGATCGTTCACGTCGGCCCCTCCCCCCCGGGCCGACCCTACGCGGGCCTCGGCTAACTCCCCCCCTTCGCCGAGGCCCGCTCCTAATTCCCGGGCACTTTCAGCGAACGCCGCTGGGATCAGGCCCGCCGCAGCACGTGCGAGCGCAGCCGATTGAAGCCACGCACTCGCACACTGCGCAGATGCCGCAGCGCGAATTCCCGCTCCCCGGCCAGCTGCGCGGCGGCGCCGTCGTCGATGAGTACCGTGCCGGGCCGGGCCACGCCGGTCAGCCGGGCCGCGGTGTTGACCACCGAGCCGTACAGATCCCCGAACCGTTGCAGCACTTCGCCGTAGGCCAGACCGACCCGCAGTTCCGGCGTGGTTCCGGCGGACAGCGTCGCGTCCTGGACGGCCAGCGCGATGCGGGCCGCCACCACCGCCGACTCGGCGGCGAACATCACCTCGTCGCCCACGTTCTTGATGACCCAGCCGCCGTGCGCGGTGATCGCGTCGGTGGTGATCGTCTCGAACGATTCCAGCAGCCGGGTCAGCTCGTCCGGGTCGAGGTGCCTGGTCAGCCGGGTGTAACCGACCATGTCGGCGAAACCGACGGCCACCTCCCGCAGCGTGTCGCCGCCGCTGCCGTCGCCGTCGAGCGAGCGGGCGAGGGCGGCCGCCAGGTGCCGGCGCCACGCGTAGGCCTGCAATTCCTGCAGGCTCGACACGACCTCCTCGGTCGCCTCCTGCGCGACCGTGACCTCGTCCGCGGTGGGGTCGGCGGCGGTGATGGCCCGGATCCGGTCCACGATCTCCTCGGCCACCAGGTCGACCTGCCATTCGGCCAGCCGCGCCATCGCCTGGCCCAGGGTGCGCGCGGCCCCCGACTGCTGCCGCAGATCGGTCGAGGCCAGCGCCGCCAGGCCCTGAAAGTTGTTGACCGCCTGGACATCCGCGTCGGTGTATTCGATCGCGTCGTCGTCGGGATTGGCCGGGAAGCCGAGCGATATCCACAGCCGGCGGGTCAGTTCCGGCGGCACGCCCGACTGCCGCGAGACATCCTCGCGGGTATAGCGGCGCGGGCCGTCCAGCAGGTACGGCTCCACGACCGACTGCACCAGTTTCGACAACTCCGCGGAGGCCATGACTCGACCTTACGGTGCGGCCCGCTACGCGTTTGCCGGGTAGTGATTTCTCACATCGTTCGATGCGGCCGAGTAGCCCTCACGCAGTGGGCGCGATACGGCAGACGCTCGCGAATGTTCCCGCGCTTCTCGGCCATGTCGCGTCCACGCCATCGGCGATGTACTTGGTACATGACGAACTCGAACAACACAGTCCTCGTTCTCGGCGGCACCGGCAAGACCGGCAGCCGGGTGGCCGCGCAACTGCGCGAGCGCTCGATTCCGGTACGGCTCGGATCCCGTTCCGCGCAACCGCCTTTCGACTGGAACGACCGCACCACCTGGTCCGCCGCGCTCGCCGGTGTGTCGGCCGTCTACATCGCCTACCAGCCGGATCTCGCCGCGCCCGGCGCCCCCGAGGCGATCAACGCGCTGACCGCCGCCGCCCGGGACAACGGCGTCCGGCGGCTGGTGCTGCTGTCCGGGCGCGGCGAGCCGGAGGCCGCGGAGTGCGAACAGATCGTGCGGGACTCCGGCCTCGAAACGACCGTCCTGCGGTGCAGTTGGTTCGCGCAGAACTTCAGCGAGGGCGGATTCGCCGATTTCGTGCAGTCGGGCGAGGTGGCGCTGCCCGCCGGTGACGTGCCCGAACCGTTCATCGACGCGGACGACATCGCGGCGGCCGCGGTCGCCGCGCTGACCGACGACCGGCACATCGGCGCCGTGTACGAACTCACCGGACCCCGGGCCCTCACCTTCGCCGAGGCGGTCGGCGAGATCGCCCGGGCGTCCGGTCGCGAGATCGCCTACATCCCCATCAGCCGCACCGATTTCGTTGCGGCACTGGCGACCTACGAGGTGCCCGCCGAGGAGATCAGCCTCCTCGACTACCTCTTCGGCACCGTGCTGGACGGCCGCAACTCGGCCACGACCGACGGCGTGGAACGCATCCTGGGCCGCAAACCCAAGGACTTCGCGGACTACGCCCGTGCGACCGCGGCCGCCGGGGCGTGGGCCGCCGAGGTGCACCCGGCATAGCGGGCGCACCGGAAGCCCTTGGCACTCAGAGCATTCCGTGCGGATGTGGCAGCCGGTCGGGCACCGGCTGCACCACATCCCAGTGCTCGACGATCACTCCGTCGCGCAGCCGCAGCAGGTCGACCACCGCGTTGACGGCCTCGCCCACGGTGAGCCGGATATGCACGGCGACCAGGTCGTCATCGGCGACGACGCGCATCACCTCCTGTCGCGCCGCGGCCAGCGCCCGCCCGGCCGGAGTGCCGAAGAAGTCTCGGAAGGCCTGTTTGCCGGTGCTCGCCGCCGGGTCGTGCGGCACCCGCGGATTGTGCGTGACGAAGTCCTCGTGCACCAGAGCGAAGGCGCCGTCCAGGTCACCGGCGTTGAATCGGCGGTACAGCTCCAGCACGGTCCGGCGGTTGGTCTCGGCGCGGGACAGCTCGTTGTCGACGGTCATGGAAATCTGGTCCTCTCGGTCGGGGTTCCAGTCATCGGACGGATCTCACGCGGTTCGCGTCACCCCCGGGGCGCACGACCCGCCCCCCGCGGCGAAGAGGGATGAGCGGGGAGTTAGAAAACCACCCGCCCGAAAAGTTAGCGGCGGCCTATACCAAGCTGGGCAGCCCCGC
>NZ_JARWOP010000144.1 GCF_029868745.1 Nocardia wallacei | reverse complement strand
AAACCGCCGTCCCATCTCTGGGGGGGCCCCCGCGGCTTTCCCCTCACAATTCTTTTTCTGCGTCTGCGTTTTACACGGCGGCGGCGGGCCGGCCCCCGGGGCTGGGACGCGGCCCGGCGGACCGATACTCGGGCTGCGCGATCGAACTGCCCCGTATGTTAGGACGCACCACCCGCGCAGTGGCATCGCCGGACTTCCCCACTCGGGGAACCGAGCCGAGAAAGGCTCGCTCGGGTCGGCACGTCGCCTCGGGCGCGGAGGCCCCTGCCGGTATCAGGCCGGAAGCTCGGGACCCGGGTGGAGGATCGGCCGGTCACGCCCGTACACCCACGACAGGACCCGTCTCGATCGGTTGAACGAGGGCCGACTGGGAACCACGAGATGGATCCGGGTAGCACCGAACCGACAGACAAGGAGCCGATCATGCGTGGAGTCGTCATGTACGCCCCCGGCGACGTGCGGGTCGAGGAGCGGGACGATCCCCGGATCGTCGCGCCGACCGACGCGGTCATCCGCGTCACCGCCACCTGTATCTGCGGGTCGGATCTGTGGCCGTACCGCGGGGTCGAGGCCCTGAATGGACCGGCCCCGATGGGCCACGAATACGTGGGCGTCGTGGAGGAGATCGGCCCTGAGGTGCGGGAGTTGCGGGTCGGCGATTTCGTGGTGGGATCGTTCTTCGCCTCCGACAACACCTGCGAGATCTGCCGCGCGGGCTATCAGTCCCGGTGTGTCCATGCCGTGGTGATGGGGTCGATCGGCACCCAGGCCGAGCGTGCCCGCATTCCCCTGGCCGACGGCACCCTGGTTCGTGTCCCCGGTGAGCCGACGCCGGAACAGGTACGGCACCTGCTGGCCGCCTCCGACGTGCTCGGCACCGGATGGTTCGCCGCGGTGGCCGCCGAGGCCGGCCCGGGCAAGACGGTCGCTGTCGTGGGTGACGGCGCGGTCGGGTTGCTCGGTGTGCTGGCCGCCGCCCAGCTCGGCGCGGAGCGGATCATCGCCATGAGCCGGCATCCCGAAAGGCAAGCGCTGGCAAGGAAATTCGGCGCCACCGACATCGTCGAGGAGCGCGGTGACGCGGGCGTGGCTCGGATCAAGGAACTCACCGGCGGGCTGGGCGCGCACTCGGTCATCGAAGCAGTCGGTACCCAGGAGTCGATGGAGCAGGCCATCCGGTCCGCCCGCCCCGGCGGTCACATCGGCTACGTCGGTGTGGCCCACGACGTGCAGTTGGACGGGATGGAGCTGTTCTTTGCCGAGGTGCACCTGCACGGCGGTCCCGCCCCGGTGCGCCGCTTCCTGCCCGACCTGATCGACCTCATCATGCGCGGAGTGATCGACCCCGGCGACGTCTTCGACCTGACCTTGCCGCTCGACGAAGCCGCCGACGGCTACCGCGCGATGGACCAGCGCCGCGCGACGAAGGTCCTGCTCACAGTCTGATCGCGTCCGCCCCTCACCACGCAGCCCCCAACCTGGGCGAAAGGAGTCGTATGGAAAGGATCGCCAGCACCCCCACCGCCAAGGCCCCCGCCGAACGCTTCACCGGTGACGTCTATTTGAACATGATCCAGACCCCCACCGAACCCGCCCGCCTGGCCGCCGCCCTGGTCCGCTTCACGCCCGGCGCGCGCACCAACTGGCACTCCCACGCCTTGGGCCAAACCTTGCACGTCACCGACGGCGTCGGCCTGGTCGGCACCCGCGACGGCCGGACCCTGCGCATCACCGCCGGGCAAACCATCACGTGCCCGCCCGGCGAAGAACACTGGCACGGTGCCACCGACACCACCCTCATGGCCCACCTCGCCCTGGTCGTGGGCGACGGCACCACCTGGCTCGAGCCCGTCACCGACGCCCAATACACCGCAGCCCTCGCCGCCGCCGACTGAAGCCCGGTAACTCGCCAGCTCACCGAATCGTCCGATCGGGAGACTGTTTCACCACCCACCGAGCGAAACTCAGTCTCGGACACACCGTTTCGATGTCGGCCACACACATCACCGCATTCAAGGTCATGACATCGAAATGCACTGCGGCCGGGGCGATCACAACCTCCGCACCAGCCGCCCGCACCTGGTCGACGAGAGGAATGCGACTATCTTCCGGCGCCCACACCAAGCTGTAGCCCAACCGCTGCGCCAGCCGCCGCACCTGCGCCATATCCCATTCCAGCGCAACCGATTCCGGGTGCACCCAACCCAATGCGACAGGCCTGCCGAGCTTCACGAGCGATCACTCCGGCGCTCACCACGCAGCGGTAACCGGATCAACGCCACAGTCAACACGACCAACGCCGAAATCAGAAGCAGCAAGAGCCATCCCGTGCCGCTCAGCGTTGTCGAAACTGCCCTCATACCCGCCCGCCTCCCGCTCCGCCATCGATTGGAAGCGCCCACCGCCAGAGAGCCGCGAAGCCAAGGAGTCGGCTACCACCCGGCGATGGGGCCGAATAGAGAGTCACAGCCACGAACAGCACAAACAATGACACTTCCGACCCCGGAAGGCCGGAAGTGCCATTCGTGGGACGTTTCTCGCGGCTCAGTAATCGAGCTGAACGGCGTCAGCCAGCTCTCGCATATCAGGCGTGAGGGTGCGCCGTTTGCGTACTACCTCGCCGAGGATGTCACGCGCATAACGTTGCTGCACAAGCCATTCCGGCGCTGTCCGCTGCACAGTCCGGAACGACTCGAGGGCCTCGCCGAACCTGCCCATCTGAGTATGCGCATTGGCCACATCGAGCTTGTGGCGCATCCGGCTGGCACCCGCGGGTTCGATCGGCGGGGCCGGCACGTTGGACGCGATCGCGAGCGTCTTCTCCGGCTCGTGGGAGATGACGAACGACTCGGCAGCGATGTACGAGACCTCGAGCGGCCCGAACGTGCGACCCAGCAGCCGGTCGACATAGACGTCGTGCCCGATCCGAGCGGCCGCCGCCCGCGCCAAAGCCAAGGCATCCTCGACTTCGCTCGGCTGATTGTCGCGCACGGCCGCATTCGCGATCTTCAACCACAGCCGCCCCCACATCGCCACCGTCTGCAAGCTGGCGCGCGAGAACCGCGGTTCGATGTCATCTGCCCAGCGGACCGCCATCGACCGAGCATCATCCAACCGGCCCTGCCGCAGCAGCGACCACAGCAACGTGTCCACGGCCGTAGCCGCTTCCAGATGAGTCTCCGCGACGTCGACCGCACGGCTGAGCACCATGTCGGCCGCCTCGAATTGCCGAGTCTGCGCGAGCAGCGACGCCGCGACATTCAGCACCTTGAAACGAAACGCGCGTCCGTCCTCGAGGCTGTCCACATCGCGAATCAAGCTGGGCAGCAATACCGTTACTTCCTGATACCGGTCGGCACCGATCATCGCTTGCACCGTGCGAAGCATCGCCTGCACGCCGTCGACAGTGGCAGGTTCATCCGGCTGTGGGCTGTTACCGAACAGCGCGCGCAAAACAGGCCGCCACTGCTCCTCGGTACCACTGTCGGGCTGCTCGTAATCGGGCTTTACCTGCAGCGCAGAGGTCCGCAAGTGCATCGCCACGGCGAACGCCCGCAGCGTCTCCAGACGCGGCTCGTAGTCTCCCTGCTCGATCTTGCGCAACTGAGACAACGAGACCCCCGCAGCCCCCGCCAATTCACGTTGTGTCATCCCGGCACGCTTACGAGCATTCTTCACCCGCCCGCCAACAACACTCATACGGCCACGCTACGGCTGATCCCGCTCGGCGTGTGGAACTCGAGGGTCACGGTCGCCGATGGACTTCGGCAACAGCTCCTACGCGGGAACACAGCAATCTATGTCTGCGGCGCCCCGGACGGCGAAGCAAATCCGGCCAGTCCCCTTTCACAGCTGCGATGGGCTCCACCAACAATCGCCGCGGTCAGCGCCGGGAGACCGCTCAGAAACAGAGCGCAACATCCTCCAATGACCGTGCGATACCGGGTCTACCCTCGACCTATGGGCCGGCATGTGGGGCAGGCCATTGCCTCGGAACGAAAGATCGCGGGTTTGAGCCAGGTGCAGTTGGCCGGTCGCGCTCGGTACAGCCTGAGCATGGTCAAGGCGGTCGAGCAGGGGCGGGAGGTCGCGTCGCCGGGCTTTGTCGCGGCTGTGTCGAAGGCGCTCGGGGTGGACCCGGATCGGTTGCAGGGCACGCCGTATGTCGAGTCGCTCGAAGAAGACGGGCCGCTCGAAGGGTTGGGCGAGCTGCGCGCGGTCATGGCCGAAGGCACGTATGTGCAGCCGCTCGAGGCACCGTCGGAAACGCAGTCTGCGAGTCAGCTTTCCGTCGTGGAAGCGGCTCTGCGCGGCGACAAGACTCGGCGCGCACTGGCAATGCTGCCCACGTTGATCCGGCAGCTGCACGGTGCCATCCAGACCTCGTCCGGTCCGGCACGTGTTCGGGCGTATGAAATGCTTTGCGGCGCTTATATTGCCGCCGAATGCGCGTGCTGCCGGCTGGGCTACTCCTCGCTGACTGCGTTGGTACTCGATCGGCTGGATTGGGCCGCCGCGCAGACCGATGATCCCGGCTACGCGGTGCGAAGCCTGATGAAGCGGTCCAGATTGCTGATGTCGCACGGATCGACCGACGTCGCGATCTCGCTGATCGACCGGGGACTGAGCCTGGTGCCCGGGGAAACCGAGAACGAGCGCGTGCTCCGCGGTTACGGCCATCTGCGCGGCGCGATCGTCGCGGCCCGCGGCCGACGACTGGACGTCGCGCAGGACCACATCGCCGCGGCTCGCCGGATCGCGAAGCCGATGAGTCGTGAAAGCGACCTCTACACAACCGATTTCGGGCCCGGAAACGTCGAGATACACGCCTGCGCGGTCGAACTCGAGGCAGGAGATCCGGGCAAGGCGGCCACCTACGGCGCGACATTGCGGTTGCCTGCCGATATGGCCGCGCCGCGTGCCGGGCACCACTGGCAGGACAATGCCCGTGCATGGCTGATGGCCGGTAAACCGGACAAGGCCCTGATCGCGCTGAACAAGGCCCGCATCGCCGCGCCGCAGCAAATCCGGCTGCATCCGTCGGTCCGGGAGACACTGCACGGCATCGCTTCGGCCCAGCGACGGCAGCAGGACAGCCTGCTCGGATTCGCATCCTGGTTGGGGACATCCTTGTAGGGATGGTTCGATGGCCTGGATCGACAGGCCGGACACCCTCACCCCTACAGTGGTGTCGAATTCGCGCCCACGAACAACGCGCACGGCAAGTAGCGTCGAAATCCGCGCGCACTCACGCCCTTTCCACATCGACGCTCGAAACAGGGGCCGTCCCGCCCTGAATTACTCTGTCGGGCGAAAACAGACCATAGTCAGGGGCCTTCTGCTCTAGAAGCCGGGTAAGCGGCATGGTGCAGTGAGACGGCGTATCTATATAGCAAAGTCGGCGGGGACAGGGAGTGCACCATGGGAAGGCTCGTTCCACATGATCATAAATATTGGTGTCCAGGGGGGTGGCCCTGGGAATGGTTCGATACCTGCACGCGGCACGGAATGGCGTGGCAGTACGATTTCGAATGGGTTCACTCGACGAAGTTTGCGGTCTGGGCGGACTACCAGGGGTGTGAGAACGGGACGCTCTACGAATGGTCGGGTCCTGACCTCGGACTGGGCAGCGGGACCACGTTTCACGTCACCGAATGGTTCGATGATCCTCTCTCTCCCAGTGGAGAATGTGCTCTCGCCGGCGGCGGCGCGTACCCCGGGG
The DNA here is from genome assembly GCF_029868745.1 of Nocardia wallacei. Taxonomy (GTDB): domain Bacteria; phylum Actinomycetota; class Actinomycetes; order Mycobacteriales; family Mycobacteriaceae; genus Nocardia; species Nocardia wallacei_B. Next base: position 13,379 of record NZ_JARWOP010000144.1, on the reverse strand, counting down.
CGGCCCTGACGATAGCCTCCATCGACGGTCGGGCGCCCGGGTTGTCGGCCGTGAACCGCCAGCTGTACGCCGCGTGGAAAGGCATCACCGGCGATCAAGGATTGTGGTGGTCCACCTGCGACGGCAGCAATTGGGCCGCCCAGCGCCACATCGATGATGTGGGGTCCTGTATCGGGCCGTCGCTGGCGAGCGTCGGGGGCAAGTTGTACGCGGCTTGGCGAGGCGTGACCGGTGACCAGCGGCTGTGGTGGTCCTCGTACGACGGTTCCTCGTGGGCTCCCCAGCGCGCCGTACCGGGCGCGGGCTCCAGCATCGGACCTGCGCTGGCCGAGTTCGACGGACGACTGTACGCCGCGTGGAAAGGCGTCGACGGCGACGACCGGATTTGGTGGTCATCCTGGTTCGGGCAGGAATGGGAACCGCAGCAAGCCATTCCGTGGGTCGGCTCCAGCATCGGGCCCGCGCTGGCCGAGTTCGATGGACGGCTCTACGCCGCGTGGAAGGGCGTCGAGGGCGACGAGCGGCTTTGGTGGTCTTCGTCCGACGGGGTGTCGTGGGCAGCTCAGCAAAACATCCCAGGGGTGGCTTCCAGCATCGGCCCCTCGCTGGCGAGTTTCGACGGAAAGCTATACGCGGCATGGAAGGGGCAAGCGGGCGACCAGGGCATCTGGTGGTCTTCGTTCGACGGCCGCGGTTGGGCGCCTCAGCAACGTATCGAGGGCGTCGCCTCGAGCATCGGTCCCGGCCTCGCGAATTTCGATGACTCGCTTTTCGCGGTATGGAAAGGAATGCTGGGCGATCAGGCATTGTGGTGGTCGGTGTTCGACGGTAAGAAATGGGACCATCAGAAGCAGATAAACGGTGTGGGAACGAGCCCCGAGTAACATGCCGAATCCGATTGCGAGACAACGACACAAGCGCGGACCTCTCTTCGTGGTGCGTTTACCGCGATGGCTGGTCAAAACAGAAATCGGACTCGGTGACGTGATCGAGAAAGGCACCGAGCAGGCGGGGGTGCCGGCGTGTGGAAACTGCCGACGTCGCGCTGTGAGACTGAACCGGATGCTTTCCTTCACCAGCCGCGCCTCGAAGTGAACCGGGCACCCCCGGACTTCAGTTCGGCGCGGGCTCGTACGACCCACCTTGCTGGCGGACGATCACCCCCAGCCGATTGGCCGCGTTGATCTGGGCGACCAAGGCGACAAGGGCGGCAATCTGGTCGTCGTCGTAGTGCTTGCGGACGGCGGCCCAGGTTTCGTCGGACACGCCGGTGTGGGCGTCGGCGATCCGGGTGCCCTCCTCGGCGAGCGCGAGCGCGGCCCGTTCGGGCTCGGTGTAGACGGTGGACTCGCGCCAGGCGGCGACCAGGTTGATGCGAGCGACCGACTCGCCGGCATGCGCCAGGTCCTTGCTGTGCATGTCGGTGCAATACGCGCAGCCGTTGATCTGGCTGACGCGCAACATCATCAGGTCCTGCGTGGCCTTCGGCAGGTCCGACTGCACGACCACCAGGCTGGCATTGCCGAATCGCTTGGCGAACTTCGCGCCGAGTTCACTGTCGAACATGTTGAAACGGGGTTCCATGATGTCGTCCTCACTGTGTCGTTGATCGAACGACCACAAGATGCCGGTGCGCCGATCTCCGTGACAGCGCGACGATGTGACCTATGCCACCGCCCATGGCTGTCACAAACGGGCACGCCTCGGCATCGTGTGGGCGAGAGTCGAACAGCGAGCAGACCGGAGCCACCCATGAGCAAGCCCACCGCCGACGCCACCGGCGTCTTCGTCACCCACCGGAACCTGCTGTTCACCGTCGCCTACGAGATGCTCGGCTCGGCCGCCGACGCCGAGGACGTCCTGCAGGAGACCTGGATGAAATGGGTGGCCGTGGACCTGGCCACGGTGCAGGATCAGCGCGCCTACCTGGTGCGCATCACCACGCGCCAGGCACTCATGCGACTGCGCTCGCTCGGGCGCCGCAAGGAGTCCTACGTCGGCCCGTGGCTACCCGAGCCGCTGCTGACCGCGCCCGATGTCGCCGAGGACGTGGAACTCGCCGAGCACGTGTCGATGGCGATGCTGCTGGTGCTCGAGACCCTCGCGCCGACCGAGCGCGCGGTCTTCGTGCTGCGGGAGGTGTTCGACCTCGGCTACGACGAGATCGCCGAGGCCGTCGACAAGACCCCGGCCGCCGTTCGCCAGATCGCCCACCGCGCCCGGGCACACGTCGCCGCCCGCCGCCCGCGCGGGGTGATCTCCCCCGCCGACACCCGCCAGGCGATCGAGGCATTCCAGCGCGCCATCGAAACCGGCGACATCCAGGGCCTACTCGATCAACTCGCCCCCGATGTCGTGTTCCTGGGCGACGGCGGCGGCATCAAACAGGCCGCCCTGCAACCCATCGTCGGCGCCGACTCCGTGGCCGCCCTGCTCGCGAGCGGCCTCCCCCGCATCGGCCACGAGATGACGGTGGAACCGGCGCAGATCAACGGCTACCCGGCACTCATCCTCCGCCTCGACGGCGAGGTCGACACCATCATGACGGTCCGCGTCGACGACACCCGCATCACCGGCCTCTACTCCGTCCGCAATCCCGAAAAACTCTCCCGCGCAACCCACCAAACCCTCCTCGCCCGCTGACCGGCTTTCGTCCGAAAGTTTGATTCGTGTGGTCCAGCGCCCGGGTATGGTCTAGATAGAAAAGTTAGGTAACCCATAGTTGTGATCCCGGGGTCGGGTGAGGAAGCAGGATCCATGCCGAAGACTTCACCATCGTCGGAGACCGTGCCGTTCTCGACGCAGATCCGCACCGCTACCGAGCGGCAGCACGCGGACGCGGAGAACTCCACGTTCATGAGCGACATGCTCGGCGGTGCCCTCGGCGTGGCGGCGTTCTACCGCTATACCGGCCAGCTGTGGCATGTGTACCGCGCGTTGGAGGCGCACTGGGGAGACCTCGCCGATGATCCGGTGGCCGGTCCGTTCGTCCGTCCCGAATTGGCGCGGCTGGCGCACCTCGAGGCCGATCTCGCCCATCTCGGCGGCGAGAACTGGCGCGGCGACCTCGATCCGCTGCCCGCCACCGCCGACTACGCCGCCCGCATCGAGGACTGCGCGCGCACCTGGCCGGCCGGTTACGTCGCCCACCACTACACGCGCTACCTCGGCGACCTGTCCGGCGGGCAGGTCATCCGCGGCACCGCCGAGAAGCTGTGGCATTTGCCCAAACGTGGTGACGGCGTGCGGTTCTACGTCTTCGACAAGATTCCCAACCCGGCCGCGTTCAAGCGGGAGTACCGCGTCCTGCTGGACCAGCTGGCCGTCGACGATCTCGAGAAGCAGCGTGTCCTCGGTGAATGCCAGCGCGCCTTCGCGTTCAACACCGCTCTGTTCCAGGAACTGGCAGAGGAATTCCCGGTCCGTCAGCAGGGCTGATCTCCGCCGAACCGATGATTGCCGAGGGGTAGCCACCTGGTTCTCGCGGTTACATCAAATCCATTGACACACATACCGAACGGCGTCTCACGTGGTGACAAGACCCACACCGCGAGAGGCGCCGTCGGGTTGCGAGCACCCGCCCGCCACCGTTAAAGTTACTGACCAGTTAGACACGAAGGTGTTTCTATCCAGCCCCTGCCTCTGCTAGCGGCTGCATCATTCCGCGTCCGCATCCACCGATGCATGTCGGGCGAACATTGCTGCGCATCGGCGGAAGCTGTTGCGCGACAACGAGTTCGACAGGCAAGGAGGGACGATGGTCTCCTATCTCGTTACCGGCGGCACCGGATTCCTGGGACGGCGCGTGGTGCAGGGCCTGCTCGAGCACGATCACGACGCGGTGGTCCACGTGCTCGTCCGCGAGGCCTCGGTCGCCAAGCTCGCCGAGCTGGCCGACAGCTGGGACGCGCAGCACCGCGTCTTCCCGCTGATCGGTGATCTGACTTCGGAAAACCTTGGCCTGCAGGATATTCCGCCGCGCGTGGAGCACATCGTGCACCTCGGTGCGGTCTACGACATGACCGCCGACGAGGAAACCGCCTACGCCGCGAATGTCACCGGCACCCGCTCGGTCATCGCCCTCGCGACCGAACTCGACGCCGTCCTGCACCACGTGTCGTCGGTCGCCGTGGCCGGTGACCATCGCGGCAAGTTCTTCGAGGACGATTTCGACCTCGGCCAGCAGCTGCCGTCGCCGTACCATCGCACGAAGTTCGCGGCCGAGAAGCTGGTGCGCGAGGCCAAGGGTTTGCGCTGGCGGGTCTACCGTCCGTCGATCATCGTCGGCGATTCCCGGACCGGCGAGATGGACAAGATCGACGGTCCCTACTACTTCTTCCCGGCCATCGCCCGCCTGGCGGGACTGCCGTCGGGCCTGCCGGTCCCGCTGCCCGATCTGGGCGCCACCAATATCGTTCCGGTCGACTATGTCGCGACGGCCATGGTCCGGCTGATCACCCGCCCCGGGCTGCTCCGGCGCACCTTCCACCTGGTCAACCCGGACCCGCAGCCGTTCGGCGATGTCTACGCGGCGCTGGCCCGCGCCGCCGGGGCGCCGACCGGGCTGGGCACAGTGCCGGGCAGCCAGTCCGCGCTGCGGGCGCTGGCGCAGTTGCCCGGCGTCACGCAGGTTCGAGATTTGTTGTTGCAGCAGTGGGGAATTCCCGCCGAAGTCGCGCCGCACGTGTCGTTCGAGTCCGAATTCGTCTCCGACTCCACCCGCGCCCGGCTGCGCGGCCTGCCGGTGCCCGCGTTCGACTCCTATGCCGACAAGCTCTGGGAATACTGGCGCGCACATCTGGATCCCGACCGCGCCCGCCGCACCGGCGACCCGCTGCGGGGCCGGGTCGTGCTCATCACCGGCGCATCCTCCGGTATCGGCCTGGCCACCGCGCACGCCGTCGCCCGGCGCGGCGCCACGGCGCTGATGGTCGCCCGCAATCCGGACGAACTGGAATCCGCGGCCGCCGCGGTGCGCGCGGAAAGCGGTGCGGCGCAGGCGTACTCGTGCGACATCACCGACGAGAAGGCGGTCGAGCTACTGGTCAAGCAGGTGCTGGCCGACCACGATCACGTCGACTACGCCATCAACAACGCCGGTCGCTCCATCCGCCGCTCGGTCCTCGAATCCACCGACCGGATGCACGATTTCGAACGGACCATGGCGGTGAACTACTTCGGCGCGGTACGGCTGATCCTGGCGCTGCTGCCGTCGATGCGGGAACGCCGCTTCGGGCATTTCGTGAACATCTCCTCGATCGCCGTGCAGACCAAGCTGCCGCGGTTCGCGGCCTACGTCGCCAGCAAGTCGGCGCTGGATACCTTCAGCGAGATCGCCGCGGTCGAAAACGCCGATGCCGGAATCACTTTCACCTCGGTCCGGATGCCGCTGGTGCGCACGCCGATGATCGCCCCCACCGAGCTGTACCGCTCTCTTCCGGTCCACACTCCCGAACAGGCGGCCGCGATCGTGGTCCGCGCCCTGGAACAGCGCCCGACCCGCATCGACACCCCGATCGGCACCTTCGCGCAATTGGTCGACACGGTGCTGCCCTCGGTCAAGAAGGCAATCCTGCACCGCAGCTTCCACATGCTCGGCGATTCGACGCCCACCCGCCAGGCAGCGAGCATCGGCAGTGCGGAGATCCCCAGCACGGCAGCCGACTCGCAAAGCTCAACGCGCGCAGGCGCAGTGGTGTCCGCCACCCCCTCGGACACCCCGCGCGAGACCGCACCCGCGCGGAACGCCGAACCCGCCGGCGGCCCGCTACTCGCCCTGGCTCCGATCTTCCAACCGCTGATGAGCCTGCCCGGTCCCGCCGCCCGCATCGCGAACGGAATCCCCGGCCTGCACTGGTGATTTCGCCGGGCAATCCGGCCTTGCGGCACGCTCGCCGCAGCTGACCGAACCTGGCCGCGTGCTAGTTTGCACCGGGTGAAACGCAGGTTGCTCATCCCCGTCGCGCTCGGCCTGGTCGTCGTGGTGGCGGCCTGCGCCGGACTCTACGTGCTGATGAACTCTCGCACCTATCAGGTGGCGGGACGGCTGGTGCATCGGATTGATACGGCCGACAAGGTGGTTGCGCTGACCTTCGACGACGGACCGACCGAGCGCACGCCGGAGATCCTGGCGACGCTCGGCGCACTGGCGGTTCCGGCGACCTTCTACCTCGTCGGACGTGATCTCGCGGCCCGCCCCGGGGACGGCGCCGCCATCGCCGCGGCGGGGCACGAGATCGGCAACCACAGCTACAGCCATCGGCGGTTCGTCCTCGTCACCCCGGGGACCGTGCGCGACGAGGTCGAGCGGACCGATGCCGAGATCCGTCGGACCGGGTACCACGGCCCGATCACCTTCCGCCCGCCGTACGGGAAGAAGCTGTTCGCGCTGCCGACGTACCTGTCGGATCACGATCGCACGACGGTGATGTGGGACGTCGAGCCGGATTCCCACGGCGACGCCGAGACCGGACGAATCGTCGGCGATACCCTCGATGCGGTCCGACCCGGCTCGATCATCCTCCTGCACGCCATGTACCAGGCCGATTCACGCGCCGCGGTCGCCCCCATCGTCGACGGCCTCCGCGCCCGCGGGTACCGCTTCGTGACGGTGTCACAGCTGATCGGCGGATAGGGCGACACCCGGCCCGAGAGGGGCAACCGACGAGAATTCACCTGCTCGTCGCGCACACGCCAGCGGCTTCTGCGAAAGTCGTTTCCTATGAAGGCTCGTCATCGAATCGGTGGGGTGCTGGCGACCGCCCTCGTACTGCTCGCGTCGGCCGGATGCGGTGATCGGTCCGCACCACCCGCGCCGAAACCCGGTGCGGTGCTGCTGGTGTCGACGGATGACCTGCCGACACCGCAGCCCGGCGAGGTACACCTGTTCGGCCTCAATGACCTGCACGGCAATCTCCAACCCCCGTCCGGCAGCAACGGGCACATCGCCACCTTCCCCGCCGGCGGCGCGGCCTATCTCGCGACCCACCTGGCCAGGCTGAAGTCGGCATATCCGGACAGCGCCGTGCTCGCCGCCGGAGACAATATCGGCGCCAGCCCGCTGGTATCGGCGCTGTTCCACGACGAGCCGACCATCGGCTTCCTCGGCAGCATCGGCACCGCGGCCTCCGCGGTCGGCAATCACGAATTCGACGACGGGGTACCGGAACTGGTGCGCCTGCAGCGGGGCGGCTGCGCCTGGGACGGCTGCGTGCCGGGTGAGCCGTTCACCGGCGCCCGATTCCCCTACCTGGCCGCCAATGTCACCGACGGCAACGGGCAGCTCCCGCCCGGCCTGCGGCCCTGGACGATGCTCGAGGTGGGCGGCCACAAGATCGGCGTGATCGGCACCGTCACTCCCGAGACCGTGAACATCGTGATGCCCGAGGGAATCCGCGGCTACACCTTCGGCGACGAGGCCGACGCCGTTAATAAGTTCGTCCCGCAACTGCGGGCCGCCGGCGCGGAAACCGTGGTGGCGCTCATGCACGACGGCGGATCGCAGCGCACCCACGGCGCGCCGCTCGACTACAACGGATGCGCCGACATCACCCCGAACGTCACCGCGCTGGCCGAGCGCACCGACCCCTCGGTTCGGGTGATCATGACCGCGCACAGCCACCAGGCGTACAACTGCACCATCGCGGGCAAGGTGGTCACCCAGGCCGCCTCCTACGGACGGCTGATCACCGATGTCGCGCTGCGATTCCACGACGGCACCGTCGACGCGCGCGCGGTGAATCGCGTCGTCACCCGGGATGTGCCACCGGATCCGGCGACCGCTCGCACCGTGGATTTCTATGCCGCCCAGGCGGAACCGCGCGCCGAACGCGTGATCGGCACCGCGACCGCTCCCCTGCCGAACGAACCCGCACCGGCGGGTGACTCACCGCTCGGCGATCTGATCGCCGACGCCATGCTCGCCGCCATGGCCCCCGACCGGGCCGTCGCCGCGTTCATGAACGCGGGTGGCGTGCGCGCGGACCTGTCCGACGGCGCCATCACCTACGAGAACGCCTACACCGTGCAGCCGTTCGGCAATCAGGTCGTGACGGTGGTGCTGACCGGTCAGCAGCTTCTCCGGCTGCTGGAGCAGCAGTGGGACGGCGCGGGCAAGGCCGGTGTGCTGTCCGTGGCCGGTATCAGCTACGCGTATTCCGATGCCGCGCCCACCGGCCGCAAGGTACTCGCCGACACCGTGCGCATCGGCGGGCAACCGCTGAATCCCGTTGCGGTGTACCCGGTCTCGACCAACAACTTCCTCGCCGCCGGCGGCGACGGCTTTACCGTGTTCACCGAGGGCGACCGGGCGGCGGTCGGCCCGACGGACCTCGACGCCCTGGAGTCCTACCTGCGGACTCGCGGGGCCGTCGACCCTCCGTCGGGCCGGATCGAGCGACGCTGACGGGTCACAGCCGGTCGGCCGCGAAATCCGCTGCCGCACTGACGAAACCGCCGTACACGGTGTGCGCGTTCGGGTCGAGGCCGCCGCCGCAGATCGGATCGCCCGCCGCGCAATAGTCGGCCGTACGCCACAGATACGGTTCCGGCACGCTCCAGCCGATCAGCCGCAGCGGATCGCCGAACAGCAGCACCGAGGACACGCGTGCGCCCAGCTCACCGTCCATCCGGACCGCGCCCGGAATGCCGTTGGTGATCCCGGTGCCCAGCGCCGTGTGCACCACGACCGCACCCTGCGAATAGCCCGCCAGAATGAACCGCTGATCGGGACACGCCGCCGCCTGATAGGCCAGGTGCGCAACGAGATCCGCGCTGCCCTTGCCCACCGAGAACACGTCGGTCAGGTCCGCCGGGTAGTTCACCGGGTAGGCGCTCAGACCGACGGGTAGCCGATTCAGCAGGGCGTCGTAGAGCGGATCGCCCACGCCCGTGCCGAGATAGCCCGGTTCCCCGGTGCCTCTGGCCACCACCACGTCCACGTCCGCGCACCATTGCGCGTTCGCCTGTGGAGCCGGATACGCGATGCCCATCAGCAGTAGCAGGGCAGCGAATATCCAAGCGATACGCCACTTTCCGGACAGCAACACCTTCGGGTCGCCCATGGTTCTCACCTACTCACGCCGTTGTGAGTGGCCGTGTGACTGTTGTCACTGACGATTGTCATTGGCCATGTCAGCCAAGGTAGAGAGCATTCCCATAGGTGGCAACGAATTCTGTTATAGCGATACCCAATTGCCGCGCCACAACCACGCCCGGACGAATTTCGTTACCCAGCAGCAATTCCCGGGCGACGTTCCGTTACCGCCGACCACGGGCCGGGATCACGCGCACACGGCCGCGGGCACGGTGACGGGCGGAGCGGGCGCGGCAGCGGTGACAGCCGCCGCCGGACCGGGGAAGGTGTAGAGCCCGATTCCGGTGCGGCGCAACTCCCCCGGCGCGACGGCGATGCCCGGAATCCGCGCCTGATGGCCTTCGGAGTCGGTCACCAGTGCCGTGAAGGGGCCGGGACCCGCGCCGGAGGTAGACCAGTAGTTGTCCGCCCCGCGGATCAGCACGCGGCCCGGACCGCCTGTCTCCGGCCGAATCTCCACGCGCGTCAATGGGTTTCCGCTGTTGGCGACCAGCAGGCCGAGCCAGTGCGCCGAGGAGCCGTCCTGCACCCGGTAGAACAGTTCGGGGATGGGGACCGGATTGTGGATGCGGCGCAACCGGATCTGCGCGACTCCCGTGCTCCGGTCGGCGATCCGGGTGAAGGCGGCGGTGCTGAGGTCGTAGTGGCCGGGCGCGCAACCCGGGCACCGGTCGACGATCTGGGCGCGTACCGAACCGAGCGGCCCGTCGAGCTGGACCAGGGTGCCGCAGGCCGCGCTGCCCGCGTACTCGGCGGTCGGCACCCCGACGTAGAAACCGTCCACCGGCAGGTCCGGGATAGAACAGGCGACACCCTGCCGGAAGGTGTAGTAGCGCGCCTCCACCGGCTGCGGCGGGTCGATCTGCTCGAGGGCCGGGATCGGTTCGGGCACACCGGTTCCGGGCGTCGTGGCCGGGCGCACGGGCGGCGCGGCCGCGGGCGGCGCGGTATGGCAGGCCTTGGGATCGGGCCTGGTCACCCACAGCGCCGCCGCCGTCACCACCGCCACGGCCAGTGCCGTCCACAGCCACGGCCGTGCGGCACGGACGTGTTGCTGCTGTGTTACCCGATGCATTTCCGCCGGTCCTCCGATTCCCATCGCCACTTTCTTTTCAGCAAAGCAGCAGAACCCGGCAGAACACACGCGAATCGCAAACTAGGAGTGGAAAACTCGGCGTGTCTACGGCGTGTCAGGGGATCAGCACGGCCGCACCGGCAAACTTTCCGTGCGCCAGATCGGTCAGCGCCCGGTCCGCGCCGGCCAGCGGATACGGGTGCACGGTGACGTCGAGATGATGTTCGGCGGCGAAAGCCAGGAATTCGCGGGCATCCGCACGGGTGTTCGCGGTGACCGAGCGGATCTCGCGCTCCTGGAACAGATGACGCTGGTAGTTCAGCACCGGGATGTCGGTCAGATGGATGCCGGCGACGGCCAGCACGCCGCCGCGGTCGAGCGCCGCCAGCGCCGGGAGCACCAGGTCGCCGACCGGTGCGAACAGGATCGCCGCGTCCAGCGCCACCGGCGGCGGATCGTCCGCGCCCTGTACCGAGGCCACGCCCAGTTCCCGGGCGAGTTCGCGGGACTTCGCGTCGCGGGTCATCACGTGCACCTCGGCGCCGCGGGCCAGCGCGACCTGCGCGGCCAAGTGCGCGCTGCCGCCGAAACCGTAGATGCCCAGCCGGCCGCCCAGCGGCAGCGCCGCCCGCTGGAGCGCCCGATAGCCGATGATGCCCGCGCACAGCAGCGGCGCCAGTTCGGCGTCGGCGTACCCGCGCGGCAGCGGGTGCGCGTAATCGACCGGCACAGTGGTGTATTCGGCGTAACCGCCGTCCGCGTCCCAGCCGGTGTAGCGGGATTCGGGGCACAGATTCTCCGCGCCGCGCCGGCAGAATTTGCACGTCCCGCAGGTGTGCCGCAGCCACGCGATGCCGACCCGATCGCCGCGCGCGAACCACTCACCCACCCCGGCGCCGAGCGCCACCACCTCGCCGACCACCTCGTGGCCGGGCACCACACCCGCCCGGTGCACGGGCAGATCCCCCTCCGCCACATGCAGATCCGTGCGGCACACCCCGCACGCCAGCACCCGCACCAGGAGCTCGCCCGGCCCCGGGGCCCGGACGGGCGCCCGCACCTGGTCCATGGGACGCCCCCCCGATCGGACCCGGCCGCAGTACTCGCCACGCCGTCATCGCCTCGTCGGTTCCGGTCACCGGCCATCCCTTCCACGTCCGCGTCCCACTCATCGAGATTAGTGGCGAAATGCCTAACATCGACCGATCCGACACCGATGTTCTGATCTGGACAGCCGTTCAGGCTGTCGCCAGGGCTGGTCGGTCGCTTCGAGGTAAGGCCGCAGATCATCAGGAGTGTGGGTGGACGTGACGGCTGAGTGTGGTCCGGCGTCGAAGCAGCGGGTGCGGGAAGCCGGTCTACCGGGGAGCGACGGTGCGCGCCGGACCGTCGCGGAGACATTGGTGGATCTGGTGGACGCCCGGGTGCTCGCCTCGTCCGACGCGGTGGCCGTACGCGCCGGGGACGAGACGCTCACCTATGCCGAGTTGTCGCACCGCGCGGATACGCTGGCGCAGCGGCTGCTGGCACGCGGCATCGGGCCGGGATCGCTGGTCGCCGTTCTGCTCGAGCGCTCCGCACAGGTACCGATCGCCTTGCTGGGCGTATTGCGTTCGGGCGCGGCATATCTGCCGCTCGATCCTTCGTATCCACGCAAGCGGCTCGAGGACCTGCTGGCCGACGCCGCGCCGGACTGCGTGCTGACCGGTGCCGAGTTCTCCGCGACGTTACCGGCCGGCACATCGGTGCTGATCGAGCCGGATGGAGGTGCCACCGCCACGGCGACAGGTGGACTCGCAGGAGGTGACTCGACCACCGCGGCATCCGACATGAGGTTGCGGAACAGGCTGAGTGCGGTCGCCGAGACGCATGGCGGTGTGCCAGGGGTGCGATCAGGCGATCTCGCGTACGTGATCTACACCTCCGGCTCGACCGGCACGCCGAAGGGTGTCGCGATTACACACGGCAACCTCGTGCATCTCTTGACGAAGGGCCTGTCGCACTTCGACTTCCGCGCGACCGACGTGTGGACCGTGTTCCACTCCTTCGCCTTCGACTTCGCCGTGTGGGAGCTGTGGGGCGCCCTGGTGTCGGGCGGAACGGCCGTCATCGTCGACCATACGACATCTCGATCGCCGGACCTGTTCCGCGACTTGCTGTTTCGCGAGCGGGTCACGGTATTGAGCCAGACGCCTTCGGCATTCGCGCTACTCGACGAGGCCGACCGTGCCGCGCCGCCGGATCGCCCGCTGGCGCTGCGGTATGTCGTCTTCGGCGGCGAGGCGCTGACACCGTCTCGGCTCGGCGACTGGTTCGACCGGCACGACGACGACGCGCCGCGGCTGGTGAACATGTACGGCATCACCGAAACCACTGTGCACGTGACGTTTCGGCCACTGGGCCGGAACGTGGTGACGGAAGCCACGGTGGGCAGCGGCATCGGCGACGGCCTGTCCGGCGTCGGCGCCCACGTCCTGGATGGGCGGCTGCGTCAGGCGCCACTGTGGGCGACGGGCGAGGTGTACGTGGCGGGCGCCCAGGTGGCGCGCGGTTACCTCGGGCGGCCGGGGCTCACCGCCGTCCGGTTCGTCGCCGATCCGTACGGTCCGCCGGGCGCTCGCATGTACCGGTCCGGCGACATCGTGCGGCGGGCCCGCAACGGCCTGGAGTACCTGCGACGCGGTGACCAGCAGGTCCAGTTGCGCGGCTTCCGGATCGAACTCGGCGAGATCGAGGCCGTGCTGCGGCGGTGCGGCGCCACCGACGCGAAGGCGATCGTCCGGGACGGGCAGTTACTCGCGTACGTCCGCAGCGTCGACAATGCGGCGGTCGCCGATGTCGAACGGCAACTGGCCGAACAGCTTCCGGCCCACATGGTGCCTGCCGCGGTCACCCCCGTGGACGAGTGGCCGCTGACGGTGAACGGCAAGCTGGACATCCAGTCGCTGCCGCGGCCCGACTTCCTCTCGCGCTCGACGGGCAAGCCGCCGCGCACCGACCGCGAACGGGCCGTCGCCGCGATCTTCCGCGAGGTGCTCGGCCTGGCCGACATCGGCATCGACGACGACTTCTTCCGGATGGGCGGCGACTCGCTGAGCGCCGTCCGGCTGCGCGCCCGCATCCTGCGAGAACTGGGCGACGAACTACGGGTGCAGGACATCTTCGAGCACCGCACCGTCGCGGCCGTCGCGGCATTGTCCGCACGTCCCC
>NZ_JARWOP010000143.1 GCF_029868745.1 Nocardia wallacei | reverse complement strand
GGTCTTATCTTGTGGGGGCGGGGGGGGCCCCCCCCCCCGGGGGGGGCGGGGGTCCCCCCTCTCTTGGGGGTCCCCCCCGGCGACCGGCGCGGCGCCCTGCACGATGTGTCACTGACCGTGCGGGCCGGTGAGATCGTCGGTATCGCGGGGGTCGCGGGTAATGGGCAGGAGACGCTCGCGGCCGTGGTGGCGGGACACCGCACCGGCGTCGACGGCACCATCACTCTGGCCGGATCCGACGTCACCGCCGCCGGGCACTCCGAGCGGCGCGCCCACGGTCTGGCGCACATCCCGGAGGACCGCAACCGCAGCGGCGTCGCCCACGAGGCCGACGCCGTCACCAATCTCGCCGCCGGCTTCCATCGCGCTCCGCCACTGGCGCTGCGCGGACTACTGCGCCCGCGGGCGATGCGCGCGCACGCCCGGCAGCTGATCGATCGATTCGGCATCCGGATCCCCGATCCGACCGCACCGGTCCGCACGCTGTCCGGCGGGAACACCCAAAAGTTGGTCGTGGCAAGGGAACTCGCGCACGGCGCGGCACTGCTGCTGGCCGAACAACCCACCCGCGGCGTCGATCTGGGCGCGATCGAATTCATCTACGAGCGCTTGGACGAGTACCGCGCCGAGGGCGGCGCCATCCTCTTGATCTCCACCGAACTGACCGAACTACTGACCCTCGCCGACCGAATCCTCGTCCTCGCCGACGGCCGCCTGGCCGGTGAATTCGACGGCGCACAGGCCGACGCCGAGCAGATCGGCGCGCTCATGTCCGGCGGCGCCCCGGCCCCAGCGCCGAGCGCGGCGTGACCGCCCCGAGGGCGTGCGGGCAAGCGAACGCACCGAAGGCGGGCATGAACAAGACGTCCAGGCCGCGGCAAGCGAACACACCGAAAGCGAGCGCGAGCAAGACCACCACGCCGCGGCGAGCGAACACACCGAAAGCGGGCATGAACATGACCACCACGCCGCGGCAAGCGATCACGCCGAAGGCGGGCAGGAGCATCAGTCCGGGCCAGAACTCGCAATCACACCAAAGGCGGGCAGGAGCAACACCACCAGGCCGCGGGCAAGCGAACGCACTGAAGGCGAGTATGAGCATCAGTCCGGGCCGGCGCGCGCGATCACAGGAGAAGTCGGCATGTGCAGCGCATCTCGGGCTAGGCGTGCGACCGCACGGACAGTGGTATGAGTGACCACCGGCTGAAGGTCGCGACTACGCGGGAGCGGGAGTCCGGCGAGGTCGAGGCGAAGAGGGGTCTGCTGCAACGGTTTACGGCGCGGGTGCGGGCCGGTCGGGTGGATCGGGTGCAGGTTGCCGACGTCGTGGCCGCGGTGCTGCTTACCGGGCTGGCGACCACGGTCCTGTTCGCCGCCACCGGCCACGATCCGCTGCGGGTGTACGGCAGCATGGTGCGGGGCGCGCTGACCGGGGCGGGGTTGGTAACGACTGTGCAGCAGGCGATTCCGGTGATCGGGCTGGCGCTGGCGCTGTCGTTCTCGTTCCGGGCGGGGCAGTTCAACCTGGGCGGGGCCGGGCAGTTCGTCGCGGGTGGGCTGGCGGGCACGACCGTCGTGCTGGCGCTGCCCGGGCCCGCGCCGGTGGCGATGCTCGCCGCACTGACGGTGGCGGCACTGGCCGGCGCGCTGCTGTCGAGCACCTCGGCCGTGCTGTATACGCGTTTGGGCGCACCGGTTTTCGCGACGTCGCTGCTGTTGAATTATCCCGTCGTGTCGATCACTTCCTACCTCATCAAAGTCGTGCTGAAGGACCCGTCGACATCCCGCGACGCCTCCCGCGCCGTCCCGCGCGAGCGGCGGGTGGGCGCGATCGCCGGACCGGATTCGCCTCCCGGACGCCTGCTGGAGAACTGGTTCGGCCGCACGCACATCCTGACGCTGCTGGGCGCCGGGGTGAACTGGTCGCTGCTGGCGGTGGCCGCGGTGTTC
This sequence comes from Nocardia wallacei, assembly GCF_029868745.1. Classification (GTDB taxonomy): domain Bacteria; phylum Actinomycetota; class Actinomycetes; order Mycobacteriales; family Mycobacteriaceae; genus Nocardia; species Nocardia wallacei_B. Next base: position 9,024 of record NZ_JARWOP010000143.1, on the reverse strand, counting down.
GCGGGCTGCGTGTTCGTCGGTACGCGGCTGCCGATCGGCTTCGAAACCCGGATCATCGGGCTCAACCCGCATCTGGCCGAGGCAGTCGGCATTCGCACGCCGCGGGCCATCGTCATCAATATGGCTACCGGTGGCGCGATCGCGGGGCTGATGGGTGTGCTGGTCGTGCTCGGTTCGCATTACCGGCTCATCGACGGCGCGCTGGACGGCAGCGGCTATCCGATCACGGCGCTGCTGGTCGCGCTGCTCGCCCGTAGCCGCCCCGGGGCGGTGCTGGTGGTCGGTTTCCTGTTCACGGCGCTGGGGGTGGGCGGGCAGGAGATCGAGCGCGAATTCGGCCTGTCCGCTTACGTTTCGACGGTCGTGCAGGCCATGGTCGTCTTCCTGGTCACGATCAAGCCGACGCCGCGTGCTCTGGCGCGGCGCTGGGGAGTCCGCCGATGATCTCTGTCGACCTGTTTCTGTCCGCGGACATCGTGGCCGCGACGGTGCGCAGCGGGATACCGCTGCTGTTACTCGGACTCGGCGGGTTGATCTGCCATCAGGCCGGGGTATTCAATGTCGCGCTGGAGGGTCTGCTGCTGATCGGCTGTTTCGCCGCCGTCGCCGGGAGCGCGCTGTCGGGCAGCGCGGTCGTGGGGGTGGCCACCGCGGTCGCCGCCGGTGTCGGGACGGCGTACCTACTGGCCGTGGGAACCGTTTCACGCCACGGCAATCCGCTGATTCTCGGCACCGCGATCAATGTGATCGCCGCCGGTCTCACCACCTTCGCGCTACAGGCGGTGTTTCATGTCCGGGGCACCTATCATCGGCCCGATCTCGCCAGGTTGCCGCACTGGTTCGCCGCCGCCGAACACGCGCTGCCCTGGATCGGGCCGACGCTCGCCGCGCTGAGCCCGCTCGGACTGCTCGCGCTGCTGTCGGTGCCTGCCACCTCCGCTTTTCTGCACCGCACGGTTGCTGGAATGCGCCTACGCGGCATAGGGATTTACGCCGAGGCGGCGCAGTCGCTGGGCGTGCGGCCGGACCGGTACCGGTTCGCGGCGCTGCTGGCTTCGGGTGCGCTCGGTGGTCTCGCCGGTGCGGAGCTGTCGCTCGGTTCGGTGGCGCTGTTCACCGAGAACATGTCCGCCGGGCGCGGCTGGATCATCGTGCTGGTCCTGCTGCTGACCGGGGGCCGCCTGCGCCCGATGCTGGGCATCCTCGCCGTCTACGCCTACGCCCAGTCCCTCGGCTTCCGCCTGCAAACCATCGGCCTGCCAATGCAATTCGGCGACGCCGCACCCTATCTGGCGACTCTGGCCGTCATCGTGGTGGTCGGCGTGCGCGCGGGCCGAAGGGCAGGCCGGGCCGCCACGACGTAACCGACGCGGACCGCCGTTCCCTGCCTGAAGATGACGCGCGAGATTACGCTGGCAACGCAGCAACCTCAACACCGCAGCGCCGACACGGCAGCATTGGTGGGCAACGGGCAACAGCAACGGGTCGCTGCGACACTTGTGCGTTGTCACAGAAACCGGTGACATCCGATTGTTCGCACACGCCGGACCATAATGTCGACGCATGGTGAGAGATGGTGCGCTGTCACGCCGGACATTCTTCTCGGCCGCCGGCGCGGGAGCGCTGATCCTGGGAACGGCCGCGCAGGGGCACGCCGTCGCAACCGGCCGCTACCCCGGCTACTCCGCCGCCGATTGGTCGCAACCGTACTCGCGCTTCATGACCGAGCACACCCTCCCCGCGCCGGTCACCGTCTCCACCGCTCACGACGGTCCGCCGATCGCCGCGGACCTGATCCCCGAATTCCCGCTGCTCAGCGAGGATCTCGTCGCGTCCGGCTACTCCGTGGTCGAAACCGGTTACGGGCGAACACGTTCCGGCGCGCTGTGGGTGGCCGTCCATACGCCGATGCCCCGGGTCACCGCGGCCATGTGGGACTGGTGGTTCGGCTGGCACAGCATCGAGTCGGCCCGCTACAAGCTCTGGCATCCCGATGCCCACATGTTCGCCGCGACGACGGTAGGCAATGCCGCGGACCGAATCCCAGGCCGCCCGGCGTACATCGGCACGGTGTCCTATGTCGACGAGTACATCGGGCCCAAGTTGCAGCAGTTGGCCATCGCGTTCCAGGACCCACGCGCGCACGGGCTCGACGTGCCCGACGACCACACCCTCGTCTTCGCCCGCGTGGGCAGCGCGGTCGCGCCGATAGATCTCGGCTGGCTGGCGCACCAGGTCCGCCCGGTCCCCGGCGGCAGCGAGATGCGCAGCCGCTTCTACCTGGACATGTACGGGCTGCACGTGCCCGATGCCGAGCAGGCCGCGAACGCGGTCCAACGCGGCGCCGCCCTCGATCCCCGGGACCTCGTCCTGGACCTTCCCCTGGCCCGTGACCTGCTGCTGCACTGCGGGCAGGAGATGAATCATCTCGCCCAGTTCCTCCCGGAGCTGTACGCCCAGTTCGCCTGAGCCGCAAGGCATCAGACCCGCTGCGGGCCACGATCCACTGCATGGAACGAGGGCGAAGGCCCGGGCTCAGGCAGCGCGTGGTGCGTACATGATGACGGCGACGCCGGCCAGGCAGACGAGGACGCCGGTGATGTCGAAGCGGTCGGGCCGGAACTCGTCGAATGCCATGCCCCAGAGCAGTGATCCGGCGACGAAGACACCGCCGTAAGCGGCGAGGATGCGCCCGAAATTGGCGTCCGGCTGCAAGGTCGCGACGAACCCGTAGACGCCGAGGGCGATGACGCCGGCGCCGATCCAGGCCCAGCCGCGGTGTTCACGCACGCCCTGCCAGATCAGCCAGGCCCCGCCGATCTCGGCGACGGCGGCCAAGACGAACAGCAGGATCGAACGCGCGAAAGTCATGGGTAGCGAGTTTAGGAGCCCGGGTTCGTCATCATGTCCGCCCATCCGGGTGGGCTGTGGAACGGCATCGGACACGCGGGGTTCTCGCTACACGCGATCAGGTCGTCGCAGCCGGCCTCCACTGTGGCGCGGAGGGTGTCGCGGATCGCTGTCAGCTCCATGAGTTCGGCGTCGACCTCGGCCAGCTTCGCCGCCGCTCGCGCGGGCAACCCCGCCTTCCGGTGATGGCTGCCGAAGTGGGTCGCGGCCAAGAGGTCGGCGACTTCGTCGAGAGTGAACCCGAGCCGCTGTGCGGCCTTGATCACGCGCAGCACCGTGATTGCCTGCTGCGGATACAGTCGGTGACCGCCGAGGGTGCGGGCCGGTTCGGCGAGCAGGCCCCGGCGTTCGTAGTAGCGCAGAGTCTGGACGTTCACTCCCGCCGCTGCCGCCAGTTCACTCGTGCGCAGGCCGGTCATCGAGTCTCACCGATCGCGGCCTCCGCCCGCGCGGCGAAGGCATCCAGCACCTCGGCGTAGGCGTCGGGAACCGCGACCCGCATCGTCACACCGGTCTCGGTCGAGGTGAAGCCGAAATCGAAGAACGAACAGCAGCCCGTTTCCCGTGCCGCGAGATCGCGAGCGATCGTTTCGGCGTCGCCGGACAGCATCAGCTCCAGGACGGTCGGGCCCGGCCGATGGGTGCGCTGCACCGACTCGGCGAACAACCGGTCGAACTCGGCGACCCGGATCGGTTGCTCCACTGTCGGCAGGGTGCACGCATCGGGCACCCAGTCCCCCTCATCAGGCGAAATCATCATGTTTCCACGGTAAGCCTGTACCCAGGTACAGGATGCAACTCGGCGCTACCACCCGGACCTCATGATCTTGGGAGGATTCGCCCCGGCCTGAGCGGACACAAAACGCCCTGAGACGGCAGAATCCGGCTTCGAGTCGGCCATTTGTGTCCGCTCAGGCCGGTTGTGCCAAACCGCCGGCCAACTGCCAGGACCTCATCGACGCATCCCCCCGAGCTCGAGCGTGCCCGCACTCGCTTTCGACCGAGCCGAAGAAATACACCCCACGTCGCGGCGGATGGACGAGAATCGCGAACGACACGAACAACCCGACCGGCGAGACGAACAGCGAGGTGTGAGATGGGCGGCAAGCACAAGACGGCGATCGGCCTGGTGGCACTGGCCTTCGCGGGCGCGGTCACGGCGACGGCTCCCGCGGCGAGCGCGGCTCCGGTGTGTCCGGGCGGCGGGCAGGGCACCGTACCGGTGGCGGCTGTGCCGGGCGCGGCGCTGGAAGGGCTCACGGTCGATGCCCGCGGCCGCGCCTACACGACCGATCTGCTGAGCGGCCGGGTGTTCCGCATCGATGCCCCCGGCGCACCCGCGGTCCCGATCGCCACGGTGCCGGGCGGCGGCGCGGGGGCGCTGGCGTGGACGCCGGACAACAAGCTCCTGGTCGGGTACGGCGCAGATCCGCGTGTCGTGGCGGGCGACGTGCTCCGCCACGCGGGCATCGTGGCACTCGACCCCGACACCGGAGCCGTGGCGCCGTTCGCGGCCGGGCTGAGCGCGGCCAACGGCATGGATGTCGCCGCCGACGGAACCGTGTTCGCCACCAACGACTTCGGCACCCTCGTCGGCCGCGTCGCCCCCGGCGGCGGGGTGCAGGCGGACTGGGCCAGGCTGCCCAGTGCGAACGGCGCGGTCCTGGGTTCCGACGACGAGTACCTCTATGTCTCACGCACTTTCGTCAACCCCGGGGTGAGCCGGATCCCGGTCGCGAATCCCGCTGCCCCGCAATCGCTTCTGGATCTCGGCGGTCCCGATACGCTCGCCGCACCGGACGGCCTTACCCTGGACTCACTGGACCGGCCGGTAGTGCCCTTCAACCCCTCCGGCCAGATCGTCCGCATCGACGCGCCGGGTCAGTACTGCCTGCTCGGCACCGGCGGCCCGCAAACCAGCGTCGTCAGCTACGGGCGCGGCGACAGCGGTTTCGCCGCGGGACGCTTGTTCGGCGCCACCTTCACCGGCGCGATCTACGAGGTACCCGGCGGTTTCGACCCGAACGCCCGCACCGCCACCCCGTAGCCGCCTACTCGCAGCACATCCCTCGATCCGACCTGTGCCGCTCAGATCGACTGCGCCTCAGACGTTCTCACCAGTGCCCAGGCATCTCCGGTGCGGATTCGCCCCCGACTCGGGTGATTCGCACATCGAGAACATCCAGTCGACCGACCGCGTAGCCGCTCGACCGAGGTAGCCGTTCATCCAGGAAGGGAGTCTCCGGGGAATCCGTGGCAGGGATGGACCTCGCAGGTCATCATCCCGGCCCGCACGCAGGGATCCGCGGCCATGATCCGCGCGCCTTCCTCGGCGGGCACGGTCATGATCGCGACACCGGCGACGGTATCGGAAGCGACCGGGCACAGCACCGCGATCACCCCGTCGGCCCGCAACGCGACCATGCGCCGCTGATGCTCGAGTTCGATCGCGCCCGCCCCGTCCATCGCCCGCTCCGGCCCCCACCGCAACAACGCCAGGCTGAAAGGTTTTGCGGTCGCAGCCAGCGCCGCAATCTCCTCGTCGGTCACTGTCGTACCCATGATGCCCCTCGATTCTCGGTCTACTCAGCCACCGAGACGATAATTCCTTCCGCCTGCTCAGGCAGGAAATCACCGCAGGATGCTCAGACCGCCGAAGCCGACACCCAGCTAGCGGGGCTCGGGGTCCAGTACGCCGCACTCACCGGCAGTTGCCGGTGGCTGCGGCTTGGGCACCGGCTATCGCGGCCTGGCGTTGGTCTTCGCTGAAGACCTGCCAGTCCGGGGTGGAGGGGAGTTTCGAGATGGCCTCGGCCACTGCGTGATCAACGCCTGCCTGGCCGGACGCGGCGCGCGCTCTTTTCACTTCGGGGGAAAGTTCTTCGCAGGTGCGGCGGCGGATTTCGTCGGGGGTGCTGCCGGAGGGGACCGATACCGAACGTGAACCTTGTGGCGGGAGAATGGCATTCGGCGCGGTGGTGGCCGGTGACGCCGATGTCGAGCTGGTGGTGTCCGGTGCGGGATCGAGGTCTTCGGTGTTGCGGTCGCAGGCCGTCGGCAGTAGTGCGGCCATGCAGATGAGCAGGGCAATCGAGATGTGGCGCATGGGTTTTCCTTCGACGCGCGTCGGCACGGTGGCTTCGCTCCACGTCATACCCCGGAAAACGCGGGCCTATCGGGCGAACCGGAGTGAGCCGAGGCGCGCAGTTTGTCGGTGCCCGACGCTATGGTTCGACTCATGCAGCAGGCCACCGCGACAGTCGCCGAGATCGTGGCGAGCATCGCACCCACCGACGATCTGGAACGCGCACATCGCGACGACACGCTGACATGGCTCGCCGCTACCGACGACATCTTCCGGCGCGTCAAACCCGATACACCGCCGCGGCACCTGGTCAGCTACGTCGTCCTGGTCGATCCCGACCGGCGGGCCGTATACCTCGGCCGTCACCGCAAATCGGGGCTCGATCTTCCGATGGGCGGGCACGTCGACCCGGGCGAGCACCCGTTGGCCGCGGCGCGGCGCGAGGCGTACGAGGAACTCGGGCTGGAGGCCGAATTCACCGTGGTCGGCGAGCAACCGCTGTTGCTGACCGTCGCGACGACAGTCGGCCACAGTCCGCACGTCGACGTGAGCCTGTGGCATGTCGTCCGCGGCGACCGGAGCCGCGAGTACCCGCTGGATCCGGCCGAGTTCGACGAGGGCCGCTGGTGGGATCTGGACCCGCACCGCCTGCCCGCCACCGACCCGCATATGCCGCGATTCATTCGCAAACTCGACGGCGTGCTGTCCGCGCGGATCGGCTGAGCGACCTCACCGCTCCCGGTGGCGGGGCGGCTCGGCGGCGAAGCTGCCGAAGAATTCCACCAGCGGGAGCATGGCCATTCCCGTGTCGCGGATCAGCGCGTCCAAATCATCGAGGACCACGGTCAGGTCGTCCGCGGCGGCCTCGGAGCCGTTGCGGCGCAAGCGTAATCGCAGTCCGGCGGTGAACAGGTGCCGCACCAGACGGTCACAGGCGATGACAAATTCGTTCACGTCCCGCTGTGACCAACCGGCGAACTGCTCCCCGAGCACCACCGCGCTGCGGCCCGGATTGTCGAATATCTGGTCGTTCTCGAACATCGGCGACTCACTCTTGTACGGCATCCGCGCGCTGGGACGGCTCTGCACTACGCCCACCCCTGGACGCCGTTCGCCATTAGCCTTCCCCACCCGCGTACTCCGAAACACTTGGGACACATAATGTTTCGTACCGACCAGTGTCCCGACATCGGAAACGGCCCCGACGCGCCGAGCGAGCCCGCACTCCGAGGCCGGAAACAACGCCGGGCGGAATGCTGGTGGTACCCGGCCGACTATGCGTAGCCTGTTGTTTGCTACAGCTGAGCGCCACCGACGCTTCGCCGCAGCAGATCGACGCCGCGATCGCGGTCAACGAGGACGCCCGGCTCGACACCCTGAAATTCGGCCTCCTGCTGCTGGCCGCGGTCAGCGCCACGGCCGTCGTTCCCGCGGCACGGCTCCCCAATTACCGCCCCGGCGAGATCCCCGATCCAGCCCCCACGGATTCGTGACCGGCGGCGGGCGAATTCGGCCTCCCGCGTGGAGTATTCGCTGACGTAGGCACGGGGGCGGCGCTGTCGAACCGGTGAAATGTTGCCCAACATCGCATGTCGGGCCTGGCCCGGGGGCGCGGGCAGGCCGAACATGGTTGGCAAACAACGCATTCGGGGGGAATACAGCCAGGTGGACAACTATCTGGTCCAGATCGGACTACCGCTCGTCGCGCTCGCGGTGTCGATGGTCGCGTTCCTGTGGGAATTCGTGGTCATCCGCCGCAAACAGCTCGGCTATCGGGTGCAGATGGACACTCCCGTGACCGGTGAGATCGAATCGGTCTATCCGGGCGTGCTGACCCAGATACGACCGGAGGACAGCCGGGCGGGCGCGGAACTCAAGGACCTGTCGGTCGTGCTGATCCGCATCGAGAACAACGGCGTCACCGATATCGACCGGACCGATTACGCGATGCCCGACGGGCCGGTCGGGCTGCACCTGCAATTTCCGCAGCGCCGGGTGGTCGGCATGGCGGTCACCGAATTGAGCGAGCCGACGCTCGGCGACCATCTCGAACCCGGTCGCGGCATCGGCGCCCGGGTGGATTCCGGTCACGGCGCCGGCATCATCGACTTGCCCAAGGTGCCGATGAACCGGCACGACCACTACAAGATCTTCGCGATCCTCCAGCGCACAGCGGGCGAGGGCGAATCCCCGGCTCCGGTGCTGCGGGGCAAGCTCACCGGCGGCCGGGTCGCCGAAACCCGCAGCCGCACCGGGCTTTCCCGGACGGTGCTGGGATTCATGACATTCCTGGTCGTCGTGATCGTGGCGCAGTTCGCCGTGGCTCTGTTCGGCGACGATCCGCCTGCGCCGGACTGTGTTTCGGGCGCACTTACGCTCGTCGGCTCGTCGGCGTTCGAACCGGTGGTCCGTGACGCCGCGGCCGCATACCACAAGGGTTGCCCCGCAGCGCGTTTCACGTTCGCCTTCGACGGCAGCGAGCGCGGGCTGGCCCGGGTGGACGAGGAGGGCCGCGGGAACCCCGGTTTGCTCGCGGTCACCGACGGACCGAAGGGCGTCGGTTATCCCGACCTGGTGCCGCGTCCGCTGGCGATGGCCGTGTTCGCGGTGATCGTGCACGCCGGGCTCGGCATGCCTGACCTGACCACCGGCCAGATCCGCGATCTGTATCAGGGCCGGGTCGACAATTGGCAACAGCTCGGCGGCCCGGACCAGCCGGTGCGCCTGATCAACCGGGCGCTCGGCTCCGGCACGCGCGAGACCTTCCAGCAGCGGCTGCTCGCGGGCGGTCCGGTCGCCCTGCCGCAGTCCGGCTGCCGTGCCGTCCAGGTCGCCGATCCGCCCGCAGCGGCCGCCTGCGAAGTGCCGCTCACCCGCGACATGCTCGAGGCGGTGGCCCGCATCCCCGGCGCGATCGGCTACGCCTCGCACGCCGAGGCCGGTGCCGCGCCCGGCGTGGTCCCGGTCGCGCTCGACGCGCACCGCCCCGGCCGCGACGCGGCCGCCACCGGCGACTACCCCTTCTGGGG
>NZ_JARWOP010000142.1 GCF_029868745.1 Nocardia wallacei | reverse complement strand
CCGCCGGTGGGCGTTCGACGAGTTGTCGGCCACCAGCGAGACGATCTACCCGCTCGGGCCGGCCGCGCTACTGCCCGAGCTGATCGCGGGCCGCCGTGCGGCCGAGCCGGTCACGCTGCCCTGGCCTCGCCGCTGGGGGCGCGTGGTGACCGCAGTGAGAAGCTGTGCGGCCGTGGTGGTTTCGGTGTCGAAGGCGAGACGCTGGCGGATGCCGCCACCCTCGCTGGAGATCAGCTGAGCGCCCGGCAGCCCGGTCAGATCGGTGGTGGGTACGGCGAGGTCGACCACGAGCACCCGTCGTACCCCCACCGTGGCGGCCAGCCCGGTGAGCGAGCCGTCGTAGGCCAGCCGGCCGTGGTCGACCACCAGCACCCGCTCGCACAACCGCTCGATATCGCCCATGTCGTGGGTGGTCAGCAGCAGCGTGGTGCCGCGCTGGACGCGTTCGTAGGACAGGAACTCCCGCAGCCGCTGTTTGGACAGGACGTCGAGGCCGATGGTGGGCTCGTCGAGAATCAGCAGCTCGGGCGAATGTAACAGTGCCGCAGCGATTTCCCCCCGCATGCGCTGTCCCAGTGAGAGCTGGCGCACCGGGATGTCGAGGGTGTCGGCCATCTCCAGCTGCTCGACCAGTTCGTGGGTGCGCTTGCGGGCGGCGTCCGGTTCCAGGCGGTGGATGGCGGCCAGGATCGTGAACGACTCGCGCAGCGGCAGATCCCACCACAGCTGCGAGCGCTGCCCGAACACCACCCCGATCCGCCCCGCCAGTTCGCGGCGCTGGCGCACCGGTTCCAGGCCGCAGGTGCGCACCGTGCCGGCGGTGGGCACCAGGATGCCGGTGAGCATCTTGATGGTGGTGGATTTGCCCGCCCCGTTCGCCCCGATATAGCCGACGGCGGTACCGGTTTCGACGGTGAAACTCATCCGGTCGACCGCGGTGAGTACGTCGCGTCGGCGGCGCCAGTGTCCTTCCTCCTTGCGCCGCAGCACGAATTGCCGGGTCAAGTCCGTAATCTCGATCGCGTTCATCCACCGCCTCCCTGGTAGTGCCGTACACCCATTCGCCAGCACATCAGTGCGAGAACCCAGATCCACAGTGCCGCGACCGGACTCGCCCACGCCAGTGCCGCGGGCAACCACGCCGGGCCGGGCAGGCCGAGCAGCGCGATCGTGGGCAGGTAGGCGACGAAGGCCACCGGCACCGCGAAGCCGAACACCAGCGTCAGCGGCCGCGAGAACACCGACGCCGGTTGCTGGGAGGCGAACGAGCCGCCGTAGGTGAAGCTGTTGGTCAGCTCCGAGCCGTCGATGAGGAAGAACTGCAACCCCGCGGCACACACGAACAGGCCCGCGAAGATCGCCACACCGGCGACCAGCGACATCCCCAGCAGCGTGAAGGTCCTTGCGGTCCAGGCGATGTCGTTGACGACGAGGCCGGTGACGAACACCGCGCCCGCCACGGTCGCGCGGGCCAGCCGCCGCAGGGAGACGTCGCTGGTGATCAGTTGCAGCAGTAGCGGTTGCGGGCGCAGGTGGAACGCGTCGAGGGTGCCCATCCGGATGTAGGTGGGCAGAGTGTCGGTGTGCCCCACCGCGATCTGGGCGAGGGCGAAGGTGAGATTGGACAATCCGAACAGCAGCAGCATCGCGTGCAGGTCGAGCCCGCCGAGCACGCGCACGTTGTGGTAGATCACCCACACCTCGGCGAACTCCACGATCCCGATCAGCAGCGAGGACAACAGGTCCGCGCCGAACGACAGCGGGTAGGCGCGCTGGGAACGCATCCGCGAGCGCAGCACCGCCACGTACGGCGTGCAGCAGTTGCCGTGCAACACAGCCGGTTCGGTCGCCGATCGATCCGCCGGGTCAGCCACCCTGCACCTCCAGTTTGCGCCGGCCCGCCCGCAGCAGCATCCGGCCCACGGCGACGCCCACGAGCACCCAGATCACCTGTACGCCCAGGATCTGCACTGCCGCCGCGCCGGTCGCCCGGCCGGACAGCACATCGATCGGCCCCTGCAGCAGCGAGGGAAACGGCGTCAATGTGGCGACGGTGTACAGCCAGCCGGGGAACAGGTGCACCGGCACGAACAGCCCCGCCAGGAACGTGGCGACGATCTGGTAGAGCAGCCGGATGCCGCGCGTCTCCACCAGCCAGAAACCGACCAGGCTCACCGCGAACAGCAGCAGGAACGAAATGGTCACCGCCAGCAGCACACTCACCACGCCGAGCAGGTACGGCGGGCCGGTGTGCGGCAGTCCGAGTTCGAAGGTCAGGGTGCCCGCGACGACACTGGGCAGCCCGCGCAGCAGCAGGGTGCAGCCGGCCCGGCCGAGATCTCCGGCCAGGTACGAGAATTGGATGTCGACCGGGCGCAGGAAGTCGATGGCGACATCGCCGTTCTTGATCCGGTCGACGATGTCCAGCGGCGGACCCATCACCCCCAGCGCGCCCAGCAACCCCTGCGACAGCCAGACGTACGCGCCGATCGAATCCGCTGTGTACCCGCCGAATTCGGCGGTTGCTCGCACGGCCGCGAGCATCACCGAGGCGCGCACCAGCCCGAACACCACATTGGTGCACATGCCGGCGAACATTGCCAGCCGGTAGTGCCACTGCCTGCGGAATCCCGCCTCTGCCAGTCGCAGATAGACACCTGGATCAGCGCGCACAACCAATTAACGCTACGGCGATTGCGCTGCGTTCACAACAAGATTGGGGAACCACAGATGTTCCGAAACCGATACCGAGCAGTTGCCACCCCGTTGTCCCTCGACGGCCCGACTGCCTGAAGCCTTTGCCGCAGTGGACCTTCGCCTGCTGTGCTGTGCCCTGTTCCGGCTGACGCGATGATCGGGGCAAAACACGGTCGCACTCGGCCCGATCCACCTGGAACTTCAGGCGATCTCGTTGGCGATATATACTGTTGACGATATGGTGCTCGCATGTGGCAAATCGAGCTGTCGGAGGAGGTTTTGCTGTGGTATCAGGAGCTCGGAGACGACGACCGCGTCAAGACCCAGTGGATGTTCGACTTGCTCGCCGAGCGGGGCGTCGCATTACGCATGCCATACGCCAGGTACCTCGGCGACAAGTTGTGGGAGCTGCGGTTTTATTGTGAAAATGTGAATCGTCGGATCACTTATGTGTTCGATACCGAGAGACGCATAATCACTCTGACCACGTTTCGGAAGCAGCGTCAGAACGAATCACGTGAGGTTGCTCGGGCTCGGCGGGCGCTGGCGCGGCAGCGCAGGAGAGGTTGAGGCAGTGAAGACAACCAACTATCAGAAGCTGCGAGATGCCGAACTCGCGAAGATGACAAGTGACGAGCGGGCTCTGTACGACGATGCGTACGCGAAGGCCGGTCTGACGATGCGCATGGCGCAGCTGTTCTATGACGCCCGAACCGCCGCAGGCCTTACTCAGGCCGAGTTGGCGCGTCGGATGCACACGACGCAGCCGACCATTGCCGCACTCGAGGGCGGCGGTCGGCTGCCGACGCTCGATATGCTCGAACGTCTCGCGCAGGCGACCGGGCATTCGCTCGAGATTCGCTTGAGCGCCTGAACCGATCGCCTCGGACGAGCTGGCTGATCGTGAAGGGGCCCGGCCCCAAAAGCGGGGGGGGGGGGGGTTGGCGGGCCCGGTACCAAAATGGGCCCGGGGAACACGGGTAGCGG
>NZ_JARWOP010000141.1 GCF_029868745.1 Nocardia wallacei | reverse complement strand
CCCCAGCCCGGCGCGCGCTCGTCTCCCCGCCCGGGCGGGGCGCCCGTGCTGTGTGCGCCGTGCGGGTTACTCGGTGTCGTAGCGGCGGGCGCGCTCCGAGCGGCAGATGTCCTCGATGGCGGCGTCGATCTCGCGCAGCAGTTCGGGGGTGCCGGACTTGCCGGTGTAGGTACCGGTGGGCCGCACGCGGCAGGTGAAGGTGATGAAACCGTGGTCCTCGCCGGACAGTTCGTGCAGGTACGGCGACCGCACACCGTAGGTCATGGCGGAGATGACGGTGAAGCAGCCGCTGCGCTCGCGATAGTCGGTGAACAGGTCGTGCAGCCGGTGGAACACCGCGGTGTAGGTCGACAGCGGGGCGAAGACGGCGACCCGGTGGGCCGGACCGCGTTCGGCGGAGGTGATCACCGTGTCGGCGAGGAACTCCGCGTCGCGCAGGGTGAGCACCTTCGGCGCGAACATCAGGGCGCCGGCGGCGGCGTTGCGCACCGGCATCCCGGCTGGACCGCGGGCGGCGGAGGCGATGGCGCCCAGCGACTTCCGGGCCCGCGCGCCGAGTTCGCGGCGGGCGCGCAGCGACGGCGTGGCGGTGGTGGGGTGCAGGCTCGACCACTGCCCGAACCGCACGGTGCCCAGCTGCACGTGCCCGGTGCCGACCGGCCGCGAGACCCGCAGCGGCGAGGTGTCCACCCAGCGGCCGACCTGGAGCATGGCGTCGCCGGGGTTGCGGATCTCGGCGACGGAGTGTTCGACGAAGGTGTCGAAGTCGAGGAAGCGGTGCGGGTCGGAGGCCAGCCAGGTGTGGTCCTTGTCGACCTCGACGGCCTCCAGGGTGAGGGCGGTGATGATGCCCGTGCGGCCCGCGCCGCCGAGGATGCGGCGGAAGCGGTCGGCGTGATGGGTGCGCCCGCAGGTGCCGAATCTGCCCTCCGGATCGACGTATTCGAGCGCCACGACGTTGTCGCTGAACATGCCGTAGCGGTGCGAGGCGGCACTGAGGCCGCCCACCGCGGCGAATCCGCCGGCGGTGATCTCGCGGTGGTCGCCGACTACCGGGAGCCCGAGGCCGTGCGCGGCGAGCGTGCGGTCGATATCGGACAGGCGCGCGCCGGCCTGCACCCGGACCAGCCGCGCGTCGGCGTCGACGGCCTGCACGCGGTTCATCCGCCGCAGCGACAGCACGACGCGGCGGTCCGGCGGGGCGAGTTCGTCCTCGTAGTCGCTACCGTGTTCGGCGCGCTCCCCGCCGCGGACGGTCAGCGGCTGGGGCCGGGAGTCACGCACCGTGCGGACGACGTCGGCGGTGTCGCGGGGTAGGTATTCTTCCGGCAGATCGGCCAAAGGGGTGCTCATGCCGTCGCCTCGCTGCTGTTCGGCTCCGGCATGCGCACGGGCGCATGGTGTTTCAGGACTCGCTCGCTGCGCACGCTCATGGCCCCACAGCTAACCACAGTCGCGGCCTTTCGTCTGCCCCGAGTCCGCGTCGCGGAGGGGGATCCCGGCGCGTCGCTCGCGACAGGTCGGGAACCGGGAAGGGAGTGCTTGTGGTGTGGGCTGGAGGGGAGTAACCAGGAGGGGTCCGTGGGTTGGCTCGGCGGCATGGCCGCGGCGGAATCGGGAGCGGGTAGATGAGTACGGTTCTGGTTACCGGGGGTAGGGGGGCGCTCGGCAGGCACATCGTGGCGCGATTGTCGGTGCGGGGACATGATGTGCGGGTCCTGTCGCGACGTGAGGGCGCCGAGACGCACGTCGGTGATCTCGCGACGGGGGAGGGACTGCGGGCGGCGGCGGAGGGCGCCGAGCTGATCGTGCATGCCGCCTCGGACTTCCGGCGGTTCGGCAGTCGGGACGCGGCGCAGACGCACAATCTGCTCGCGGTGGCGGGCGGGGCCCGGCATGTGCTGTATGTGTCGATTGTCGGGATCGACCGAATTCCGTTCCGCTACTACCGCAACAAGCTCGCGTGCGAGAAGTTGATCGCGAATAGTGGTGTGCCGCATACGATTCTGCGGGCCACTCAGTTCCACGACCTGATCGCCGCCGCACTCGGCGCGGTCGAGCGCCTGCCGTTGGCGCCGCTGCCGCTGGATTTCCGATTCCAGCCGGTGGCCACCGAGGACGTCGCCGTGCGGGTGGCGGATCTGATCGAGGGCGAACCGCTCGGGCAGGCACCGGATTTCGGCGGCCCCGAGGTGCTGACCCTGGCCGAATTGGCCGAACAGTGGCGCGCCGCGCGCGGCCGGCCGCGCCGCACGCTGCGAGTCCCGCTGTGGGGCAAGGTCGCTCGCGGTTTCCGCGCCGGCGCCAACACCTGCCCGGACCACGCCGACGGCACCCAGACCTGGGCTGGGTATCTCGCCGGGGACCCGGGCCGGACCTATCGACTGCGGGCATAACGGTCGATCCGACGGGCTACCATGTCCGAGCCCCGTGCCGCTGTGATCCAGCCGCGGGTGGCTCGGACAGTGTTGTCGTACTTCGGAATAGAGGCAAGCACATGAACCACAAGCTCTGGTTGCTCGGGCGATCCGTCGTGGTCGGTGCTCACCTACTAGGTGAAAAGATCACCCGGCCGAAGGCGCGGACCATCGACGACGTTCCGGTTTCGGGCGAGACGATCACCCCGGAATGGCTGACGGCGGTCTTGTGCCGCGAGGTTCCGGGCGCGGAGGTGCTGTCGTTCGATACCGCCGACGGCAGCCGCGGCACGTCCACCCGGATCGCGATCCAGGTCGAGTACAACGACGCGGGCGCCGAGGCGGGTCTGCCCACCGCACTCTTCGCGAAGACGACGACCGCGTTCAGCCAGCGCATCCTGCTCGGCGGCGGGCAGATGATCGAGGGGGAGACCCGTTTCTTCCGGGACTTCCGGCCGCGAGTCGACATGGAGGCGCCCACCGGCTACTGGGGTATCTCCGATCCGTCGTCGTGGCGTTCGATCGCGCTGATGGAGGACATCGGGGCGACGCGCGGGGCCATGTTCAGCGAGCCGACCGCGCCCATCGGCCGCGAGCAGATCGAAGACCTCGTCCGCAATCTGGCCCGACTACACGGCACGTTCTGGGCCGATCCGTCCATCGCGGTCCTGAACACCCCCGCGTACATGCTCGACGCCTATCTCGCCGCGATCGATATGAAGAAGCGCTGCGAGGTCGGCCTGCGACGGGCGGAAGAGGTTGTGCCCGAGGCGCTGCACGGGCAGAGCGAACGGCTGTGGGCGGGCGTCGAGCGCGCGATCGAGATCGCCACCCATGACATTCCGCCCACTCTGCTACACGGCGACCCGCACATCGGGCAGACCTATGTCACTCGGGACGGCCGGATGGGTCATGTCGATTGGCAGGTGGTGATGCGCGGTGGCTGGGCACACGATTTCGCCTACGCCGTGAACTCCGGGTGCGAGCCCGAGGACCGCCGCGCGTGGGACCGCGAACTGCTGGCGGCCTACCTGGACGAATTGGGGCAGGCTGGCGGCGCGGCCCCATCCTTCGACGACGCCTGGCTGCTCTACCGGCAGCAGTCGATGTTCGCCTATGCCGCATGGGCTTTCACGATCGGCCGGGCGGCGTATCAGCCCGAGATGCAATCCACCGAGACCTGTCTGACTTTGTTGAAGCGCATTACCACGGCAATCGACGATCACGATTCACTCACCGCCCTCGGCGTCTGATCGACGGCACAAGCACGCCTTCATGTAACAGTCTGGAGCTGTCTGTTGAGTACATCGCAGTCCGGGACACACACGCACGCCTGTCCCGTCATTCATAATTCACCGATAGATTCCGACGGCCCGCGGGTGGCGCTGTATTCCCCCGAGTTCGCCGCCGATCCGCACGATGTGTACCGCGAGATGCGGGAGCAGTACGGCCCGTTGGCGCCGGTCGAGCTGGCGCCCGGCGTGCCGGCCACGCTGGTGATCGGTTATCGCGCCGCGGTGCGAATTCTCAACGATCCCGAGCATTTTCCCGCGGACCCGCGCGTCTGGCAGCAGTCCGTGCCCGCCGACTGCCCGATCCTGCCGCTGCTGGAATGGCGGCCGATGGCCAGCCGGAGCACCGGCACGGATTACGTGCGGTATCGGCAGGCCATCACGGCGAGCATCGATACGGTGGATCTCTATGCCCTGCACGGGATCGTGGAGGACATCGCGATTCCCCTGATCAACAATTTCTGCCAGGACGGCCGCGCCGAACTGATCAGCCAGTACGTGTATCCGCTGGTTTTCGAGGTCGTCAATTACATGCTCGGCTGCCCGCCCGCGATCGGTCAGCAGGTCGCCGCGGGTACCGCCGCACTGCTCGAGGGAGTCGACGCCGAGGAGGGGAGCCGGATACTCGGCGAGGCGTTGATGAGTCTGGTGACTCTCAAGCGGTCGGAGCCGGGTAACGACATCACCTCTGTGCTGCAACAGCATTCGTCCGCGCTGGACGATGTGGAGGTCTCACATCACGTGTCTCAGGTCTACGGGACGGGCATCGAATTCGAACTGAACCTGATCACCAATACGCTGCTGGTGATCCTCACCGACGATCGATTCGGTGACAGCGTGCTGGGCGGGAGCCTGTCCTCCCGCGACGCCCTGGACGAGGTGCTGTTCGACGACCCGCCGCTGGCGAATCTGCTGATCACCTATCCTCGCCAGCCGATCCTCATCGACGACGTCTGGTTGCCGGCCCACCAGCCGGTCGTCATCAGCATGGCCGCCTGCAACAACGACCCCGCCATCCGGACCGGTGACCTGACGGGCAATCGTTCCCACCTGGCCTGGGGCATCGGCCCGCACGCCTGCCCCGCGCAATCCCTGGCCTGCCTGATCGCCCAGGACGCCATCGATCAACTCCTCGACGCCCTGCCCGAGATCACGCTCGACGTCTCGGAGGGCGCGCCGGACTGGCGGCCGGGCCCGTTCCACCGGGCGCTGACGGCACTGCCGGTCAGTTTCCCCCCGTCCGCGCCGCTGAACCTGAACCGCTCGGCTCGCCGGGCCTGACCCACGGGGCACGCTCCGGCGGGTTGGGGGGGGGGGCGGCCCCCGCGAGGGGGGGGGGGGGGGGGGGGGGGGGGGGCGCGGGGCGGGGGGGGGGGGGGGCGGGAGCCGCCCGGCCGCTCCGCCCCCCCCCGGTACTCGCTGCGTCGGGCGTGTGCGCCGGAGCTACTCGCCGGACGCGGGGAACGCGCCGCCCCGCACGCCCGCCGCGAAGGCGTCCCACTCGCCCGGGGTGAAGACGAGTGCCGGGCCGGACGGGTTCTTGGAATCCCGGACACCGACCAGCCCCTGATCGAGGAAGGCGACCTCGACGCAGTCCTTGGACCCACCGCTACGGCTGCTCTTGAACCACCGGGCTCCGGATAGATCAACGTTCACGCTGGTACTCCCTTGCCATATTGCGCAACAGCGCCCTGCTGCCGACCTCGTCCAACGTTACCGGCCGAATACGTTCGTACGCTGCCCAATACCGTCGCACGATGCCGACCTTCTCCGAGTACATGTCGCCGGTGTAGTTCTCGGCGTAGACGATCGTCGGCTCGATCGGCACGCCTCGGCTGTCCTCCGGGAACTCGAGGATGACGAACGTTCCGATCAAGTCGCCGGTCGGCATGCCGGACGCGAACGGCAGCACGCGGATGCTGACATTGGGCCGGGTGCCGATGTCTGCCAGATGCTTCAGCTGGGCCGCCATGATCGACCCATCGCCGATTACTCGACGGAGCACCGTCTCACCGAGTACCACGGTGAGCTGTGTCGGCTTGATCCTTCGAGTGATCAGGTGTTGTCGCCGCATCTTCATCTCGATGCGGCGCTCGTGTTCTTCGTCCGTGTCACCAGGATTCGCGAGCCGAGCCAGCACGCGTGCGTAGTTCGCCGTCTGAAGCAGTCCCGGAACAAGATCCGGCTGATACGTCGTCAATGTGTCGGCCGCCGACTCCAACCCCATGAACACGCTGAAGTTCGCCGGGATGACATCTCCGAACTCGTGCCACCACGACTTCTCAGCCGCTTCCTTGGCCAGGCCGCGCAGTGCCTCGCCCTGTTCCGGATCGATGCGATAGATCTCGATCATCGCGTCCAGGTCGCGGTCTCGAATCTTCTGATTCTGGCCCTTCTCGTATCGCTGCAGCGTGCTCGAGCCCCAATCCAGGAGCCGGGAGGCGCTGTCCAGTGTCAGTCCGATCGCCTCGCGCGCCTCGCGGAGCAGCCGACCGAGCTCACGGCGGGTGATGCTGCTGTCCCCCATAGATTCGTCCCCTTTCGGATCGTCCGGTGTTGCAGATTCGGGAAGACTCCGGCACGAAATTCGGCACACGTGCTGGGCTTTCGGCCGGATCCGAACGGTTTCCCGTTTCGCCTGCCCGGTCACTGTTGATTGGTGTGTCCTATTCCCACCACGGACGAGTTAGGTCCTCGGCACATATCTCCCCCTGCCCTGGATGGAAATGTGCCGGGACGACTCGCCCCGAACGACAACATCGACCTAAGGTCCGGAATGATGCGCAAAGTACAAGAAGTACAACCGAATTCGTCCCGAACAGAATACATGTTCGACACGTTTTCGGTAGGGAACGTCTCGATAAACCCGCGACGTGTCTGGAGAGGGGATGCGGGACAGCGCAATTCGAACAAGCGTCCATATTAGGTGAACGGCCCGCAATCTCGTCCCTGGAAAGCCTTCCCGCTCAGCTGGTCTCGGCCCGCAGGCCGTGCTCCGCTGCGTTCGGGCGGTCTGTCCCCGGCTGCACGCCGAAGAGCTGATCGGCCATGCGGAGCGAGGCGTCGATCGTGTCGAAACCCCGTGGGAGCATGATGTTTTCGTAGGCGGCGACCGCTTCGGTCAGGAACTGCTCGCCGCGGGCGGCGTCGAGTAGCGCTCCGGCGAGGTCGCCGCGTCCTGGAGGGCGGTGTTCGCGCCGACGCCGCCGGTCGGGGGCATCGTGTGGATGGCGTCGCCGAGCAGGGTGACGGGGCCGGACGGCCATGCCGGGACGCGCCGACCGGCCCGCAGCGCGATCGTGAAGAACGTGCCGGGCTCGGCACGGGCGAAGATCTCCCGCAGTTCCGGATGCCACCCGGCAGTGGCGGTGACCGTGAGTTTCCACAGTTCTTCGGGAGGCAACGTGAACAGCTCCGCGTCCGGCACGCCGAACCGTTCCGGGCGCGCGAGCAGGGTGACCATCGTGTAGTCCGGCGCGCCGTCGACGGGGGAGCGGTAGCGCACCGGCGCGAAACCGGCCCCGAATCCGGTGTCGTCGGAGACCCATTTGAATCCGCGCCGGAGGGCGGTGGGATACAGCGCCTCGGTCTCGGGCGTCAGCACCATCCGGCCGTAGACGCAGCGGATCCCCAGATCCCGCACCGTGGCGTGCGGGAGCAACTGCCGCCGCACCGCCGAGCCCACGCCGTCGGCGCCGACCAGCAGATCGCCCTCGTCGGTGCCGCCGTCGGCGAAATGCGCTCGGACGCGGCCGGATTCGGTGATCTCGTAGCCGGTCAGCGCGTGCCCGAACCGGACGGCGTCGTCGAGGCCGGTGAGCAGTCCCCGGCGGAAGACGTTGCGGTCGACATTGGTGATCTCGTCGTCGGTGAGATCGGGGAAGTGCTGGACCGTCACCTGTTCCAGGCGATGGGTGTACATGCCCAGCACGTCGTCGTTGCGGCCGCTGGTACGGCGCACCAGGTCGAACGTCTCCGGCGGCAGGCAGGCGCGCAGCGCGGCATTGCCGTCGGCGTCGATGTGCAGCCGATAGCCCTGATTGCGGGTCTGCGGGGTGGGGTCCTGTTCGTGGACGGCGACCTCCAGCCCGCCGCGCCGCAGCGCCTGGGCCAGTGTCAGCCCGCCGACGCCCGCGCCTGCGATGAGAACCCTTGGTGTATCCGGCATTTCGCGATCCTTCGTCGTCCGGCGAGTCCTGCCGCCCGCCGCGTCACGACTCCATCGTCAAGCGCTCGGGCAACTCTGTCAAGTGTTTGTTTGATTAGGTCATGCTGACGATTGATAATTGCAGGTGGATGTATGATCCGAGCTGTGTCCGTGTCGAAGCCCCGCAGGTCCCCCAAGCCGCAGGAGCGGCAGCGCGATCCGGAGCGCACGCGCGCGCTGATCCTGGACGCGGCCGTGGCGGAATTCGGCGCGCACGGGTACGCGGGCGCGAGGATCAGCGCCATCGCCGCCCGGGCAGGGGTCAACGTGCAGCTGATCTCCTACTACTTCGACGGCAAAGAGGGCCTGTACCAGGCTGTTTCGCAGCAGTGGCAGGAGCGGCGGGGGGAGTTGGCACCGCCCGGCACGCCGCTACCCGAACAGCTGCGCCGCTACGCCATGGAGGCGGTACACAATCCCGACGGCGCCCGCCTGCTCGCCTGGAGCGGATTGCAGTACACCGGGCCCGACGGCGACCCGGACCACGCCCCGCGCGCGCGGATACTGGCCGAGAGCGTCGGTGAACTACGCGCGCTACGGGATTCGGGCCGCCTGCCGGAGGAGGTGGACCCGGCCTGCCTGCTGATCATGCTGATGGCGGCCGCGATGGCACCGACCACGCTGCCGCAGGTGATCGAGGGCGTGTGCGGCGTGGATCCCCGATCCCCGGAATTCCTCGCGCATTTCGCCGATCAGACGGCCGTCTTGGCGCGGCTGCTCGGGCTGGAGCAGACCCCCGGCTAGGTGAGGGCGGGGACGGCCTCGTCGGCCGTGGTCGCGGGCGCGGCCTTGTCGGTGGTCGCGTAGTAGGACGTGGCGATGGTCGCCCGCTCCCGCCACAGGTGATAGAGGGCCAGGGCGAAGATCGTGGTGCCGATGACGTTGGCGAAGAAGTGCCACCAGACCCGGTAGGTCCAGAGGCCGGGTCCGGCGTCGAGCAGGCCGAACCACGTGGACAGGCCGATCGCCTTGGCGCCGAACAGCACCGACACGGTGAGCGCGATGTGCTCGAGCCCGTGAATGCCCTGCATCAGCACGCCCATCCGTCCCCATCGCCGCGCCCGGCTCCGGACCGCGTGCTGGGTGAGCAGGGCGAGACCGGCCAGCCCGGCGAGGAAGTGGAAATTGCCGACCAGGTGCAGGATCTCCATGCCCAGTGCGGGTTTCGTATGGTCCACCTTGCCGAAGCCGTTGGCCAGGGCGGTGCCCCACGGCGTCATCCAGCCGGGTTCGTTCGAATGGCCGATCCAGTAGACGACCTGGGCGACGTGCTCCTGGAAGTGCCCGAGCTGCGCCAGTACACCCAATCCGACGACCCCGAGCCCGGTCTGGAACATCCATGGCCGCAACGGCTTACGCAACGCCACGAACAGGACGGCGACGCCCGCCCACATCACCACCATCCAGACGACCATCCCGATCGCCCCGGCGACGGCCCATCCGCTGACCTCGGCAGTGTGCTGCATCTCCAACCGCCTTCCGGCTCACCCGACGACCGCGCCGATCGTGGAGTCCGATCGTTTGCGGCTCGAACCTACAGCGGCGCACGATCGCCCGTGCCGGTTTTCGGCGGCCTTGAAAAATCTCACAATTCGCCCGAAAATTCCACGGTGATCTTGCTGTTCGTGCCAGCCTGGAAGTCGCGTTGTCCTGCAGCGGAAACGAGCTGTGCGGTCTCGGCCGTCCGCCTGGAAAGATGCGGAGCATGAGTACGACCGGGGACGAGGTCCGCGCCTTTGCTCTGTCGTTGCCGGAGGTGTCGGAGCAATTCGCCTGGGGGATGCCGATTTTCCGGGTGGCGGGCAAGTTGTTCCTCACCCTCCCCGAGAACGAGACGTCGATGGCCGTGCGCTGCCCGATCGTCGACCGCGACGAACTGGTCGTCGCCGAGCCCGCCAAGTTTTGGATCGCCGCGCACGAGGCGAACAACGCCTGGGTCCGGGTACGCCTCGCGGCCCTGGACGATCGCGACGAACTGGCGGCCATCGTCACCGACTCGTGGCGGCTGGCCGCACCGCGAAACCTGGTGGACGAGGCCGGGTGAGCGGTTTCCTGGAGTTACTCCACGTCGACCGGAGGGCGAAATCGTCGTAGCGTCGATGTCGTGACTGTTCGAGAACACTTGCCCGCCACCGCGGGCGAGCTGCGCGCGGCCGGATACGAGCCGCGTGGCGTCAAGTCCGAGATTCGGGAGAATCTGCTGGCCCTGCTGGGTTCCGGCGGCGATCCGTGGCCGGGCATCGTGGGGTTCGACCGCACCGTGCTGCCACAGCTCGAGCGTGCGCTGCTGGCCGGGCACGACGTGGTCTTGCTGGGCGAGCGCGGCCAGGGCAAGACCCGATTGCTGCGCACCCTCGCGGGCCTGCTCGACGAGTGGACGCCGGTGATCGCGGGCGCCGAACTGGGCGAGCATCCGCTGGACCCGATCAGTCCGGCCGGTCGCCGGCTGGCCGCCGAACTCGGTGACGACCTGCCCGTCGCGTGGCGGCATCGTTCGGAGCGCTATGCCGAGAAGCTCGCCACCCCCGATACCTCCGTCGGCGATCTGATCGGCGACGTGGACCCGGTGAAGGTGGCCGAGGGCCGCAGCCTCGGCGATCCCGAGACCATTCACTTCGGGCTGGTCCCGCGCGCCCACCGCGGCATCGTCGCCATCAACGAGCTGCCCGACCTGGCTGAGCGGATTCAGGTGGCGCTGCTGAACGTGATGGAGGAGCGCGACATCCAGGTGCGCGGCTACACCCTGCGCCTGCCGCTGGACGTGCTGCTCGTCGCCACCGCGAATCCGGAGGACTACACCAACCGCGGCCGCATCATCACCCCGCTGAAGGACCGGTTCGGCGCCGAGATCCGCACCCACTACCCGCTGAGCATCGAGGCCGAGGTGGACTTGGTCCGGCAGGAGGCCGACCTGGTGGCCGAGGTCGGCGATCCGCTGATCGAGGTGCTCGCCCGGTTCGTGCGGCAGCTGCGCGAATCGGCCGCCATCGATCAGCGTTCCGGCGTTTCCGCGCGGTTTGCGGTCGCCGCGGCCGAGACGGTGGCGGCCGCCGCGCTGCGCCGGTCCGCCATCACGGGGGAGCGGCCCGCCGTCGCCCGTCCGGTCGACCTCGAGTCCGTGCCCGCTGTGCTGCGCGGCAAGCTGGAATTCGAGTCCGGTGAGGAGGGGCGCGAGCAGGAGCATCTGACGCATCTGCTCCGGCGCTCGTTCGCCGAGACCGCGCGCGAGCGGCTGGGCGGATTGAACCTACGGCCGCTGGCCGAGGCGGTCGGCGACGGCCACCTCGTCACCACCGGCGAGCGGGTGCCCGGTCAAGAGGTGCTCTCGGCGCTGCCCGAACTGCCGGTGCTGCACGAGGTGGCCACCCGGCTCGGGGTCGGGGCCGAGGATTCGCCGACCCGCATCGCCGCGGCCGTCGAATTCGCGCTGGAGTCGCTGTATCTGGCCCGGCAGATCGCCAAGGACTCCGACGAGGGCACCACGGTGTACGGCCGGTGACCGTTCCAGCTGATGAGGCGTCATGACACTGCCCGATCGCTATTCCTACGGCCCGTACCACGAGGGCCCCGATCCGCTGGCGCCGCCGCTGGACCTGCGCGAGGCGCTCGACCAGATCGGCCGCGACGTAATGGAGGGCAGCTCACCGCGTTCCGCGCTGGAGGAGTTGCTGCGGCGCGGCATGCGCAGCACCAGCGGCCTCGACGAGCTGACCCGGCGGCTGTGGCAGCGCCGGTCCGAGATCTCCCGGCGGAACCGGCTCGACGGATCGTTGCAGCAGGTCCGGCAGCTGCTCGACGAGGCCCTGGAGGCCGAGCGCCGCGCCCTGTTCCCGGACCCGTCCGACGACGCCCGCTTCGCCGAGGCGCAGCTGGACGCGCTGCCGTCGAGCACGGCCGCCGCGGTGGGCGAACTGTCGGAGTACTCCTGGCGTTCGGAGACCGGCCGGGAGAACTACGCGAAGATTCGCGACCTGCTCGGCCGCGATCTGCTCGAATCGCGTTTCCAGGGCATGAAGCAGGCGCTGGAGAGCACCACGCCCGAGGACGTCGAGCGCATCCGGGAGATGATGTCGGATCTCAACGACCTGCTCGCGGCGCATGCGCGCGGTGACGACACCGCGCGGCAGTTCGCCGACTTCATGGAGCGGCACGGTGAATTCTTCCCCGAGAACCCGCGCGACACCGACGAATTGATCGATGCGCTCGCCGCCCGCGCCGCCGCCGCCCAGCGCATGATGAACTCGATGTCGGCCGAGCAGCGCGCCGAGCTGTCCGAGCTGGCCGGGCAGGCGTTCGGGGATCCGCGCATCGCCGCACAGGTCGCCGCGCTGGACGCCAATCTGCGCTCGTTGCGCCCGGGTGAGGACTGGGAATCGGCGCAGCGGTTCCGCGGCGAGGACCCGCTGGGGCTCGGCGAGGGCGCGCAGGCGTTGCAGGACCTGGCCGAATTGGACGCTCTCGCCGAACAACTCGGCCAGTCCTATCCCGGCGCGCGGCTGGAGGACATCGACCTCGACGCCCTGGCCCGCCACCTCGGCGACGACGCGCGGGTGGACGCCGCCCGGCTGGCCGAGCTGGAGCGGGAACTGCGCCGCCAGGGCCTGTTCGAGCGCGCGCCCGACGGCTCACTTCGCTTGACGCCCAGGGCATTGCGGCGACTCGGCGAGACGGCGCTGCGAGATGTCGTGGGGCAGTTGCGTTCCCGGCGCGGCGAGCGCGACACCGCGCTGGCGGGTGCGGCGGGCGAGCCGACCGGTTCCACGCGCGCCTGGCAGTTCGGCGACACCGAACCGTGGGACGTGCCGCGCACCGTCCGCAATGCCGTGCTGCGGTCGGCCTCGACGGGCAGTCGCGCGGTGGCGCTGGATGTTTCGGATGTCGAGATCATGGAGACCGAGCAGCGCGCGCGGGCCGCGGTGGCGTTGTGCGTCGACACCTCCTGGTCGATGGTGCAGGACGGCCGGTGGGTGCCGATGAAGCGCACCGCGCTGGCGCTGCATCACCTGATCGGCACCCGATTCCGTTCCGACGCACTGGATCTCATCACCTTCGGGCGCTACGCCACCCCCGTCGACCTCGGTGAGCTGACCGCGCTGGAACCGGTCTGGGAGCAGGGCACCAACCTGCACCACGCGCTGCTGCTGGCCGGTCGGCACCTGCGCCGGCATCCGGACGCGGTGCCCGTGGTGCTGGTCGTCACCGACGGCGAGCCGACCGCGCATCTGGAGCCGGACGGCGAGGCCTACTTCGACTGGCCGCCGGACCCGCGCACGTTGGGCGTGACGATGGCGCAGGTGGACGCGCTGGCCAAACTGGGCGCGTCGGTCACCGTGTTCATGCTCGGCGAGGATCCGCGGCTGGCGGCGTTCGTGGATCTGATGGCGCGGCGCAGCGGCGGGCGCGTGGTGGCGCCCGATCTCGACGGGCTGGGTGCGGCCGTCGTCAGTGACTACCTGCGGGGGCGGCGCGGGTAACCGGCCGGGCGAGGGTTCGCGGTAGCCCACTATTGAACGTGCCGTTAAATAACGGTACATTGTTCAGGGTAAGGGATGGCTCGTGCGGCTGCCTGGCCGCGGCGGTCGCCCATCCGTGAAAACTATTGCAGGTTAGGACGTTCCGATGTCTCGGACTCACACACCCGTACGTTCCCGGCAGCGTCTGTTCCGGGTCGTCGCCGCTCTGACGGTCGTCGCCGCACCCATCGTGGTCGCCGCGCCCGCCTTCGCCGCCCCCGAGGCCGGGGTGCCGCTCGTGGTCGAGCAGCAGCCCGCCGCGGCGCCCGGCGACGCGGCCGCACAGGACATCCACGGCCGGGGCTGGGGTCACCGCGGCTGGGGCCACGGCGGCTGGGGCAACCGTGGCTGGGGCAACCGTGGCTGGGGCCACGGTGGCTGGGGCCACGGTGGCTGGTACGGCGGCGGCTACAACCCCGGCTGGTACGGCCGCGGCCCGTCGACCGGCAGCGCCTTCTGACACTGACCATCGGTCCCGACGACAGCTCCCTCTGCGGGTGACCGCCGGCTCCGACGACAGTGCCTCCTGACGGTGACCAAAGGTCCCGACGGGAGTGTCTTCGACGGTGACCAAAGGTCCCGACGGGAGTGTCTTCCGACGGCGACCGTCGGTCCCCAACTCCGACCCGCGCGGGCGGGGCCGCCAAGGCCCCGCTCGCGCGGGTTCCCGCCGCCCGGGAATGGATTGTGCGCCGCGCACGGTTGGCACGATCGACCCCACGGGCGGAGGAGTACGCGCATGAAGATCCGTTTCGGCGTCGGCACGAGTTCGGGCACCGGTCCGGAGGAGTTCGCGGCACTCGTGGACCGGCTCGAGTCGGCCGGGGTCGACTCGCTGTGGCTGTCCGAGCTGGTGTATTCGAAGTCGGTCGACCCGTTCGTCGGCATGGCGTTCGCGCTGGCCCGCACGACGCGGCTGAAGGTCGGTACTTCGGTGGCCATTCTGCCGGGCCGCCATCCCGTGCTGGTGGCCAAGCAGCTGGCCTCGCTCGCCGCTCTGGCGCCCAAACGGGTGCTGCCGGTCTTCGGCCTGCAACCGGCGCGCGCCGGTGAACGCGACCTGTTTCCGGTGCCGCCGGGTAAGCGCGGCGCGGTCTTCGACGAATCACTGCGGCTGCTGCGGACCGCGCTCGACCATGACGAATTCGCCTTCGAGGGTGAGTTTTTCACCGTCGGCGACGCCGGTCTCGGGGCGCGCCCCGCGCGTCCCCTCGATATCTGGCTCGGCGGTTCCGCGCCCGCGGCGTATCGCCGGATCGGCCGTCTCGCCGACGGCTGGCTCGGCAGCTTCCTGACGCCCGCCGAGGCGGCGGACGGCCGCAGGGCGATCCAGGCCGCGGCAGCCGAGGCGGGCCGCGAGATCGAGGCCGATCATTTCGGTATCAGTCTGGTGCTGGCCCCGGATGGCCTGCCCGACGATCTGGCGGCCGGCATCGTCCGCCGCAGGCCCGGCGCGGACCCGTCGGATCTGGTGGCGGGCAGCTGGAAAGAATTGCATCGGCTGATCGACGGCTATCTCGAGGCCGGTCTCAGCAAGTTCGTCGTCGGCACGGTCGGGGAGCCGCTGACCGGCGAGTTCATCGATCGTTTCACCGCGGAACTGCTGCCGCGGCAGAACTGAAGCCGCCCAGGCCTTTCGAGGCCGACGCCGAGGGACGGAAGCGGCTCATGGTGCGTCTGTCCCTCGGCGCCGGTTGTATCCGAGACAGTGCCCGGCAGGCCACGAGGCAACCACCGGACACCACCCAGTATTCGAACCTGCTCGCGAAACGGTTTGGTCCGTGTTTCGCCCCACCTCTTCACATACCTTCCGGTGAGTACCCCACAAATTTGTAAGTACTTGTCCGGAGCCACAGTGTCGGACAGCCTGAATATCAGCGCGCGCGAAACCCATCGTTTCGTTTTTCGAAGGAGCTGACCGGCAAATGACGACAACCTCGCGGACTCCCGTGACGGTACTGGGCCTCGGTGCGATGGGCGGTGCGCTGGCCGCGGCGTTCCTCGCCGGCGGCCACCCGACCACGGTGTGGAATCGCAGCGCGGGCAAGGACATCGAGCTGGTCGCGGCCGGAGCGGCGCGGGCCGACTCTGTGCGCGCGGCGGTGACGGCCGGGGAACTGGTCGTGGTGGTGCTGCTCGACCACGCCTCGGTGCACGAGACCCTCGATCCGGTCGCCGACGCCCTGGCCGGGCGGGCGGTGGTCAACCTCACCAGCACCGCGCCCGAGGATGCGCGGGAGCTGGCGCGCTGGGCGGCGGGGCACGGCATCGACTATCTCGACGGCGGCATCATGGCCGTTCCGGACATGATCGGCCGGCCCGGGTCCTCGATTCTCTACAGCGGCTCGCGCCCGATATTCGACACCCACCGTCCGACGCTCGAACTGCTCGGCGCCGCAGAGTATTTCGGCGACGACGCGGGCATCGCCTCGCTCTACGACTTCGCGTTGCTGGCGGGCATGTACATCATGTTCGCCGGTTTCCAGCACGGCGCGGCGATGGTTCGTTCGGCGGGCGGCTCCGCGGAGGATTTCGGCGCCCGCGCCGCGGCCTGGTTCTCGGCGGTGTCATCGACGCTGCCGTCCCAGGGCCGCGTGATCGACAGCGGCGACTACAGCCGGCCCCTGCAGGACCTGCGGTTCACCAAGAAGGCACTGGACGCGATCGTGCGATCCGGCCGCGATGCCGGGGTGTCGCTGGACGTCCTGCGGCCGGTGCAGGCGCTGGTCGATCGCCAGATCGCCGACGGGTACGGCGCCGAGGCCACCGAGCGTATGTACGAGGGGCTGGCCGGGCCGCGCACCGGTCGGTGAGACAGGGGTCCGCCGAATTCCGGATTTGCCTGTCGTAACGGACAATAGAGTCCTACCGCGCAAGGCGGACGACGTCGGCCGCAGCGGCGCCAATGTCAGCGAAAGGTCGCGACACATGCTAATTTCGCCTCGCATCGCCGCTGCGGGACCGACGCACGCCCGCCTGCGCGACACGCTTACCACGAGCGGTGAAGGGGACGGCGGTCGATGAGAATTCAGCCACGGCGGCAGATTCTGGCAGTCTGGCGGTCATTGCTGCGTACCTGTTACGCCGACGGCACATGGGTCTGGGGCGGGCGCGACGGTTCCAACTCCATCAGCGACGCCGAGCAATTGCTGTGCCTGCTGTACCCCGCCACCGAGATCGCCAGCTTCGCCCTGGACAATCCCGACGAGCTGTCCGACGACGTCGAGGTGGTGATGGCGCCGCTGGGCCGGGGCCCGAAGATCGGGCTGAAGCTCGTCGAGGTGCTGGAGGACTATTGGGCCCGCTACACCGCGCCCGACGGTGAGCCGATCTTCTCGGCGGGAACCTACCTGCGGTCGAGCGAGGAAACGCGCCCGCCGACCGAGCGGCAGCGCGGCCTGGACGTGGTCGACTCCTACTCGATGTCGCTGACCTTGTGCCTGGCGACGTTGAAGTTCCTGCGCGCGTTCCGGCGATGGGTGAAGACGCGTCCCACCCCGGCCACGTCGCTCGACGCCCGGATCGACGCGCTCGAGCAGCAGGTCACCGCGCGGCTGACGGCCGCGATGACCGGTCTGGTGCGCAGTTTCGTGGTCAACACCGTGGACCCGAAATCCGAAGCGGGCCAGGTCATGCTGACCATGTTCAACCAGACCGGCGCCTCCGACGAGGCGGTGGTCACGACGGTGAACCGGCGGCTCGATCGGCTGCGCGTGCGGCTGCGCCGGGACGTCACCCTGAGCCAGACCCCGGACATCGACCTCGAAGACGAGACGCTGCTGTTCGAATGCGGCTGGAGCTGGGGTGTGGCCCGGCAGGCGGCGCCCATCGAGTTCGTGGCGGCGGCGATCGGCGCCCAGCCCGGCTACGCGATCGATCGGCCCTACCTGTACTTCACGGTGGTCGCGCTGGACGGCATCAACGACCTGACCTCACCGCGGACCCGCGAACTGGACCTGCTCGACGGGCAGCAGCGGCGGCTCGCCGAGGCGCTGCAACTGCGGTGGGATCTGGCGCAGCGGTACTGGTCGGCCATGGCGCGCTACGGCGAGGGCCGCTGGCCGCTCGAGGACATCCCGTGGCGCACGTCCGACGGCGAGGAGTCGGACTACTTCAGTCTGTCGGTGTCCGCGGTGCTGATCCAGGACCTGATCAACCGGGAAGCCAGCGACGACGATCTCACCAGGGCCACACCGATTTTCGACGAGCTGGCGCGCCGCGGCCGGATCATCCGCCGGCTGACCGAGGACGACCGGGCCCGCGACCTGCACGTGCCGGGTGTCCGGTTGTCGCTGCTGGGCACCGAGACGCTCGACGAGGGCCCGCTGCTGGAGTGGACGGTGTCGGACTACGCGCCGGTCCTGCTCAAGCGAACCCTGCAGGCGGCCAGGCTTTCCGGAACTCTCACGACCCGCGACCGCCTGCTGGAACTCGCGCAGTCGACGATGGACCACTTGGAGCGCCGCGCCTTCAAGAAGGGGTCTGCCGAGGGCCTGTGGGACAACGCCGACGAGGTGTTCAAGATCAAGTGGGCACCCGGCGCGGCCCCGGACCTGTCGAACGAGCCGCCGTCCCCGGAGCCGAACGGCACAGGGCCGAAACCGTCGTGGTATCTCACCGAGCGCGTAATCGAATGCCTCGTCGCCGCCGACCTCACCTTCCGGGAGCCGCCGCTGCGGTCCATCACCTCCGCGGTGCGCGCGCTGGAATTGCTCAACGAGGCCGAGCATCTGCTGAATCAGAAATTGCTCCAGCTCAGCGAACAGGACATGACGAAGAATCGCCTCGCCTTGGAAACCGTGCATCAGCAATTGGAACGCGCGCGGGCCGTGATCGACGAGCGGCCCGGCACGGCGCACAGTCTGTGCGCCGAGGCGCTGCGCGAGCTGGACGGACTGGTGTTCGCCGACCAGGACGCGAAGAGGAGCGTGTAGCGCCGTGCTCGTTTTCTCGACCTCGGACAAGGGTGGCACCGGACGCTCGGTGACCAGCTGCAACGTGGCGTATCGGCTGAGCATCAAGGGCCGCAACGTGGCCTACCTCGACTTCGATTTCGGATCGCCGACGTCCGGCGCCTTGTTCGAGGTCAATCGCATGGAGCGGGGCACCCCCGACAACGACGGGCTGCACGGTTATCTGCTCGGTTCCAGCACCATTCTCACCCCGCGCAATGTCCGCTCGGAAACGGGCCGTGCGGAGTTGCGCGAGCCGCGTCATCCCTACAAGCTGATGCTCTATCCCGGCGATCGTGGCGGCGCGGAATTCCTGACCGCCGACGACCGGACCGTGAAGCGCTGTGTCGAATTGCTGGTGGCCTGCGAGCAGGAATTCGACGTGACGATCGTGGATCTCAGCGCCGGGCGCTCGGTGGCGCTGGAAATCGCCCTGCGCGCCACCGGGAAGAAGCAACTGCGCGGTGCGGTGACGCGCTGGCTGGTGTTCCATCGCTGGACCCGCCAGCACATTCTGGCGACGAACGGCCTGGTGCACGGCCAGCACGGCCTACTGGCCACGGGCGCCGAGTGCGGCCACGATCAGAGGCGGCTGGCGGCCGCGATCCGTTATGTGCGTACCGCGGTGCCCTCGGCCAACGATCACGCGTCGGCCGACAGCGGGCCGCAGGCGGCGTGGCTGCGCGCGCAAGACGACGCGTTGCGGAAATTGGCGACGGCCAATCAGCTGGGGTGGAGTGTGGTGCTCGGTTCCACGCCGATGGAGCCGATGTTGCAGTGGCGCGAGCAGGTCGTCCTCGATGCGGACGTCTCGGCGAAGATCGCGAACGAGAAGACGGTGCTCGCTTTCCAAGAGCTGGCCGGTGGCCTGACCGACGACGCGGTCTGGGAAGGGGTCTGACAATGCCGGAGTCACCCGTATACAGCGAGGCGACCGCGGAGATCCGGGTCGCCGAGGTGCCGTTGTCGCATCTGTCCATCGAGACCGGCCATTTCTATATGAACGAGCTGATCAACGGGCAGCAGAACATTCGCGCGCAATTTCGCGAGGTGGTCGATCAGGTCGAGTTCTACACCGCCTCGGCGCGCAAGCGATTCGGATCCGCCGCGCGGGTCAGCACCTGTTTCCTGATCGACGACTACTTCGCCCCGGACACGAACCCGACCGAAATCCTGAACAAACTCCTGAACGCGGCCGACGACTGCGGGCTGCGGATCGACTATCTCGCGCGCGAGGCCGGGTGCTGGGAATATCCGGTGTATGTCGACGGCGTTCCCACCGGGCCGATGGTGAAGCTGGCGGAGACCATGGCCGCGCGGGTCGTGGCCGAGCCGTCGGACAACACCACTGGCCGGCGGCCGCCGGACGTGGAGTCCGGCTGGTTGTGCAACGGCCGCCGTTCCTCCGACCACGATCCCGCGCAGGCGATGCGCGCGCAGGACTACCGGCCGCCTCTGGCGTACGGCCGCCGCGTGCATTCGATATTTCTCGATACCGAGATGTGGGACAGCCCGATGGAAGGTGTCGACGACAAGCACACCCGCTGGTCGTGCCCGTTCCTGGCATCCATCTGGCAGCTGTTGCGGCTGGGCATGGTGCGATTCGAGGGCGCGGCGCCGTTCCATCCCCAGCTCCGCAGCAGGAAGGAGGGGTGGGAGGACCACTGGTGGGAGATGCCGGCGGTGATCCAGCTGAACCCGGACGCGAAACCGTTCGCCGCGTACCGTTCGCTGTCCATCCTCCCGCAGGATTACCTGGGCATCGAGCACGCCGTGCACGTCATCCTCGACCACCTCGAGCTCGACGAGCAGGTCTGGGAACTGATCTCGGCCCGCGGTGGGCGGGAACGGGTTCCGGTCGAGGTGCCGCGCGAGACCAGCAAGCGACTCTCCCATGTCCTGCTGGACGGGTGCCTCGCATGACTCCCTCCGGCGCGGGGTCGGCCGAGACGCCCGTCGCCCTACTCGGCGACATCCACACCTGCCTGCTACCGTCGCGGACCGTGCTCGACACGTCGGCCGTGGTAGAGGTGCTGGATGCGGTGAAACCCGGCAGTGGCGTGACGTCGCTGGAACGTCCGGTGCCCCTGGCGATTTCGTCGCCGCGAGTCGAGGGCGTGGACTGCACGCTGGCCACCGCGTCG
Source organism: Nocardia wallacei (assembly GCF_029868745.1). Taxonomy (GTDB): domain Bacteria; phylum Actinomycetota; class Actinomycetes; order Mycobacteriales; family Mycobacteriaceae; genus Nocardia; species Nocardia wallacei_B. The sequence continues at coordinate 4,277 of NZ_JARWOP010000141.1, read as the reverse complement.
GGCCGGGCCGTGCACGGCATCGGCACCGTGCTGTCGCGCGTGATCGTGATCGGCGGGCGGGTGATGCAGAGTTCCACCCAGACCGCGGTGACCCAGGCGAGCGTGAACCAACGCCAGTCGTGGGTGCACTACCTCGCGCGCGCGGGCACGGTCGAGGCGGTGACGGAGCTGGGCGCCGACTCCGGACGCCGGCTCGCCGACGGCTATCTGCGCAGCAACGGGCCCGACCGGCTCGACCTGGCGGCGATCAGCGGCCGGCTCGCGACGCTGATCCGGATGGACACCCGGCTCGACCAGCAGGTCCCGATCCGGGCCGCGACCACGCGACTGCGCTGGGCCGTCGAGATCGCGGCCGCGCCCGAGCAGCCGCCCAGCTTCTCGTTCCGGCTGGACAACGACACGTCGCGCTCGGTGCGCGTCACCGTCGCGGCGCGCGATGTCGATGCGGCCCAGCGGTTTTGCGAGGATCTCGCCGTCCACGACTGGCTGCTCACCACCATCACCCAGCTGTTGCGCGACGCCGACCGCTTCGAATCCTCCAGCGACGCTTCGATATTGCTCGCGCCGATGCTGGAACAGCTGGTGCCGCTGTGGATGCCGGGCGCGCACACGCCGCCCGCGCTGCGCCGGCTCTGGGCGGAGTTGGAGGCGGCCCCGGGGTTCACCCGGCAGTGGACGGCGCGTGCCGAACAGCTGCGCGACCGGATGATGACGGCGACGCTCAACGCGCTGCGCAACTCCAAGATCAGCAGCAACGACTGGTGATCACAGCCGGAACCAGCGCCGCACCAGCAGGGCGAAGAAGACCGAGGTCGTCAGCAGTCCGGTGTACGCCTCGAGGACGAACACCAGCCGCTTCGCGCCCGCGAGTCCGGCCGTGTCGTCGGGGCCGAGCGGGTTGAGGTAGTTGGTCAGGCATTCGTAGACGATGGTCATCGTCGACTGCGTCGACAGCAGCCGCACGACGGCGGTGAAAAACAGCAGCTGCAACGCCATCCAGATCAGCATGCGGAACGGCCGATATCCGTAGCCGCACAACAGATCCGGGAACATGCTCGCGGCCCGGCGCCAGCGGACCGGCTGCGCGCGGCGGCGGGCTCGGGCCAATTCCAGGTTGCACCGGTCCTCGCCGTCGACATCCTCGTCCTGCCGGTACAGGCTCGCCGCGCGCCGGAATGCCAAGGCGGCGTGGGCAGGTAGCACCGTGGTCAGGGTGTCGCCGAGGCGCTCGTAGATCTCGGCGAGGTTCCTGGTCTGCGCCCGGCTCAACCGCAGCGGGCCCCGGTACTCGACTTCGGCGGCGAGCAGGGCGCTGAGCAGTTCGGGGGAGACGATCCGATCGCCGCCGCGCGGCCGGGCGGTGCGCGGCTGCCGTGCGGCCGCGTAGATGCGCCGGAACACGAGACTGTCGCTGTTGCGCCGGATTCCAGGCGGGTCGTAGCGGGCGACGACCGATTCGACATGTGCGGTAAAGGAATCCAGCAGTTGCGGTTCGTCGAGGCGCGGTTGTTCGGTGTGTGCGCCGGCGAGGAACTGGTCCACGGCGGCGGCGTAGGAGGTGGCGCGGCGCTCGACCCGCGTCGACATCGAGCGGACGAAAGGCGAGTCCTGCTGTCGCTCGTCCACAGTCCGCAGGCCCCCTACAAGAATCGGCGCCGACCCCGGGCGCGCTTCCACGATAGCAACGTCGCTCCGCGGGCCGGTGTTTGTTGCTCCCGCGGACGGGCACCCGGGCCGTATGACCCCCGACGATCACACGCAACCACGGTCCGCGGGCTCGCCGTCGCAGGTCACCGAGAGCGACCTGCGGCAGTTGCTGCAGAGCGGCAGTCCGGGCACCCGACTAGTCCTGCTGGAGGGGCGAATTCAGCTCGTGCCGGGCGCCGCGGACGAAGCGGACGGCCTCTCCCTGATCACTCGCGGCGAACTGGCCGGGCAGATCGGCGACAATCCCGCCGACGCCGAACTCACCGTGGCGGCCGAAACCCTGAACACCGAGATCCGGCTACAGGGCGCCTGAGTCCGCTCTCAATCGAGTACCGCAGCGTCATCGAGGGCTGCGTGGGCTCGCTGTGGCAGCTGGTGTTCGAGGAGCAAAGTGAGTTGGGTGCGGGCGTCGTCGAAGGGGCGTGCGCTCTTGAGGGCGCGGCTCTGCAGAATGGCGCCCTCGATGACCGAGAGCAGCACGCCGGCCAGGGCGTCGGCGGCCTGCGGCGCGGCGCCGGCGGCTACCAGCCCGGCGGCCAGGCGGGCGGTCCAGTCGGTGAAAGCCTGCCCGGCGGCGGCCTGCACCGCGGGATCGAGTTCGTCCAGGGCGGCGGCCATCATGAACGAGCCCTCGCGGTATTCGCTGGACTCGAGCGGATCGCGCCAGAACGCGAACAACTCGTCCAGCCACCGCGGCACCGACGGGGCCTGCGCCAGCGCCTCGGCGGCGACGCTGACGTGCGAGTACACCACGCGCGACACGATCCGGGCCGCGGTCTCCACGAGTTCGCCCTTGCCGGCCGGAAAATGCTGATAGAGCGAATTACGTGAGGCGTTGCTGCGTTTCAGCAGTTCGCTGAGCCCGGCCGCGTGCACGCCGTGTTCCTGCACCGTGGCGATGGTGCTCGCGATCAGCCGGCCGCGCGGTCCGCTCGTCAACGGATCTCCTTCAGCACTTGTGTGAACCGTTCGGTCCATGCTAGACGTAATCCCGTGTGGACCGATTGGTTCACCCGGAGAGGATGCCCCATGCCCGCCCACATCGCCACCGCCGCCCCGGTCACCCACGCCGCCATGCTCGGCCTCGGTGCCTATCGCCCGCGCCGGGTCGTCCCCAACGCCGAGATCGTCGATCGCATCGACTCCTCCGACGAGTGGATCCGGACCCGGTCCGGCATCGCCGAGCGGCGCTGGGCCGAGCCCGACGAGACCATCGTCTCGATGAGCACCGCCGCCGCCCGCGACGCGCTCGCCGCGGCGGGACTGGCGCCGGAGAAGGTCGACGCGGTGGTGCTGGCGACCTCCTCGCAGATGGTGCTCGGGCCGTCGGCGGGTGCGGTGGTGGCGACCGAACTCGGCCTGCACGACACCCCCGCCTTCGACGTCTCGGCCGGGTGCGCGGGCTTCTGCTACGCCCTGGCCGACGCCGCGAGCCTGGTCCGGGCGGGACAGGCCCGGTATGTGCTGGTGATCGGCGTGGAGCGGCTGTCGGATCTGCTGGACCCGGCCGACCGCAGCTGCGCGTTCATCTTCGCCGACGGCGCGGGTGCGGTCGTCGTCGGACCGGCCGAGGCGGAGGGCATCGGCCCGGCGGCGTGGGGTTCGGACGGCAGTCAGACCGCGGCCATCAAGCAGGACAAGGACTTTCAGGAGTACTTCGCGGAGGTCGCCGCCGCGGAGGCCGTCGGCGGCACCTCGGTGCGGCCCTACATCCGGATGAACGGGTCGGCCGTATTCCGCTGGGCGGTCACCTTTCTGGAGAAGGCGTGCCGCGACGCGCTGGACGCCGCCGGTGTCACGGTGGACGACCTGGACGCCTTCGTGCCGCACCAGGCCAATATCCGGATCACCGACGCGCTGGTCCGCGCGCTGCGTGTGCCCGACTCCGTCGCGGTGGCCCGCGACATCATCGAGACCGGCAACACCAGCGCGGCGTCCATCCCCATGGCCATGGAACAGCTGCTGCGCTCCGGCGCCGCCCGGCCCGGCGACACGGCGCTGCTGCTCGGCTTCGGCGCGGGCCTGGCCTACGCGGGCCAGGTGGTGCATCTGCCGGCCGTACTCGCCACCGACGACCGGTCCCAGGCCCGCATCTTCACCGCGGAGTAACTTCGTGGCACCATGCCACGGAACGGTTTTCCGTGATAAGGGTACGAGGCGGAAAGCCCGCTTCTCGAGAGGAACCAGCCTGATGATGAAACGCACCGTCGCTGCGGCAACGGCAGCAGTTGCGGCCTCGCTCTTCGCCTTCGGCCAGTCCTGGGCGCAGGAACCGGTCAGCCAGTTCGTGGTGATGGAGAACCTGGCGGCGACCGCCCACGTCGACGACCCGGCCGAGAACACCTGCTACCCGGGTGTCATCACCGCCGAGGCCCCGCGCACGATGTACTGGCGCAACACCACCCCGTACTACGCCACCATCTACACCCGCGCCGAGAACGGCGGCGAGTGCGGTGGCCCGGTGCTGGCCCGGCTGCACCCGAACGAGGCCCCCGGCGTGCCGATCACGCTGACCGGCGCGATCATCGACATCAGGTTCTCGTCGTTCCAGTGATCGGCGAGCATCGCGC
>NZ_JARWOP010000140.1 GCF_029868745.1 Nocardia wallacei | reverse complement strand
CCACGCGGTCGTCCGGACCCGACGCGTCCCAGCTGCGCAGCGCGTGCGCGCACGCGTCCTGCAGCGCGGCCAGGCGCGCGTAGATTTAAGCCCGAGCGCCGGGGAAGACCGGGGGCCACCAAGGGCCGCTGGGGGCGGTGGTGTGCGGGGGGCTGGCTCTCACCATCGCGGCGCGGCCCGCGCTGCAGGACGCGTGCGCGCACGCGCTGCGCAGCTGGGACGCGTCGGGTCCGGACGACCCCGTGGCGTGGCTGCTGACCACGGCCCGCAACAGCGCGACCGACCCGCTGCGGCGGGCGCGGGTCGGCGGGGAGAAACTGGCGCGGCTCGGCGCGCCCGAGGCGGTGACCATGACGAACGTCGGCGAGGACGGCCTGCTCCGGGTGGGAGACGAGCGGCTGAGCCTGATCTTCACCTGCTGTCATCCCGCCCTCGCCGAGGAGGCGCGGGTCGCGCTCACCCTGCAGGCCGTGGCCGGGCTGACCGCGCAGCAGATCGCCCGGATGTTCCTCATCGGCGAATCGGCTCTGGCGCAACGTTTGGTGCGGGCGAAACGGAAGATCCGCGATGCCGGTATCGGTCTCACGGTTCCCGCGGACGCCGCGCTCCCCGAGCGGCTCTGGGGGGTGCTCGCGGTGATCTACCTGATCTTCACCCAGGGCTACACCGCCGACCCCGACCGCCCCGAACACCGGACGCTGCCGAAGGAGGCCATCCGACTCGCCGAACTCGTCGCCGCCCTCATGCCAGACGAACCGGAAGCACTCGGCCTGACCGCGCTACTGCTGCTGCATGATTCGCGCCGCGCCGCCCGCTACGACTCGTCCGGTGACATGGTGCTGCTGGCCGACCAGGACCGGTCCCGCTGCGATCGCGCCGAGATCGCCCAGGCCGTCGGGCTGCTGGACCGGGCGCTGCGGCTGGGCAGACCGGGCCCGTACCAGTTGCAGGCGGCGATCGCCGCCCTGCACGCCCAGGCGGTCTCCGCCGACGAGACCGACTGGCCGGGCATCGCCGCGCTCTACGAGCAGCTGCTCGCGGCGTCTCCCTCGCCGGTGGTGGCGCTCAACCACGCCGTCGCCGTGGCGATGGCCACCACCCCGGCGGAGGGACTGACACTGGTCGACGCGATCGACGGACTCGATCGCTACCACCTGTTTCACGCCACCCGCGCCGACCTGCTGCGACGCCTCGGCCGCACCGCCGACGCGGTCGCGGCGTACCGGCGTGCGCTCGAACTCGCCACCACCCCCGCCGACCGGCGCTTCCTGTCCGGCCGGATCCACGAACTCGACAGCACGGAGTCCCGATGAGACTGTCCCTCCTCGACCACGGCCACCGCCGCCGCGCCAAGCTCTTCATGGGGTTCACCTCCGCGGTCTCGCGGGTGGACAGCCCCGACATGGTGAAGATGCTGCTGTACCGGCCCGGCTTTCTCACCCGGCCGCTGCTCGACCTCGCCGCCGACGCCATGCGCGGACCCTCCTACTGGACCGCCGCGGAACGCGAATACCTCGCGGCGAGCACCGCGCGGCTGCACCACTGCCCGTTCTGCATCGACTCCCACACCGAACTGACCCGCATCGCCGCTCACGGGGAGATCGACCCGGACGATCCCGCATCGGCCCGGCCGCAGGTGCGTGCCGCCCAGGAATTCCTCGACCGGACCAGCGCGACACCGGACATCGCCGCCGCGCTCCCCGATCTGCCCGAGCACGCGATACAGGAAGCGCTGCGGGTCGACCTCGTGTGGAATATCGTCAACCGCCTCGCCAACGCGTTCGGCTTCGTCCTCCGAGAGGGCCAGTTGCACAGCGGAACTCGTGCGCTGCACCGGTTCGGCTACCGCTTCCCGTCCTTCCTGCTCGCCGACGGCACAGTCACCGACCACGGGGACGCCGTCGCCGACCTGCGTCACACCGTGCTCGACGCACCGGCGCGGACCGACCCCGCCCTGCGCGCCGCCGCCGCGGCCGGTACCCCGCTGCCCGAGCCGTGGCAGTCCTACGCGGCCACCGTCCGCGACGCCTCCTACCGCCTCACCGACGCCGACATCGCCCGGCTCACGGCCGCGGGCTTCACCGAGGACCAGATCTTCGAGGTCACCGTCGCCGCAGCCGTGGGCGCGGCCCTCCGCAGCTACGACGCAGGTCGAAAAGCCCTTGGCTCCAACGTAATCGGGGACTGACGAGGGACGGCCCGAGCTCACCCGTCCTCTCGGGCCGCCAGGCGCTCCGCCAGGACCGCGCCGACGGCCGCGCTCGGGGCGGGCAGGTCGAGATCGTCGTGGGCGCTGTCCACGACGTGCTCGGTGATCTCGCCGTGCACGACCTCGGACCAGCGTTCTGCCAGCGACTCGGTGACCGGCGCCCCGTCGGGGGTGAGCCCGGCGCGGAACACGAGCACATCACCGTGGAAGTCCGGTGAGCGATACTCCCGCAACATCTTCCGGTTGTTGCGCATGACCGTGAGGACCGCCGTGGCGATCCGCCGATACTCGTCCGAATCCACCATGTCGCCGTAGCGAGCGCTCGCCCAGGCGCGCATCGCGGCACTCAACTCCTCCTCCGCGGGCTCGGCCGGGCCGCCGGTGCCGTCCGCGGTGGCGGGGAGGCTGTCGATGAGGGCGAGCAGTGCGACTTCGTGTCCGCGCCCGCGCAGTTCGGCGGCGATCGCGTGGGCCGCGGTACCGCCGAACGACCACCCCGCCAACTGATAGGGGCCGTCCGGCTGCGCCCGCACGATCCGGTCGGCGTAATCGGTGACGAGTTCGCTCATGGACTCCGCCACCGGCGTCACGCCGTCGAGACCGCGCGCCTGCAGCGCGTACACCGGGCGGTCGCCGACGTGCGCCGCCAGCGCCTGATACGGCCAGCCGAGTCCGCCGCCGGGATGGACGCACCACAGCGGGGCCCCGGAACCGTTGCGCAGCAGCAGCATCGGCGCGAACGGGTCCCCGTCGGAGACCTCCTCCGACAGCCTCGGCGCGAGTTCGGCGATGGTCGGCGACTCGAAGAGGGTGCGAATCGGCACCTCCGCGCCCAGGTCGGCGCGGATCCTGCTCACCAGCCGCGTCGCCAGCAGCGAGTGTCCGCCCAGGTCGAAGAAGTTGTCGTCGATCCCGACCGATCCGGTGCCCAGGACCTCGGCGTACAGGTCGGCGAGCGCCTGCTCGGTCTTCGTGCGCGGTGCGCGGTAGGTGCCGCCGACGAACTCCGGGGCCGGTAGCGCCCGGCGGTCCAGTTTGCCGTTCGCGGTGAGCGGCAGCCGATCCAGGACCACGATCGCGGCCGGGACCATGTACTCCGGAAGACGCTGTGCCGCAAAGGAACGCACCTCCGCGGCCCGCCCGCTGGCACCGGGGTCGTTGGCGTAGCCGGACAGCGCGCCCACCGGTCCGGCGGTCCGGTACACGCCGGTGAGCGCGCCCGGCTCCGCGGCGGTGAACACGACATCCATCAGGCCGGGCGTCGGCGACAGCGTCACCGCGGCGCGGTAGCCCAGCCGCTCGCCGAGCAGGTGCAGATCCTCCGGCCAGACGCCGCCCGCGCGGGGCAGCGCGTCCAGCACCGCGTCCAGGGGCTTCCGGTCGTCGGCCGCCCGGAGCGCTTGCGCCGCGGCGATATCCGCGGCCATGCCCGCGTGCGGCACATCGGCCACGCGCAGCCCGTCGCGGCCGGGCGTGAGCAGCGATTCCCGCACGGTGAGCAGGTCACTCCACGGCACGGTCGGCACGTCGGCCAGCGAGCGCGGCGCGGCGGGCGCCTTGTACAGGACGACCTCGTATCGATACCGGCTCAGTTCGTTGTCGAACCGGCCCCGCTTGAGCTGGATGTCGACGCCGCCGATGGCCCCGACGCGGGCCGCGACACCGGCGAAGAATTCCGGCGCCAGCAGCAGTTCCTGGTCGGCGGCGATCTCGCGGCGAATCCGGTCGCGCACGACGGCGACGCTCGACGTGCCGGGAACCTTCGCCAGTTCCACACCGGTGGCGAAGGCGTCGAGCAGCGTGTGGTTGCGCACGTCGCCGATGAACAGCGCCCCGCCCGGCGCCAGCAGCCCGACGGCCTTCTCGATGACGTCGAGCAGGTAGCCGGCGTTCGGGAAGTACTGCACCACCGAATTCAGCACGATCGTGTCGAAGGTGCCCTCCGGCAGCCCGTCCACCACGTCGGCAGGTTGTACGCGCAACTGCACCCGGCGCACCCAGTCCCGGCCGTCGGCGCGCAGCCGCGCGGCGAGCACGTCGATGGAGGTCGCGGAGAAGTCGGTGGCCCAATACTCTTCGCACTCCGGCGCCAGCTGCGAGAGCAGCAGACCGGACCCGGCGCCTATCTCGAGCACCCGTCCCGGGCGCAGGGCGCGCAGCCGCGCCACGGTGGCGGCCTGCCACGCGCGCATGTCGTCGAGGTCGATCGGCTCGCCGGTGTAGCTGGAGTTCCAGCCGGAGAAGTCGGCGCCGAGTTCGGCGGTGACCTGTTCGCGGGTGTAGAGCTGTTCGCCGGAGGTCAGGTCGTCGTAGATCTGCCGCCACTGGCCGACCAGTTCGTCCTCGCGGGCGTGGTCGCGCCGCATCGACACCTCGGGGTCGACGACGACGTAACCGACGAGTTGCTTTGCCCCGCCGTCGGTTTCGCGGGCCAGGACCGCGGCGTGCGCGACGCTCGGGTGCGCGGTGAGCGCGGCCTCCACCTCGCCCGGCTCGATCCGGAAGCCGCGCACCTTGACCTGCTGGTCGGCGCGCCCGACGTATTCCAGTGCGCCGGAACGGTTCCAGCGCACCAGATCGCCCGATCGGTACATGCGCTCCCCCGGCTCGCCGTACGGGTCGGCGGTGAAGCGTTCCGCGGTGCGCGCCGGGTGCCGGAAGTAGCCGCGCGCCAGGTGTTCTCCCGCGATGTACAGCTCACCCACCACGCCGATCGGCACCGGCCGCAGCCGTGCGTCGAGGACCCGCAGCCGCACATTGTCCAGCGGCGTGCCGATCGGGACCGGGTTGTCGCCCTCGCGATACGGGTGGCCGGTCGCGAACGTCGTTGTCTCCGTGGGTCCGTAGACGTGCACGAGGGTGGTGTCCGGGCAGGCCGCGCGGACCGCGGTGAACGCGCCGGGGGGGGGCCCCCCCCCCCCCCCCCCCCCCCCCCCCCCGGGCGCGGGGGGCCGCGGCGCGCGGGGGGGTCCGGGCGCGCCTCCCCCCCCCCCCCCGGGCCCCGCCCCCCCCCCCGGCAGTCGAATTGCTTTTCACGCTAGGAACACCTGCCGTTTCCGCGTAACGGGGCGAAACCCCCTTGTCCACAGCGCCTTCGCGATGGGGGCCGTCGC
>NZ_JARWOP010000139.1 GCF_029868745.1 Nocardia wallacei | reverse complement strand
CGCGCCCGGGGGGGGGGCGCCCCCCCCCCCCCCCCCGCCCCCCCCCCCCCCCCCCCCCCCCCCCCGCGGGGGGGGCCCGGGCCCCCCCCCCCCCCCCCCCCCCCCGAGGCGGTATGTCGTGCCGGTTATCCGGCGTTCAGTGCGGCCAGGATGCCCGGACGCGCCTTCCACAGCTCGTCTTCCCAGTACTTCCAGGAGTGCGTGCCGCTGGCCGGGAAATCGTAGGTGGCCGGGATGCCCAGCGAGTTCAGCCGGGACTGGAAGGAACGGCTGCTCACCATCGAGATCGCCTCGAGGGCCATCGCGTTGCCGGTGTTGAACAGGCCGACCGCCGAACCCGGGCTGTCGTGCGGGCCGGGCAGGCCGCTGCCGGAGGAGATGAACATCGGCAGGCCACGCAGCTGCGGGGCGAAGACCATCGGGTCCGAGCGCAGCCACTGCGGGCTCCACGGCGCGGCCATCGAGTCCACGTTGAAGCGGCCGGCGTCGAGCATCATGACGCGGATCGCCTCACGCATGCCGGGCGCGTTCCAGTTCAGCGGGCCCGAGAACGCGGCCGCGTACTTGAACTGGTCGCGGTGGAAGGCCGCCAGGCGCAGCGCGGCCGGGCCGCTCATGGACAGACCGCCGACGGCCCAGTTGTTGCGCGAGACGCCGTAGTCGGCGAGGAAGGTGGGCAGCTCCTGAGTGAGGAAGGTCTCCCACTTGTAGGTGAACTTCTGGCCGTTGGTGTTGCTGGGGGCCTGCCAGTCCGCGTACCAGCTGGACTGGCCGCCGACCGGCATCACCAGGGTGATGTCGTCGTTGCCGAACTGCTGCTGCGCGTTGGTCTCGAAGGACCAGGCGTTGCGGTCGTCGCGGGCGCGCAGGCCGTCGAGCAGCAGCATGGCGGCGTTGCCACCGTTGCGCGCCCACTGCACCTGCACCTTGACCGGGCCCATACTCGACGGGACCATCAGCTCTTCGTAGCCACCGGCCGGGGTGCGATGCACCGGGGCCACAACCGGGTTCGCCAACGCGACCGTCGGGGTCGCGGCGGCTGCCGCGAGCGGGAGAGCCAGGGCCGCTGCGCCGGCGGCGAACAGCCGTGCGCGCCAACCGAACTGAGCATTTCGCCGTCCTGGCTGGACCGTCTCCGACGCGAGCGTCGAATCGGACGCCGGCGCGGCGGATCTGCCGAAACGCATGGATCTTGCTCTCTTTCTGCTGCTGTAGTCTGCGGTTGTTGCGCTCATTCCGGATCCCGACCTCCGACCTGAGCGACGGCGCGTCCACGAACTGGTCACACTTGCGCTCGCTGGACGATATTCGACCGCCCAACCGTTAGCAAGATGGAACGAACCGCGTGACCGAAATCCGCCCGTGCACGTTTCGTAATGGTGCGGAGACCCTATCGCGTCCGGCCGGTGATTGTCGCCCCAACCGAAAATCCCACGGCGGTCCCGGCTTTCGCCGGGAAGTTCATCATCCGAGATTGGCGCTGAGGTCCGGCAGCATCTTGTAGACCTCGTCGGTCCAGTAGTGCCAGAAGTGGACTCCGACGGGGGTGTAGTCGAAAACCGCATTGGCCGCGCCGAGGCTGTCCTGGAACGCCCGGGTGTTGGCCAGGGCGACCGTCTCCAGCACTTCCGCATTGGTCAAGTGGTACGCGTCGATCGGGCTGCGCACGGCGTCGCGCGGGCCGGGCAGGCCGTTGCCCGAGGAAATCCACAGCCGGGTGCCGTTCTGCCGCAACAGCGGCGCGAAAAAGGTGGGGTCGTTGCGCTGCCAGCGCGCGTCCCACGGCGGGCCCCACATGGCGTCGATGTTGAAGCCCCCGGCATCCAGCATCGCCGCGCGCAGCGCCTCCCGCATACCCGGCCCGGAAAGATTCAGGTAGCCCGAATAGGAAGCGGCGTAACGGAATTGATCGGGGTGATAGGCCGCCAGGGCGAGCGCGGCACTGCCGCCCATGGAAAGCCCGAACACCCCGTTGCCGACGGGCTTGAAACCCAGCCGTTCGTGCAGCGCGTTGCGCAGATCCCGGGTCAGGAACGTTTCCCAGGCATAGCGCACGGTCTGGCCGTTGGTATTGCTCGGCGTCGCCCAGTCGCTGTAGAAGCTGGACTGCCCGCCGATCGGCATCACCACATTGATGTTCCACTGCGGCAGCACCCGGGATATGTCGGTGTCGATCTCCCAGCCGGACAGATCGTTACGGGCCCGCAGGCCGTCGAGCGCGTACACCACCCGATCGGTATTGCCGTCCGCCGCACGGAAAACGCGGTTCTTGATCGGGCCCATGCCGGAATCGACCCAGAAATCGAACCCGTCGGGGTTGTACGCGGCCGCCGCCGGGCCGGGCGCGACGGCGACGGTCATCGCCGCCGGAATCGCCACGGCCAGCGCCACTCCCGCGAGCCCCCGGACCAGGCGCCGAATACCCGCGCCCGGTCCGCGCCACCGAGCCGAATCCCGCACACCGGCAACCGTTCCGCACAATCGCACTGACCGCATCGAACCGACCTTTCGCCCGTGCGGCCCCGTCTGGACCGCACCCGAGATGCATGACGAGCGACAATCGCCGCCGAATGCTTCTCGTGGTGAGTGCAGGTTTCGGCGTTGTTTTCCCCGAACTTCTTCTATCGGCAGACATTCGGAACCACGGCCCGGGAAACGCGCCCCGAGACCGAATCGTGACGTAAACCATCAATTTGCCGCAGGAAACGCGGCGCGCCCGTCAGCCGATGTTGGCCGACAGATCCGGAATCATCCGATACGCCTCGTCCTGCCAGTTGAACCAGTCGTGCACACCGACATCCGGGAACGAATAGACCGCGTTCTGCGCGCCCAGCGTCATCATCCGGACCTGGAAGGCGCGAGTGTTGGCCAGCGCCATCGCCTCCAGTGGCGCGCCGCGAATGATGTGGTCGGCGGCCGCGCCGGGCGGCAGCGCCCAATCCTGCTGCGACGGAACGCCACTGCCCGCGGCGATCCACAGCCGGGTGCCGTTGGCGATCAGCTGCGGCGCGAACACGAACGGATCCATCCGCAGCCACTGCGGGCCCCACGGCGGCGCCATGGCATCGACGTTGTAGCCGCCGGCGTCGATCATGGCGGCGCGGATCGCCTCGCGCATACCGGGAGCGGAGATGTTCAGGTAGCCGGAGAAGGATCCGGCGAAGCTGAACTGGTCGGGGTGGTAGGCCGCCAGGGTCAGCGCAGCGCTGCCGCCCATGGACAGGCCGAACGCACCGTTGCGATCGGCGCGGAAGCCGAGCCGGTCGCGCAGGGCGCTGCGCAGCTGGGAGGTCAGGAAGGTCTCCCAGTCATAGCGGTAGCTCTTGCCCGGCCCGTCCAGGAAGGTCTCGGTGGCGCCCGAGCCGCTGGAGGAGCCGAAGCCGGTCGGGCCGATGCCGAAGAACGAGCTGGGCGCGTTCCAGTCGGCGTAGAAGCTGGACTGCCCGCCCACCGGCATCACGACGTTGATGTTCCAGTCGGTCAGCACCTGGGCGACGTTGGTCTCGATCTCCCAGCCGTTGAGGGTCTGCGGCGCCCGCATGCCGTCGAGTGCGTAGACCACACGGTTGGTATTGCCGTCCTTGGCGCGGAAGATCCGCGACTTGATCGGGCCCATCACCGGTGAGTCGACCCAGAAGTCGAAGCCCGACGGATCGAACGCCGCCGTCGCGGTCGCGCCGCTCCCCACCACGGACACGCCCAGTGGCAGCGTCATCGCCAGTGCCATGCCCAACACCGATCGCTTCAGCCACGAACTACGCACTCCGTCGGGCTTCGGCTTCCTCCGCGCAAATCGCATCGAGTTCGACCTTTCGCTCGAGAACGGAGCGCGCTCGCACCCTCGCTACGCGCCCGGCCCTCATCTTCGGACAACACAGACAAACCGTCGACGTACCTAGGACGTCGCTGTACTGCTGGTACCGCGTTACGAATCGAGTATCGGCGATCCGGTGTTGCAATAAAGTGATTCAACTCGGAAATGAATCAAACAGTGACCCGCGACACACGGTAATCCATCGATGCGATCGGCCGAACCCACGTCGATGACGGCAGCAAATTTTCAGCACAGGTGAGAACGAGGCCGCGGGACACGAAAAACCCCCACGGCGACCGAAGTCGCCGTGGGGGTTTCGAAGCGGGCCGGGATCAGCCGATATTGGCCGAGAGGTCGGGCAGCATGCGGTAGACCTCGCTCTCCCAGTAGCGCCAGTTGTGCACACCCACGGCCGGGAAGTCGTAGGTGACGTTGCCGGCGCCCAGGGTCATCATGCGCACCTGGAACGCCCGGGTGTTGGCCAGCGCCAGCGCCTCCAGGCCCATCGCGTTGACCGTGTTGAAGTTGGGGCCGTCCACCGGACCGGGCAGGCCGCTACCGGCCGAGATCCACAGGCGGGTGTTGTTGGCCTTCAACCGCGGCGCGAACACGAACGGATCCATCCGCAACCACTGCGGGCCCCACGGCGGCGCCATCGAGTCGATGTTGTAGCCACCGGCGTCGATCATCGCGACGCGCAACGCCTCCCTCATCCCAGGCGCGGACACGTTGAGGTAACCGGAGTAGGACCCGGCGAAGCTGAACTGCTCCGGGTGGTAGGCGGCCAGGGTCAGGGCCGCGCTACCGCCCATCGACAAGCCGAACGCCCCGTTACGACTCGAGCTGAAGCCCAGCCGGTCCCGCAGCGCGTTGCGCAGGTCGCGGGTCAGGAAGGTCTCCCACTCGTAGCGGTAGCTCTTGCCGGGGCCATCGGCCAGCACCTGCGTCGCACCCGAACCCGAGGCCGAGCCCGACGACGAACCGGAGATCGGCGGCAGCCCCAGGAAGGAGCTGGCCGCGTTCCAGTCGGCGTAGAAGCTGGACTGACCACCGACCGGCATCACGACATTGATGTTGGCCTTGGTGAGTTCGGCGGCGATATTGGTCTCGATCTCCCAGCCGCTGATGTCCTGCCGGGCGCGCATGCCGTCGAGGGCATAGACCACGCGGCTCGTATTGCCGTCGGCGGCACGGAAGACTCGGTTCTTGATCGGGCCCATGGTCGGAGAATCAACCCAGAAGTCGATACCGGACGGGTCGAACGCCGCGGACGCGGTGCCGGCGCCTGCCACCGACACCCCGAACGGCAGCAGCGTTGCCAGGGCGACGCCCAGCGCGGACCGCTTCGCCCAGCCGGTTCGCCGTGAACCCTGCCGCTGCGACCGTCTCCGACGTCTTTCCTGCGCCCAACGCACAGTCACGCCTCGCATATTCTGTTCGGCCTTTCCCTTGTGCGGCCGGGCTCGGCCGCTTCTTGCGGATCCCCCGCCGCAACGCATGCCACCACGCGCCCGCGACGGACGTACTCAGGGAGCCTATCGCTTCGGTACCGCCCCGGCGTTACCAAATCGAGACAGAGTGGCCAAAACAACTGTGTTATCGGTACCGGTTAGTTAGGTACCACGGGCGGAATCGGGTCCACCAGGCCGCAGCGTTGGATCTCGTACTTCGGCACCCGCTCGATACGGTACTTCGAGAAGTGCAGGGCCTGGATGATGTTGTGCTTGAAGCGGTCGACCGACAGGGGCGCGCGGTAGGACGCCAGCAGATCCTGGGTGGCGGGGCAGCTCAGCGCGGTCCGGGCCTGGATCACCCACTTGTCGTCCATGAACCACGGCATCCACGGATGCCGGTCGACCATGCCGGTGTCGACGACCACCCAGTCCGGGTAGAGGTTCTTGTCGTGGCCGATGCGGCCGTCCACGAGCCGGTCGGTGTGCGCGGCCAGCGGGTAGGCCAGGCCCTCCTGATCGATCACCCGCACATCCAGCGGAACGTTCATACTCGTCATTCCCAGGTTCAGGAAGTAGACGGTGTGCCCGTAGCCGCCCTCGGGGATCGGCAGCGGCGGCGGCGCGACGTACCACATCATGAACGACGGCGAATTGATCAGCAGCCCGCCGTCCGGAGTGTTCTCGATCGCCTCCACCATCGCGCGCATCCGCGGGTAGTCCAGGTAGTCCTCGGCGAGCACCGGATGGTCGTGGCCGCTGTTGAGCACGTAGTAGATCCGCTCGTCCACGATGCCGGTGGCGCTGAGCTGGCTGCCGGAGGTGTTGGCGACGGTATCGGCGGCGAAGATCGCCCAGCCCATCGTCACCGCCCAGGCCGCCAGCGGCAGCGCGAACGACCAGCGCGCCAGACCGCGCACGCCCCGCTCCGCGACGGCCTCGCCGGGCAGCTTCACCGGCAGCATCGAGACGGGCAGCAGCAGGATGAACAGCTGCGGCAGCAGCATGCGGCCGTGCATGAAGTCACCGCCGACCCGGATGTTGAACACCACCAGCAGCAGCCCGCCGACGAGCATCAGCGCGACCACCGCGCCGGGCGTGCGCAGCCGCTGCTGCACGGCACGCAGCCTGGTGATGTCGCCCGAGTCGCGCCCGGCCGCCGGGGACGAACCGCGCCGGGACCTCAGGTAGAAGACGGCGATCACCGCGAGCACCAGCAGCGGCACCCAGAGGAAGTACGGGCCGACCAGGTCCCACAGGTAGACGAAGCCCTGTCCCCACTTGGCGCCGCCGGCCTCCTTGGCGACCGCGGTGTTCGGATAGGGCAGGCCGTAGTAGCCCATTCGCCAGATCTGGTAGCCGAGCGGCACCGCGCCGCCGACCACGACCAGCAGCGCCCGAATCCAGATCGGCCGCAACCGGGTTCGCGGCATCGGCGCGCAGAAGACCAGCAGCAGAGCCAGACCGCCCAGCACGGTGATCTCGGGACGCACCAGCCACGACAGACCGGCCCAGAAGACGAGGCCGAAAACGCTTGCGAGACCGGGCCTCTCGGCCTGGCTCCAGCGCATCAGCAGGTACCACAGCACGCCCAGCCAGAAGATGACCAGGCAGTTCTCCAGTCCGGAACTGGCGTAGTCGCGGGCCGGCGGCACGGCCACATAGACCAGCGCGCCCGCCGGCAGCAGCAGCTGCCCCGAGGCGCCGCCCCACAGCCGGGCCGAGCCGAGCATGGCGAACACGACCGCCAGCAGCGAGAGCCCCAGCGCCACACCGAGTACCACGTACTCCAGTCGAGCCTGGGTGACCCAGCTGAAGAACCAGACGACGTAGGTCCACGCGGCGCTGGTGTTGGTCTCCACCCGCTCGCCCGCGTTGAAGACCGGCCCGTTGCCGGCCAGCAGGTTGCGCACGGTACGCAACACGATGAGTCCGTCGTCGGCGATCCAGCGCCGTTGCCAGGCGCCGGCCGCGAACAGGACCACGGTGAGGACTACCCCACCGACGAAGACGGCTCGGGACAGTCGCGCGAAGCGGGAGGCGCTCGCCTCCCGCTCTCCCTCGCCGACCGCCAGCGTGCTGGTCGGCGGACCCTCTTCGCGCTCTTCTCCCTCTCCCAGCCTCTCGTCAGGCGAGATAGACAGCGACACCTACCGCTCCGATCCAGGCGATGGCCAGGAGCTGCAATATGCGGTCCCCCAGCGCGATCTCTTCGGGTTCACCGGCCTCGCCGCCATCGACGTCGACCGCGTAACGCAGGATTGCGATCGTAAACGGAATCATCGAGATCGCATACCACTGGGTGTCCTTGTACTGCTGTTGCTGAAATGCCCACAGGCCGTAGAACACGACGACCGCGGTCGCCGACAACGTCCAGATGAAGCGTAGGTAGGTGGGCGTGTAGTACTGCAGCGACTTGCGGATCTTCGCGCCCGTGTCGAGCGCGATCTTCAACTCCGCGTATCGCTTTCCGGCCGCCATGAACAGCGAGCCGAACGCCATGATCAGCAGGAACCACTGCGACAGTTCGATACTCGCCGCGGCGCCACCGGCGACCGCGCGCAGCAGGAAGCCCGACGACACGATGGAGATGTCGAGCACCGCCTGGTGCTTGAGACCGAAGCAGTAGGCCAGCTGGATGCCGATGTAGACCGCCATCACCACGGCCAGATGCCAGGACGCCGCGAACGATATCGCGACCGAACCGACCAGCAGCACGACCGCCAGCATGTAGGCGAGATTGACCGGAACCACACCGGCCGCGATCGGCCGATAGCGCTTGGTCGGGTGCGCCCGGTCGGCCTCCACGTCCTTCGCGTCGTTGATCAGGTAGATCCCCGAGGCCGCCAGACAGAACACCACGAAGGCGATCCCGACATGTCCCAGTACCGAGACACTCGAGACCGCGTCCTTGCCCGCCGCCAGCGGAGCCGCCAGCACCAGGACGTTCTTCACCCACTGGCGCGGCCGCATCGCCTTGACGAGGCCGCCGGCCAGGGTCTTCGGCGGACCTTTGATGACGGCCTCGTCCAGGTCGACGCTGGTCGGCTCTTCACTCATATCAACGAGGGTTCTTTCCTGTGCGGTCACGGGTTCTCTTTTCGGCGGCGAGCACGGCGGCTGCGGACGCGGCGCCCAGCGCGGACCCGGCGAGCACATCCGAGGGGTAGTGCACCCCGAGCACGATCCGGGACAGCAGCATCGGCGGCACGAGCACCGCAGGCAAGGGTAGCCCGGTCAGTCTGCCGAGCAATACCGCCGCCGCGGTCGTGGAGGTCGCGTGCGACGACGGGAAGCTGAGTTTGCTCGGCGTCGACACGTTGACCTGCACCGACGGATCGTGCGGGCGCGGGCGGCGGACGATTCGCTTGATGATCACCGACGCGGCGTGCGCCCCGAAGGCGCCGACCGCGACCCCGGCCCACTGCCGCCGGCGCGGCTTGTCCAGCAAGGCGCCGGCGGCGCCGATGCCCACCCAGCCCAGCGAGTGCTCGCCGAAGTGCGACAGCCCGCGGGCCACCCTGACCACGGCCGGGTTCCGGCCGATGGTGCCCTGCACCGCGTTGATGATCTTGACCTCGGCGGGCGAGGCGACGGGCTCGGGCACGACGTGCAGGCGCGGCGCGTCGGCCGACTCGGGTACCGCCGCTGTCATTTCTCGCTCCCTGTGTCGCCGCCGATGCCGAACGCGTTCTCCCAGGCCGCCGTGCTGGTCAACCGCGGATGTGCGGCACGATACTGCTCGCGCAGAGCCGGGAAGCGACCGGCCAGCTCCCGGCGCAGCGCGATCGCCTCCTTGAACAGTCCCCACGCCTGCCGCGGGTCGCGCTTGCGGTAGACCACGCCGCGGCCGTCGGCGGTGGTGACCGTGACGCCGTCGACCTGCGAGAGCAGGAACCAGCGGGCGTCCAGCGTCGGGACGTTGAGCTGCGGGCGGTCGTGGTGTTCCGACTTGGCCGGACGCAGGTTGTGCAGCACGCCCTTGCCGAGGCGGACGATCTTGGCGATCGGGTTGCCCGGCTCGCCCACCGCGCCCACATCGGCGCCGCTGGGCAGCGGCAGTGTGGTGGAGGAGGGCAGGGTGACCGCGTCCGGGAAGTCCTTGCGCAGCCGCGCCACGTCGCCCAGCGCACTGGGCAACAGCTGGAACAGCCGGTCCGGTCCCGCCAGAAAGTCGCGGATCGCCTGGTTCTGGATGGCGACCGTCGAATACTCCAGGCACAGCAGGTGTTTCAGCGTCGCCTTGACCGTGTTGACGATCATCGGGCGACCGTCGTTGCCCAGGTGCAGGGCCGCCACCACGAGCCGGTTGCGCAGGTGGAAGTACGCCTGCCAGTCGATGGCGTCGTCCTTGTCGCTCCAGGCCATGTGCCACACCGCGGCGCCGGGCAGGGTGACCGTCGGATACCCGGCGGCGCGAGCGCGCAGGCCGTATTCGACGTCGTCCCACTTCAGGAACAGCGGCAGCGGCTGGCCGATCTCCTCGGCGACCACGCGCGGGATCACGCAGGTCCACCAGCCGTTGAAATCGACGTCGATGCGCCGGTGCAGCAGCTTGGAGTTGTCGCGGTCGCGCAGCGGGTACTTGGAGAAGTCGTGGTCGTACTCGACGTTCGGCGCCGCGGTCCACATCCAGATGCCGCGGTCCACGACCTCGCCCATGGTGTGCAGGTGCGAACGCTCCTGCAGGTTCAGCATCTGGCCGCCGACCAGGGTGGGCGTGCGGGCGAAGCGGGCGAAGGCCAGCGCGCGCAGAATGCAGTCCGGCTCGATCTCGATGTCGTCGTCCATGTAGACGATGTACTGGGCGTCGGTGGTCTTCAGCGCCTCGTACATGACCCGGCTGTAGCCGCCGGAGCCGCCGAGATTGGGCTGGTCGTGAATGGCCAGCCGGTCGCCCAGCACCGCCGCGGCCTCGGCGAAGCCCGGCTCGTCGACGGCCTTGCGGTTGCCCTGGTCGGGGATGATGACGGCCTTGATCTGCGCCAGCACCAGCGGGTCGGAGCCCAGGGCCGCAAGGGTTTTCACGCAGTCGGTGGGCCGGTTGAAGGTGGGCATGCCGACCGCGATGCTGCCCTCGCCCGGCGCCTCCACCGGCGCGTACCAGCCGCCGCTGCGCAGGTCGACGTGCGAATCGGTGGTGATGTCGAACCAGATCCAGCCGCCGTCCTCGAACGGGCCCAGGTCCACCTCGAACTCGATGGTGGCGACGTCGTCCGCACCCTTGGTGGCGAACTCGTTGCCCTGCACGTGGATTCGGGAACCGTCCGCCTTGGACCGGTACACGTCCACCCGGCCGTGCCCGGACAGCTCCAGGCGCAGCACGACGGACTTCAGCACCGTCCAGCGCCGCCAGTAGCTGGCCGGCACGGCGTTGAAGTAGGTGCAGAACGACACCTCGGATTCGGCGCCGATCGACAGCGACGTGCGCGTAGTCGCGTGCGCGCGACGGGCGTTGGTCTCCGACTCCTCGAGATAGAGGGTGCGCACGTCCAGCGGTTCGCCCGGCCGCGGCAGGATGATGCGCTGCAGCAGGGATTTCGCGCGGGTCTCGGTGGTTGTCGTCATCTCTTCCAGGGTGGTCGTCATTCCGCAACCTCGTCCACCAGAGGCGCGCCGGACTCCAGATGCGGCCGCAGCACGTTGTCGAACATGCTGAGCGCGCTGCCGATCGCCATGTGCATGTCCAGGTACTGATAGGTGCCCAGGCGGCCACCGAAAACCACCTTCGCGGAGGCGGTTTCGGCCTTGGCGCGGTCGCGGTAGGCCAGCACCTTCTGCCGGTCCTCCGGGGTGTTGATCGGGTAGTACGGCTCGTCGCCGGTCTGCGCGAAGCGCGAGAACTCGCGCTGGATCACCGTCTTGTCGTCCGGGTACCAGTCCCGCTCGGGGTGGAAGTGCCGCGGCTCGATGATGCGGGTGTAGGGCGCGTCCTCGTCGTTGTAGTTCATGACCGAAGTGCCTTGGAAGTCACCGGTTTCCAGCACCTCGGTCTCGAAATCGATGGTGCGCCAGCCCAGTTCGCCCTCGGCGTAGTCGAAGTAGCGGTCCAGCGGGCCGGTGTAGACGACCGGCGCGTCCGGGCTCTGCGCGCGCAGTTCCTCGCGCACCTCGAACCAGTCGGTGTCCAGCCGCACCTCGATGAGGTCGGATTCGGCCATCCGGGCCAGCCAGGCGGTGTAGCCGTCCTTGGGCAGGCCCTCGTAGGTGTCGTTGAAATAGCGGTTGTCGAAGGTGTAGCGCACCGGCAGGCGGGTGATGGTGCTGGCCGGCAGGTTCTTCGGGTCGGTCTGCCACTGCTTGGCGTTGTAGCCGCGGATGAAGGCCTCGTAGAGGGGGCGGCCGATCAGCGAGATCGCCTTCTCCTCCAGATTACTCGCGTCCTTGGTGTCGATCTCCGCGGCCTCTTTCGCGATCAGCGCGCGGGCCTCGTCGGGGGTGAAGTAGCGGCCGTAGAACTGCGAGATCAGGCCCAGCCCCATCGGGAACTGGTAGGCCTGACCCTTGTGCATCGCGAACACGCGGTGCTGGTAGCCGGTGAATTCGGTGAATTGGTTGACGTAATCCCAGACCCGCTTGTTCGACGTGTGGAACAGGTGGGCCCCGTATTTGTGTACCTCGATGCCGGTTTCCGGATCGGCTTCCGAGTAGGCGTTGCCGCCGAGATGGTAACGACGTTCGACCACCAGCACCCGCTTGCCGAGCAGGTTGGCGGCACGTTCGGCAATGGTCAGCCCGAAGAAGCCGGAGCCGACGACGATGAGATCGAAGGGGGATGCGACGGTCACGGGTGCCCAGCGTAGCCGTCCGCCCCGGCGGCGTCTGCCCGCCCGTCAGTAATACGGGTAGGGCGGTCGGCGGCCCTCCGCACACCAGCGTTTGGTGGAGCCCGCCAGGGTGAGGGCCAGTATGAGGACGGCGACGAGTACGCCGATCACACCCGGAACGGCGCTGACCGGGACCGGAGACAGGATTCCGGTGATCGTGCCGGCGAAACCGCCCAGCAGGCCGAGGGTGGCGAGAATGATCAGGATGACCCGTCCGGCATTCTTGCGGTTCATCACCAGAATGCCGCCGAGCAGCAACAGCAGGACGATGCCGCCCTCGACCGCGGCCGAGAGGTAGAACAGGTCGCGGGCCTCCTCGCTCGCCGCGTCGTTGTGGTACTGGTCGTACCCCACGCTGACCGAGGCGATTACCCCGAAGACGCCGAACAGGGCGAGCAGAATCGCGAGAATGCCCGCCGTGATCGCGGCCCCGCCGCTCGCCGGTGGTTGGTACATCGGCTGTGGATAGCCGTAACTTGGATAACCCGCGGGCGATGGATGACCGTAGGCCGGATATTCGGGCGGCGGATAGCCGTGAGCCGGGTACTCCTGGTGGCCGTATGGCTGGTGCAACGTATTTCCCCCTTCTGCACTCGGACTGTACCGGGTGCCGGTCGGCGTTTCGAAACGCCGTCCGGCCCCGAATCCGCTTACGACAGGTGGGTTTCGGCGTAGGCCCGCATGGCGTCGCGGACGAACTCGGCCGTGCCGGGGCCGTGCTTGTCGTAGTTGACGCCGAAACGTGGGTCGGCAACGTACATTTCACCGAGGTTGGTGAAGTAGTCCCGGTTCGGGCACTTGCCCTGCCAGCCGATCGTCACCCAGTCGTAGTGGCGCTGCGTGATGGCCAGCACCTCGGCGCTGCCGGGCGCGAGACCCGCGCGATGCGCCTTGCCGTAATCGGTGGCGATATCGATCTGCGTCCGCAGGAACTCCTGCTTCTCCGCCTCGCCGAGCGACCGCCACCAGCGGTCGCCCTGCTCGTAGGCGTCCTTGCCCCAGCGTTCGATCACCTCGTCCTTGTACTGCGTGTGGTCGAAACCGTCGAATACCTCGTCCGCCATGAGTGGCTCACCTGCTTCCGTCTTGCGCAATGTGGTGTGCACCGACGCGATCAGCCGGGCGATCCGGTCCTGCTCCTGGCGCAGCAGATCCAGATGCGCCCGCAGCGCGGCCGCCGCATCCTGTTCGCCCGCAAGCACTTCGGCGATGACCGGCAGGCCGAGGCCGAGTTCCCGCAGCAACAGGATGCGTTGCAACCGCACGAGGGAGTCCTGGTCGTAGTAGCGGTATCCGTTGGTCCCGATCCGGCTGGGCGGCAACAGCCCCAGTTCGCCGTAGTGGCGCAATGTCCGGCTGGTGGTACCGGCGGCCTTCGCCAGTTCCTGAATGGACCACTCACCCCGGCCCTTCCCTCCGGACCCCGCCCTGACCACCGCTTTTCCTCTCGTCCGCGTCGACACTTCCAGCTTGCAAGTTGACGCTACGTCAAGGTCAAGCCCATTCGGGATCCGACGGTGGGGTCTCACCCTCCGCGCCTTCGGCGGACGGCTGCGAATACTCGGAACCGGCATCGAAATCGCCAGGCTCCGTGGAGAATTGGGGATCTTCGGGGACGGCTCCGGTGTGCTGCGGTAGTTGCACCGCTTCGTCCGGCAGGACCGTCGGGCGCGGCGTAGGGGTCGAGGCGGTGTTGGGTGGGGCTGTGCCGCTGGGGATCGCGGCGCTGCCGGGGGCGGCGTCGGACCGGGGGCCGGGAGTGGTGGCCATCTCCGGCGCGACTTGGAGCAGGGTGTCGAAGTCGACGACGCGAGCGCCCAGGACCGGGGTGGCAATGATGACGCCGTTGTCGAACATGCGATATGTCCCGATTCGGCCGGGCAGCAACGACTCCGGGCCGCGCGCCGCGCCGAGCGGTCCGGCCGAACCGCCGGTCTCGGCGTACTTGACGTCGATGACGCTGTTGCCGCGCACGGCCTGCTGGCCGTAGTCGTCGCGAGGCGGCGGGGCGGGGGCGGGAGCCAGCTCGTCGGGACTCGGGCCGACCTCGAGGGTGTCGATGTCGATGGGCTGCCCGCCGCCCGGGGCCGCCGAGTACTCGGTGCGCAGAATTCGCCCGTCGCGCAACAACACTCGGCCGGAGGTCGCCCGGACCGCCTCGGCCGCCCGCGGATCCTCCTTCTCGGTGCCGGGATAGACCTGGCAATCGGTGATGTCGCAGGTCTGGGCGTAGGGATAGCGCTGCTCGGCCAGGGCGTAGGAGCGGGCCGCGATCGCCTGCGCGCGCAAGGCTTCCGCGCCGCCCTGGTCGGCCCAGTCGGCCTGCATCTCGGCCGGGACCACGCCCATCAGGTAGTCGTCGACGTCGACCTGGTTGACCGTGCGGGCGTCGCCGTTCTCGAGGGTGACGCCGAGGGCGCCGCGATACGTGCCGCCGCCGCACACCTTCAGGTGCTCGGCCGCCGGGCGGTCGGTGCCGGGCACGACCGGGTAGGCCCACGGGTCGGCGGTGGCCCCCTGCCAGATCACGTCGCCGTCGCAACCGGCCGTGATCACGACATTGGCGCCGCCGTCGGGCATCGGGGTGAGATGCGCGGCCTGACCGGCGACGACCCGCCGATCGGCGACCGTCAGCCCGGCGTCGGAGAAGACGTCGAGGGTCTCGTTGTCGTCGGCCGTCAACCGGACACCGACGGTGGTCGGCGCGATCGTCCCGAGGACGGCGCCCGGGTAGTAGTGCGCCAGGATGTCCTCGGCCGCTGCGCCGGCCAGCGCCTGGTCGAACGCGCCGACCTGACTCATGCCGCGGCCGTGCCCGACGCCGGCCAGCGGCCGGTACGGCGCGGGTCCGCCGGGCCACGTCCCGGTCAGCACGACCGCACCGCCCGTCAGGGTCAGCGCGACCAGTCCCGCTCCCACGGCGTGTCGCCGTCGGCGGCGGCGCGACAACTCGCCCTGTCGCTGTACCGCGACCCACCGTCGTCTCGCGCTTGCCATGTGCACTCCCACGGGTTTCGCGGGCGGCCCCTGCCGGTCGGTTCCGTTCGGCATGTCCTGCCCACTGTGCGGCTATTTGGAAGCTACATTCGAGCTATCGACCTCTAATCCTCAACTGAAGGTTTAGATTTGTGAAGATTGTGACTAGTGTGACCATTGTTCCGTCAGGAATCAACCCTGCTCCGCAGTTGACGGTCAACGGTTCTACCTGAAGGGGAGAGGCTCGTGCCGTACCGCAGACCGAAACGCCCGTACATTCTTCCGGTGGTGGCCACCCTGGTGGTCACCGCGCCGCTCGCGGGTCTCGTCCTGCGCGACACGCCCGACTATCACTCGGCAAACGAAAGCAATCTCGCGGCGATCCCAGCGCAACTCACCGAGGTGGCGCTGGCCTCCGCGCCGGACGTCGTCCTGCCGCTGCGCGAACTCACCGGCCTCGACCTGCCCGACCTGCGCCTGTCGGATCTGCGCAAACTGCCGCTGCCCCGCGCGGTCCCGGTGCCGCCGGGCCTACCCGCACCGCCGGGCGTGCAGCTACCCAGCGAGATCCCCCTGCCTCAGTTCGGTCCGTCCCAGACCACGACGGCACAGCCCACGCCGTCCCAAAAGCCCAGCGGCGCACCCGGTTTCATCGCGGCCCCACTCGAGGAACCCACCCCGGGCACCGATGCGGCCCTCCCGCCCGCTGCCGACCCGAACGCCCCGGAGCCCTCACCCGGTGCTGACTCGAGCGCCCCCGCTCCGGCCACCGACCCAGCACCCCCATCCGGTGCCGACCCGAACGCCGCTGCCCCGGCCACCGACCCAGCGCTCCCGCCCGGCGGGGACCCGAACGCCCCGGCCCCGGCCACCGACTCAGCACCCCCATCCGGGGAACCGAACGCTCCCGCTGCGGCCTCCGACCCAGCGCTCGCACCCGGTGCGGACCCACATTCGCCGGCGCTGGCTCCCGGCGCGGTCGCGCCCGAACTCGCCGACCGGGTCGGTGCGGAGGTCAAGGAACTCAGTCGTGAGACACCGTTCAGCATGGTCGCGCTGACCGCTGAAAACCTGAGCGGCACCAAGGCATTGGTGCGGGCGAAGACTTCCGACGGCAGCTGGGGGCCGTGGTTCTCCACCGAACAGGTCGACACGCGCGCCGACGACCACACGCCGCCGGGCCGGACCGGCACCGAACCGATCTACGTCGGCAAGACCAACTCGGTCCAGGTGCTCACCACCCGCAAGGCGGCCGCGCCGACGCCCGGCACCGTGCCCGCGCGCTCCGGCGACCCCGCCCAGCTGGCCGCCTCGACGCTGTCGGCGGTACTGATCGATCCGGGTCGCGGCGTGGCCGACGACAATCTGACCCGCGTGGCCGCCCCGCTCTCGGGCGGCGGACCCAAGGTGATCAGCCGGGCCCAGTGGGGCGCCGACGAATCGATCCGCTGCGAGGAACCGACCTACGACGACGGCCTCGGCGGCATCACCGTGCACCACACCGCGGGCCGCAACGATTACTCCAAGGCCGAATCGGCCGGGATCGTCCGGGCCATCTACGCCTATCACGCGAAGACCCTGGGCTGGTGCGACATCGGCTACCACGCCCTGGTCGACAAGTACGGGCAGATCTTCGAAGGTCATTCCGGCGGCCTGGACCGGCCGGTGCAGGGCGCGCACGCGGGCGGGTTCAACGAGAACACCTCCGGCGTCGCGCTGATGGGCGATTTCGAGACCGAGCCGCCCACCGACGCCGCGATCCAGGCGGCCGGGCAGTTCATCGGGTGGCGCGCGAAAGTCGGCGGCCTGAACCCGCTGAGCAAGACCACGATGTACTCCGAGGGCACCGAATTCACGCCGTACGCCCAGGGCGAGGCGGTGCAGTTGCCCACGGTGTTCGCCCACCGCGACGTCGGCAACACCACCTGTCCGGGCGATGCCGCGTACGCGCTGATGGACCGCATCCGCGAGATCGCCGCGGGCAGCGGCACACCGCTGGCCACCCGCGCGGGCAACAACACCGCGCCCGGCGCACAGCGCCCCGGCACCGATCTCGCGGCACTGGCCGGCCTGACCGGCCGGGTACTCGGCATGGTCGAGGAGAACCTCGTCGCCCGGTACTGGGCCGAACAGGGCGGGCCCGACGGGCATCTGGGCGCCGCGGCTTCCGAACCGCAGCCGACCGCAAACGGCGGCCAGTACGCGAAATTCGTCAACGGCTACGTCTACGCCGCTCCGGACGGCAATGTGATCGAGGTGGTCGGCCACATCCTGGACCGCTTCGTCCAGCTCGGCGCCGAAACCGGCCTGCTGGGCCTGCCGCTGCGCAACGCCTACCCCGTCCCGGACGGCCTGCGCTCGGATTTCGAGAACGGCTCCCTGATCCTGAACCAGGTGACAGGCATCGTCACCACGCTGCTGAAGACCTACAACGACACCCAGCAGACAGGGAACCCGATCCCCGCCCAACCGGCCGCACCCGCTCCCGAGCAGATCGCGGCCCCCGCACCCGACTCCGCGCCGGAGTACGACCCGACGACCCCACCGGCCCCATAGCTCCACCACCGCCCCCGACGACCTGAAATCGAGAGCCCACCATAGGCTTTCACCGTGACCAACGTGCTGATCACCGGCATGTCCGGAGTAGGCAAGACATCGCTGCTGGACGAACTCGCCCGGCGCGGCCACCGCACGGTCGACACCGACTACGGCGACTACCACGAAACGATTGCGGGCGAACGACTCTGGCGCGCCGACCGGATCGACGCGCTGCTGTCCGCCGCGCCGGGCGCCACCGGTGTGCTGTTCGTCCAGGGCACGACGCGCAACCAGACCGAGTTCTATTCGCGTTTCGACCACATCGTCCTGCTCAGCGCGCCCGCCGAAATCCTGGTCGAACGTCTGGCCACGCGCACCGGCAATCCGTACGGCAAGGATCCGGCCGAACTCGCGGAGACGCTGGAATACCTCGAGACCGTCGAACCGCTGCTACGGCAGGCGGCCACGCTCGAGGTGGTCACGACCGTCCCCGTCGACCGGGTGGCCGACATTGTGCTCGGACAGGTGGCCTGATCGAGGTGCGATCAGACGGCCCACCAGCGTTCCAGGACTCGCGCTACGCCGTCGGCCGAATTGGTGGCGGTGACCTCGTCGGCGGCGGCGCGGGCCTCGGGGTGCGCGTTGGCCATCGCGACGCCGTGTCCGGCCATGCGCAGCATCGGAACATCGTTGGGCATATCGCCGAAGGCGACCATGGTGGCGTGCTGAACGCCCAAGCGCTGCGCCACCATTGCCAGTCCGGAGGCCTTGGTGACACCCGGCGCCGACAGCTCGATCAGTCCGTTGTTGGTGGAGTAGGTGATGTCGGCGCGCCCGGACAGTTCCGGTTCCAGCGCCGCCCGCATGTCCGCGCTGGCCGCGCCGGGCAGCCGGATCAGCATCTTGATGGCAGGCGCGGCGAGCACCTCGCGCCGGGCCACCTGGGTGTCGTCCGGGTTCAGCCAAGCGTGTTCGTACTCCGGCGAACTCACGAACTGCGGGGTGGCCGCGTCGTGCGCGCTCGCGCCGACCCGTTCGGCGGCCAGGCCGCAACCGGGCAGCACCCGCTCGGCCAACTCGGCGATCGCGGCCAGGCTCGCCATATCGAGAACGCTGGTGTGCAGGATGCGATCGGACGCGCTGTCGTAGATCACCGCGCCGTTGCCGCACACGCACAGCGGCGCGTATCCGAGCCCCTCGACGACCGGATCGATCCAGCGCGGCGGGCGGCCGGTGGCGAGTACGAACTGCACTCCGTCGGCGATGAGCGCCGCGACCGCGGCCCGCGTGCGCGGGGTGACCTGCTCACGCTCATCGATGAGCGTGCCATCGACATCGGTGGCCACCATCTTGGGTTTGGGCAGGTGCAGACGCGTCACCTCTTCCATCCTGCCCGAACCCGCACCCCGGCCGTAAGATCAGCCCCCTTACCACGGCTGCCGAACCACCGCCGGTACGCGCGACACTGGTGCACGATGTGCTGACGATCCACGCATGTCACGGCTGTCCTCGACACGCCATGATCGCCAGCTGTCCTTATGATCAGGCCTAGCAACCGACCCGAGGGGACCGATGACCGGCTTTCTGCTACGACGCGCGCTCAATTATGTCGTGCTGCTGGTGCTGGCGACCTTTCTGACCTTCACCCTGGCATCACTGACCTTCCGCCCGCTGGACAGCCTCGAGCAGCGCAATCCGCGCCCGCCGCAGTCGGTGATCGACGCGAAGGCCGCCGAACTGCACCTCGACGAACCGATCCCGCAGCGCTATGTCACCTGGGTCAGCGGCATCACCCACGGCGACTTCGGAACCACGCTGGCGGGTCAGCCGGTGAGCGCGGAACTGGGCCGCCGGGTGGGAGTCAGCCTGCGGTTGCTGGTGGTCGGCTCGGTGCTCGGCACCGTGCTGGGCGTGCTGATCGGCGCGGCCGGGGCGATCCGGCAGTACCGGTTCAGCGACTACTTCACCACGATCGTCTCCCTGCTGGTGCTCAGCACACCGGTGTTCCTGCTCGCCACCCTGCTGAAATACGGTGCGCTGGAGATCAATACGGCCACCGGTCAGCAGATCTTCCTCTATACGGGCGAGACCTCCGCGAACGCCGTGCACGGGCTGTGGAATCAGTTCGTCGATCGCGTCCAGCACATGGTGGTCCCCACCCTCGGCCTCGCGCTCGCCGCCATGGCCAGTTACAGCCGCTACCAGCGCAACGCCATGCTGGACGTGCTGCAGAGCGATTTCATCCGCACCGCCCGCGCCAAGGGCCTCACCCGCAGCCGCGCGCTGTACAAGCACGGCCTGCGCACCGCGTTGATCCCGATGGCGACGCTGTTCGCCTACAGCCTCGGCGCGCTGATCACCGGCGCGACCTTCACCGAGAAGATTTTCGGCTGGCACGGCGTCGGCGAATGGCTGGTCGACGGGATCAACGCGCAGGACCTCTACGTCGTGGTGACCGTCACGGCGTTCGCCGGATTGGTGGTGCTGGTGTCGGGCCTGCTGTCCGATATCGCCTACGCGATCCTCGATCCACGGGTGCGAGTGGGAGCATGACCGAAGCCGAAATGATCATTCAGGGCGCGCCCGAGCCCCAGGCCGCCGGTCGCCGGAAACTGGTGTGGCGCAGGTTCCGCCGCAACAAGCCCGCTGTCGGCGGCGCGATCGTCCTACTGCTGATGCTGGTGCTGGCCTTCGCGCTGCCTCCCGTACTGTCCTACGACTACCAGGAATTGGACTACACGGCGCTGCTGCAGCCGCCCAGCCCGGATCATCCATTCGGCACCAACCAGATCGGTCAGGACGTGCTGGCGCAGACGCTGCGCGGTTTGCAGAAGTCGCTGCTGATCGGGTTCAGCGTCGCGTTCATCTCGAGCATCATCGCCGCCACCGCCGGATCGGTGGCAGGGCTGCTCGGCGGCTGGACCGACCGGGCCGTCATGTGGCTGGTGGATCTGCTGCTGGTGGTGCCGAGTTTCATCGTCATCGCGATCTTCGCCCCGCGGATGAAGGGCAGCGGCTCGATCCTGCTGCTGATCGTGCTGCTCGCCCTGTTCAGCTGGATGATCAGCGCCCGCATCGTGCGCGGGCTGACGCTGAGCCTGAAGGAACGCGAATTCGTCCGCGCCGCACGGTACATGGGCGCCTCGACCTGGACCGTGATCACCACCCACATCGTCCCGAACATCGCGTCCATTCTGATCATCGACACCACGCTGGCGATCGGTGTGGCGATCATGTCCGAAACGGGCCTGAGCTTCCTCGGCTTCGGCGTGCAGCCGCCGGATGTGTCCCTGGGCTCGCTGATCGCGTCCGGGACGAAGTCCGCGCTCACCTATCCGTGGCTGTTCATGTTCGCCGGTGGGCTGCTCATCGTCACCGTGCTGTGCGCCAACCTGGTCGGCGACGGGCTGCGCGATGCCTTCGACCCTACCGCCAAGCGGGCGCGGGCGCGGCGGAAGAAGTCCGACCGGGGCACCGCGCCGGAGGGAGAGGCCGCATGACCGCGCCGCTGCTGGAGGTCTCGGACCTGCACGTGTCGTTCCCCGGTGAGGAGGGGCGGATCGACGCGGTGCGCGGGGTGAACTACACGGTCTCCGACGGCGAGGTGCTGGCCATCGTCGGCGAATCCGGTTCGGGCAAGTCGGTGTCCTCGCTGGCGGTGATGGGCCTGCTGCCCGAGCAGGCGCGGGTGCGCGGCTCGATCCGGCTGCGCGGCAAGGAATTGCTGGGGATGACCGACCGGCGGCTGTCGACGCTGCGCGGCAGCCGGATCAGCATGGTCTTCCAGGACCCGCTCTCCGCGCTGACGCCGGTGTATCGGGTGGGCGACCAGATCGCGGAAGCCCTGCTGGCACACAAGAAGTTGAGCAGGCAGCAGGCCGCGGCGCGGGCCGTGGAACTGTTGGACCTGGTCGGCATTCCCGAACCGGAGGCGCGGGCCAAGGCGTTCCCGCACGAATTCTCCGGCGGCATGCGCCAGCGCGTGGTGATCGCGATGGCGATCGCCAACGACCCGGAACTGATCATCTGCGACGAACCCACCACGGCGCTGGACGTCACGGTGCAGAAGCAGATCCTGAACCTGCTGCGCAAGGCCCGCGACATCACCGGCGCGGGTGTCGTGATGATCACCCACGACATGGGGATCGCCGCCACCCTGGCCGACCGCGTGGCGGTCATGTACGCCGGCCGGGTCGTCGAGACCAGTACCGCCACCGACCTTTTCCACGCGCCCCGGATGCCCTACACGGTGGGCCTGCTGGGTTCCATCCCGCGCATCGACGGCCCGGCCCGCACCGCGCTCATCCCCATCACCGGCGCGCCGCCCGCCATGCACGCGCTGCCGCCCGGTTGCCCGTTCGCCCCGCGCTGCCCGGTCTCGATCGACGACTGCCGCACCGCCGAGCCGCCGCTGCTGGAGACCGCACCGGGGCATCGCGCCGCGTGCATCCGCACCGACGAGGTCGGCACCGAGGACTTGTTCACCGCCTACCGTCGCGAGGTGGCCGAGCCCGAGGCCGAGCCGCCGGTGGATGCCCGTGTGGTGCTGCGGGTTTCGGAGCTGACGAAAACCTTCCCCATCACCTCCGGCGTGTTCTTCAAACGCCGCAAGGG
Organism: Nocardia wallacei; assembly: GCF_029868745.1. Lineage (GTDB taxonomy): Bacteria > Actinomycetota > Actinomycetes > Mycobacteriales > Mycobacteriaceae > Nocardia > Nocardia wallacei_B. The sequence continues at coordinate 20,807 of NZ_JARWOP010000139.1, read as the reverse complement.
TGAGGTTCGAGCGGTCGACGGCATCGGTTTCGAGGTGCGCGGCGGGCGCACCTTCGCGCTGGTCGGCGAGTCCGGCTCCGGGAAGTCCACCACCCTGACCCAGATCATGGATCTGGTAGCGCCCGAGGCCGGGAGCATCGAGGTGCTCGGCAGTGACGTCGCGACCTTGACCAAGGCCCGCCGGCGCGAGATCCGGCGCAAGATGCAGATCGTCTTCCAGGACCCCTCGGGCTCGCTGGATCCGCGGCTGCCGATCTTCGACACGCTCGCGGAACCGCTGCGCGTCGACGGCCGGTCTCGCGACGAGGTGCGCAAGCGGGTTCCGGAACTGCTGAAACAGGTCGGCCTCAGCCCCGAGCACGCCGACCGCTATCCCCCCGACTTCTCCGGCGGCCAGAAGCAGCGCATCAACATCGCGCGCGCCCTGGCGCTGGACCCCGAACTGCTGGTGCTCGACGAGCCGGTGTCCTCGCTGGACGTCTCCATCCAGGCCGGTGTGCTGAATCTGTTGCGGGAGTTGCAGGCCGAGCGGGGGCTGTCGTATCTGTTCGTCTCCCATGATCTTTCGGTGGTGCGCAACCTGGCCCACGACATCGCGGTCATGTATCGCGGCAAGATCGTGGAATCCGGTCCCGCGGAGCAGATCTTCGAGGCGCCGCAGCACGAATACACCCGCGCGCTCATCGACGCGGTTCCCGTTCCGGTCGTCGCTGGGTAGGAGAGACGCTATGAGGATCAGGTCGCTGACGGCGTGTGCCGTCGCCCTGACGGTCGTCGCGACGGCCGGCCTGACGGGCTGCTCGGCCGGGAACCAGACGGTTCCCGGCGGCGACGTCGCGCTGGGCACGAGCAACGACATCAATCCGCAACCGCGCGAAGCGCTCCGCGACGGCGGCAACCTGCGGCTGGCGACCACGGAGTTCCCGCCCAACTGGAACACCCTGTCCAACGACGGCAACAATCTGGAGATCGCCCGCATCGTGTGGCCGATGATGCCGCGCGCGTTCATCACCGACGCGGGCGGTCGGCTGTCGGTGGATCCGGACTACTTCACCGACGTGCGATTGACCGGCACCGAGCCGCAGCAGGTCACCTACACCATCAACCCGAAAGCGGTGTGGAGCGACGGCACCCCGATCACCTGGGAGGACATCGCCGCGCAGGCCAACGCGCTCAGCGGCCGCGACAAGCGGTACCTGATCGCGGTGACCAGCGGGTTCGACCGGGTGGAGAAGGTCGAGCGCGGCGTCGACGACCGGCAGGCGATCATCACCTTCAAGCAGCACTACGCGGAATGGCAGGGGCAGTTCGCCGGTAACTCGATGCTCTTCCCGAAGTCGGTGACCGGGAATCCGGAGTCGTTCAACCACGGCCTGGTCGACCACATCACCGAGACGGCCGGTCCGTTCAGGGTGCGGTCGACCGACCGCACCCAGGGCCGGATCGTGCTGGAGCGCAATCCGAAATGGTGGGGCGAGACACCGAAGCTGGACACCATCACGGTCAGCGTGCTCGACCAGGCGGCGTGGCCGGCCGCCCTGCAGAACAACGAACTCGATGCGGCCCAGCTGTTCTCGATCTCCGACCTGGCGACCGTGCGCACCGCCGCCGGGCTGACCATCCGGCACGCGCCCGGAACCCTGTGGCGGCATCTCACCTTCAACGGCTCGCCGGGCGCCATCCTGTCGGATCCGAAACTGCGCGTGGCGATCTCGAAGGCCATCGACCGGCAGACCATCGTGAACGCCGTCTCCAACGGGCTGGAGAACGACCCGAAGCCGCTCGGCAATCACATCTACGTGCGCGGCCAGCAGGGTTACCGGGACAACAACCCGCCCTTCGATCCGGACGCGGCCGCGCGCGAACTCGACGCGCTGGGCTGGCGGTTGGAGGGTGACGTGCGCGTCAAGGACGGCCGCCGCCTCGAGATCCGGGATGTCATGTACAACAACGACGTCTGGGTGAAGGTCGCGCAGATCATCCAGCAGAATCTCGCCCGCATCGGCGTGAAGCTGACCATCGACGCGCGCCCCGGCCAGAACATCTTCTCCGACGTCTTCATCCCGGGCGACTTCGATCTGGCCCAATTCCAATGGCAGGGTGACGCTTTCCCGCTCAGCGGGGTGTCGCAGATCTACGCCTACCACCCCGACGACGTGCAGGGAAACTTCGGCCGCATCGGTTCCCCGGAACTGAACGAGCTGATCGACAAGACCCTGTCGGAACTCGATCCGCAGCGAGCGATCGAACTGGCGAACGAGGTGGATCGGGCGGTCTTCGAGGAGGGCTTCTCGCTGCCGCTGACCCAGGATCCGGGGAATTACGGCGTGCGCGCCGATATCGCCAATTTCGGGGCGCCCGGAATGGCCTCCTACGACTACACCAAGATCGGCTTCACGAAGTGATGCACCGGCCCCGACGGAAGGAGCGGTCCATGCGGATTCGTTCGACAGTTGTCCGGATAGCGGTCCCCGCGGTCGCGATCGGATTGGTCTTGTCCGGGTGTGCGGGCTCGGATGATTCAGGGGGTGGCACGTCCGCGATCGGCCTCACCAACGACATCAACCCGCACGATGTGAGCGAGTTGCGGGACGGGGGGAATCTGCGGCTGCCGTTCTCGGGCTACCCGAAGAACTGGAACAACCTGCAGATCGACAGCGACAACGACGTCACGAGTATCGAACGCCCGACGATGCCGCAGGCCTTCCGCATCGACGCCGCGGGCGAGGCCAGTCTCGACACCGACTACTTCACCAGCGTCGAACTCACCAACGCCGAGCCGCAGCAGGTTACCTACACCATCAACCCGAAGGCGGTGTGGAGCGACGGCACCCCGATCACCTGGGAAGACATCGCCTCGCAGGCCAACGCACTGAGCGGGCGCGACAAGGCGTTCCTGATCGTGGCCAACCAGGGCTTCGACCGGGTGGAGAAGGTGGAGCGCGGCGTCGACGACCGGCAGGCCGTCCTCACGTTCAACAAACCCTTCGCCGACTGGCGCGGGCAGTTCGCCGGTAACAGCTTCCTGTTTCCGAAGTCGGTGACCGCCACACCCGAGTCGTTCAACAAGAGTCTCGTCGACAACATCACGCTCACTGCCGGGCCTTTCCTCGTCCAGTCCACGGACCGCGGGCAGGGACGTATCGTGCTCGGCCGCAACCCTTTGTGGTGGGGGGAAAAACCGAAACTCGACACGATCACCTGGAGCTTGCTGGACAGCGCCGCCGACCTGCCTGCCCTGCAGAACAACGAACTGGACGCGGCCGGAATAGGGAGCCGCGACGAGCTGAAGACCGTGCAGGGCATTCCCGACGTCACCATTCGCCGCGCGCCGGCCAATCAATGGTCGCACCTGACCTTCAACGGCGCGCCCGGGTCCATCCTTTCCGATCCCAAGGTGCGCGTGGCTGTTTCGAAGGCCATCGATAGGCAGGGTATCGCCACGGCCATCGACAACGGCCTGGTCGCCGATCCCAAACCGCTGAACAACCACATCTATCTCGAGGGCCAGAAGGGTTATCAGGACAACAGCCTCGGCTACGACCCCGACGCCGCCGCCCGCGAACTCGACGAGGCGGGCTGGAAACTCAACGGCGACGTGCGGGAGAAGGACGGCCGGAAACTGGAGATCCGCGACGTCATGTACAACCAGGATGTCTGGGTACAGATGGCGCAGATCATGCAGCAGAACCTCGCCCGCATCGGCGTGAAACTCACTATCGACACCAAGCCGGGCACCGGATATTTCACCGACTTCATCCAGCCCGGTGATTTCGATGTCGCGCAGTGGTCGTGGGTCGGCGACCCGTTCCCCTTGACCAACCTGTTCCAGATCTGGGGCTACAACCCGAACGACCTGCAGGGCAACTACGGGCGCATCGGCTCTCCCGAGCTGAACGATCTCATCGAGAAGACGGTCTCCGAACTGGATCCGGCCAAGGCCATCGAGCTGGCCAATCAGGTGGACCGCAAGATCTTCGAGGAGGGGCACTCGCTCCCGCTGCTGCAGACGCCGGGCATCGTGGCGGTGCGCGCCAACCTCGCCAACTACGGCGCCCGCGGCCTGGCGACCTACGACTGGACGAAAGTCGGCTTCCTGAAGTGATTTCCGGCTCGGGCCATCCCCTGGCCTATCCGGTTCTGACGACGATCGGCGCCCTGGTGACCTGCCTCGCCTGGGCGCCGTTCGCCGATTCCGAGGAGCTGAGCATGCTGGCGGCGGTGGGATTCGTCGTGCTGGGGTACACGGCGGTGCGGCTCGCCGTCGCGTTCGCGGTCCTGCCGGTGCGCGGCCTCGCCCCCGGTATCGCGGACTGCAGGCGGGTCCGCCAGCAGCACCGGCTGGTCAGCCGTTCCTGGCTGGAGTTGGCGGCGGACGGCCGGACCCGGTGGCTGCCGGTGTATTTCGATCCGGCGCTGGTCACGCTCCAGGCTGCGCCGGCCCGATGCGGCAGCGGGGCCTTGCGTATCGGGAGTCTGCGCCTGTATCCGTCCGGCCCGGCGCGGGATTCGGAGCCGCCGGGCCGCTTGGCGGACAATCCCACGCGACCGGATCCGGACGGCCCGGCGCACGCCGAACAGTCGGCCCGGTTCGGTCGGCGGCTGCTGCTCGATGCCCAGTCGGCCATCGCCGCGCCCTTCGCCGGACTGCTGTGGGTCTATGTGGCGGGCGGCGGTTTCGTCGCGTTCATCGGCGCGACCACGGTGGCCGCGGCCGTCGCGACGTGGCTCGCGGCGATCCGGGGCTCGGATCCGAGCTGACCCTGCACTTTTCGATCACACCGCGGGTTGCTGCTGCGTGGAGCAGTGGATCCCGCCGCCACCCTCGACGACCGCGTTGTACTCCACCGGCACCACCTCCCGGCCGGGGAACGCGTCGGCCAGGATCCCGGCGGCACGGTCGTCGCCGCGGCGGTCACCGTAGGCGGGCATGTAGACGGCCTCGTTGCCGACGTAGAAATTGACGTAGGAGTACAGGAAGTCGGGGCCGCGGTCGCCGGTCAGCGCGGTCGCATCCGGTTGCGGCAGTTCGATGATCTCGAAGCGGCGGCCCGCGGCGTCGGTGGCCTCGCGCAGGATCTCGCGTGCCCGCACCGCGGCGCGGGCGAAGACGTCGCCCGGATCCGGGTGCACCGGCCAATCCACCAGCACCACGCCCGGCTCGGCGAAACGGGCGACGGCGTCGACGTGACAATCCGTGACATCCTCGCCCGCGACACCCTGCAGCCATACGACTTTGGTGACGCCGAGCATTTCGTGCAGCGCCTTTTCGATCTCCTCGTGCGCGAATCCCGGATTGCGGTTCGGGTTGACCAGCGCGCTCTCGGTGGTGAGCAGGGTCCCTTCGCCGTCCACCTCCAGTGCGCCGCCCTCGGCGACGATCGGCGCGACCACTCGCGGAATACCCGCGTGCTCGAGCAGTTTTCGCGCGACCTTCGCGTCCATGTGGTATTCGGACTTCTGTCCCCAGCCGTTGAAGTTGAAATCGATTCCGGCCGGTCCGTCCGGACCGGTGACGAATATCGGCCCGGTGTCTCGAATCCACAGATCGTCCAGTGGCGCGGGCACCACCTCCACGGTCCTACCGCACGCCCGGCGCGCCTCGTCGACCTGCTCGCGCCGGGCCAGCAGGGTCACCGGCTCGTGTGCGGCGATCGCGCGGGCCAGTCGCACGATGTCGGCGCGCACCAGCGGTAGCAACTCTTCCCACACCGATTCCTTGGCCGGCCATGCTAGCCAGGTTCGGGCGTGCGGAGCGGTTTCCGCCGGCATCACATAGCGCGTCATGCGCTCGACGCTACCGACTTTCCGGGCACGCACCAAAAGAAGTTCGCAATTCGGCGAAGCGACCACTCTTTCGCTCCGGAAACATTCTCGGCGGCTGAATCTTCAATCACATGGACATATTCGCGCCCTCGAATTCCGTGACTGAGACAGAATGTCTCCCGAGGTACGGATGAGTGCGTCCGCCGGGGGCCCAAAATGCAATAGTGCGTTTGCAATTCCCGTTTCGAAACCACGAATCCGCTGGCGTTCAATCGGTTTCGGCGTCGGGGCCCAGCACGGCGTCGAGCAACCGCCGCAGCGCCCACTCGAACTCGGCGGGCGCGTCGGCGGCGGCCAGATGGGGTCGCGCGGTAACGAGAGCCGGATACCGCCCGGCATCGATGTCGAAGCCCGGATGCCCCAGCGGATGGTCGTTGACCACGTATCCGAGCAGTAGGTGCCAGACGGCGCGGTAGGTGCGCGCCGCGACGTCCGGGGTCAGGCCCGCCGCCAGCAGGGCGTCCAGCGTGGCATCGGCGAACGGCAGGGCGGTGGCCGTTACCGACGTGGCCTCGATGATCACCCGGCCCGCCCAGGGATGGTCGAGCAGCACCCGATGCGATCCCAGCCACAGCCGCAGGATCCGCTCCCGAGGCCGGCCGGTCCGCACGACCGGAAACGCCTGCGCCAGATCCTCGTTCAACAGCGCCAGCAGTTCGCGCCGGTCGGTGATGTGCCGATACAGCGAGGCCTGGCCGGTGTTCAGTTCCTGCGCCAGCCGCCGCAGCGTCAGCGCGGCCAGGCCCTCCGCGTCGGCGACGCGGCGCGCGGCGGCGACGATGGCGTCCCGGGTCAGCGGTTGTGCGCGCACCTCACTCCCTTCAGCCGTGCCGCCGAGCCTAGGCGGAGGCGACATGGACCCGGCGGCGGGGCGCGGCCGCACCTCTTGCGAACAACGTTCGCGTGTAGTTAGGTAAGCCTTACGCGAACAACGTTCGCGTTATCTCAGGAGGCTTGTGTGACCATCCGAACCCTGACCACCACGTCCCCGCCGACGCACCGCGCCGCCATGCTCGCGCTGGCGCTCGGCGTGCTGTCCTACGGCCTGATGCAGACCATGCTGGTACCGGCGATCGGCGTGCTCCAAGCGGCGCTGCACACCAGCACCACCGCCGCGACCTGGGCCGTGATGAGTGCGCCGTTGCTCGCCAGTGCCATTCTCACGCCGCTGGTGAGCAGGCTCGGCGACCGGTACGGGCGGCGGCGGACGCTGCTCGTCGTGCTGACGCTCTATCTCGCCGCGACCGTCGTGGCGATGCTCGCCCCGCACATCGGCGTCCTGATCGCGGCGCGCGCGGGACAGGGCATCAGCCTCGCGGTGCTGCCGCTGGCGTTCGGCTCGGTGCCGGACATCCTGCCGCCCGAGCGCGTGCACGCCGGGCTGGGTCTGCTGTCCGGCCTGGTGGGCGGGGCGGCGGGCATCGCGCTGGTGTGCGGCGGGCTGATCGTCGACCATGCCTCGTGGCGTTGGCTTTTCGTTGTCGGCGCCGGGCTGATCACGGCCGCGCTCGTGCTGACCCAGCGGTATGTGCCGGACGGTCCGGGCACCGGCGCCGGGCGGCTCGACCCGGCGGGCACCACGCTGCTGGCGGGCGGACTGTGCGGCGTCCTGCTGGCGCTGACCGTCGGGCCGACCGGCGGATGGCTGTCCGTGCCGACGCTGGCGCTCGCCGCCGGTGGCGTGCTGCTCCTGCTCGTGTTCGGGTGGGTCGAGCGGCGTTCGCGGCAGCCGCTCATCGATATGGACCTGGTGCTGCATCGGCCGATCGGCGTGGCCCATCTCGCGGCGCTCACACTGGGCGCGATGCAGTTCATGTACTACGTGCTGGTGCCCAAGCTGGTCGAAACACCCTCGGCGGCGGGCGGTTTCGGCGGGTCGGTCACGGCGGCCGGGCTGGTGATGCTGCCGTCGACGCTGGTGGTGCTGCCCGCCGGGGCGGTGGCGGGAAAGGTGATCGCACGCCGCGGACCGCGCCTGCCGCTGGCCGCGGGGCTACTGCTGGTCGCCGCGGGCGCCGCGCTGCTCGCCGTCGCGCACGGAACGATGTGGCAGGCGGCGGTGTGCGCGCTACCGATCGGCCTCGGCACGGGCCTGGTGATGACGGCGCTGCCCTCGCAGTTGCATCGCGTCGTCGATCCGGGCCGGACGGCCACGGCCAACGGGATCAACACGGTGTCCCGGACGGTCGGCGGTGCGCTGGGTAGCCAGTTGGGCGCGGCGCTCGTCGCGGGCTCGGCGACCGGCGGCTTCCCGACCGCGTTCTGGATCGCGACCGGCATCGGAATCGCCGGGGCCGCACTGGTTCTCGGTGCGTAACCGGGCGTGACCCAGCGGCGCTGTCAGGCTTCGCGCGCCGCCTTCTTCGCCCGCCGGCGTTCCAGTTCCCGCTGGTCCAGCACGGCGGCCTGCTCGGGGGTCGGGGCGCTGCCGCCGAGGCGGGCGGGCACCCAGCGCGCGCCCGCGGGCATGTCGTAGGACTGCTGGGCCCGGTCTAGCAGTTCTCGCATGCGCGAACGCAACTCGGCGGTGAGATCGTCGACGGGCTCGTGCGCGGGGATCGGTTCGCCGAGGCGGATATTGATCGGGAAGCGGTGGCGGCCGAGCCGTCTGGGCATGTCCTTGGTCCACACCCGCTGCGCGCCCCAGATCACCATCGGGACGATCGGCACCTCCGCCTCGATCGCCATGCGGGCCGCGCCCGACTTGAACTCCTTCAGTTCGAAGCTGCGGCTGATGGTGGCCTCCGGGTAGACCACCACGATCTCGCCGTCGCGCAGCGCCGCCACGGCCCGCGCGAAGGATTCCGCGCCGGCGCTGCGGTCCACGCCGATCGCCTTGCAGTGCTTCATCAGCCAGCCCACGATGCCGCGTTCCAGTTCGGCCTTCATCATGTACCGGACATTGCGGCCCGATTCGCGGCCGACCAGGCCGACCTCCATGAAATCCAGATAGGCCGTGTGGTTCACGGCGAGCACGGCGCCGCCCGACCGCGGAAGGTGCTGCTGCCCAGCGATATCGATGCGCAGCCCCTGCGCCCGGAACAGCGTCCGGACCAAGCCGGTGAGCACATCGAAGACCGGTTCCCGCGCCATATTGTCGAAACTCCCTGTACCTACTGCCGCCGGTCCTACTCCACGGCGTCGTCCGCGGCCGCCCGGCGCGCGGCCTTCTCCGCGGCCTCCGCGGCATCCATCGCGTCGGCCTCGGCCAGCGTCGGGGCACTGCCGCCGAGCCGGGCCGGGACCCAGTATGCCCCCGGTTCGTGCACATAGTTCTGTTGTAATCGCGCCAGCAGCTGCTGCATGGTGGTGCGCAGCGTGCCGGTCAGCTCCGCGGCGGCCGCGGCGATATCGCCGTCGGTCACGGCGGGCGGCCGGATGGGCTCGCCGACGGCGATCGAGATCGGAGTGTTGGTCCGCCCCAGCCGCTTCGGATGTCCCTTGGTCCAGACCCGCTGCGCGCCCCAGATCACCATCGGGACGATCGGCACGTCCGCCTCGATCGCCATCCGGGCCGCGCCCGACTTGAACTCCTTGATCTCGAAACTGCGGCTGATGGTCGCCTCGGGGTACACGCCCACCAGTTCGCCCCGCCGCAGATACTCCACCGCGGCTTGATAGGAATCCGCCCCCGCCGCCCGGTCCACCGGAATATGCTCGAGCGCGCGCATGATCGGACCGGAGATCTTGTCGTCGAAGACCTCCTTCTTCGCCATGAAACGGATGTAGCGCTTCGGCGTCCGCGCGGGCAGCCCGGCGTAGGTGAAGTCCATGTACCCGGTGTGGTTGATCGCGATGACCGCGCCACCGGTCGCGGGGATGTGTTCATCCCCGCTGACCTCGAACTTCAGTCCCTGTGCGAAGAAGACGGTCCGGGCCAGGCCGATGATCGTCCGGTAGACGGGTTCCACAATTCCGCTAGCGTAGTCCCTGTCACAGACGACGCTCCCGGCGCACGCACAGGAAAGAGGTTCACCGCAGTGAAATGCCCCCGACCAGCATCGCGGGAACGACGCCGCCGGGCAGGCCGGGGAGCGCTACTCGCGGGCCTCGCCGCGCTGGCCGTCGCGGCGGCGACCGGATGTGATTCGCGCGTCGGGATCGAGGGCACCGACTACGACGACGGCGAGACCGCGGCCGCGGCACCGGCCGCCGCGCAGCCGGTGTCGCCCGCCGCGAGCGAGACCGCGGTCACCGTCTCGCTGGAGACCGCCGACTCCGCCGCCGCGGACGCCCTCACCCATTGGGCGATCGATCTGCAGGAGCTGCCGCAGGCCCGACTGGTGGACAAGTGCTGGACCATGGCCCCGCGCAATGTGGAAACGATGTACGCCGACAAGCAGGCGATCCTGGCGGCACTCGCCGAACCGGGCGTCGACGACGGCACCGCCCTCGTCTGGAAGAGTCCCGCCACCACCGCGAGCCGGTCCGCCGTCACCGTCGTCGCGCAACGCTCCGATATCGACACCGGCTACGCCTGCCCGCGGGTGTTCCCGTCCGGCACCGAGATCGGCTTCACCGATGCCGATGCCCGCCACACCGTCCGGCGCTATCTGGCCCGCGCCGCGGGCACTCCGCTCGACCCGGCCGACCGGGAGGCGACCCACCCGCTGGTCTGCGCGGCGAACTGGGATCCCACCGGCACCGGCCGGGCCGCGACGCCGCCGCTGGCCACCAACCCGAACAAACTCACCGGAGTGAAGTCCTTCGTCGACGACTCGATCACCTCCGAGCAGCTGCGCACCGGCTATCTGACCGTGTCGGCGCCGGTCACCGACAGCACGGGCGCCCAGCAGGAACGGACATTCACCGTGAAGGCGACGGACCAGGGTTACTGCGTCGGCGACGTCTCCTCCTAGCGGCTACCCTGGTTGGCTGGTAACGGTTCAGGAGGGACTTTCTTCGTGCAGATCACCAGCGTCGGACACGCCGGATTTCACATCCGCACCGCGGCCGGGACGATCCTCTGCGATCCGTGGGTCAACCCGGCGTATTTCGGTTCGTGGTTCCCGTTTCCCGACAACACCGGGCTGGACTGGGACGAGCTGGGCGACTGCGATTTCCTGTACGTCTCGCACCTGCACCGCGACCACTTCGACGCGCGGAATCTGATCGACCACGTCAACAAGGACGCGACCGTCCTGCTGCCGGACTACCCGGTGCCGGATCTGCGGCGGGAACTGGAGAAGCTGGGCTTCCACAAGTTCTTCGAGACCGAGGACTCGGTCAAGCACACGGTGCACGGTCCGGGCGGCGACCTCGATGTGATGATCATCGCGCTGCGCGCGCCCGCCGACGGGCCGATCGGCGACTCCGGTCTGGTGGTCGCCGACGGTGAGACGGTGTGCTTCAACATGAACGACGCCCGGCCGGTGGACATGGACGTGCTGCACGAGCAGTTCGGGCACATCGACATCCACCTGCTGCAGTACTCGGGCGCCATCTGGTATCCGATGGTCTACGACATCCCGAATCGCACCAAGTCGAACTTCGGCAAGCAGAAGCGCCAGCGCGGGATGGACCGGGCGCGCAGCTACATCGAGCAGGTCGGAGCGACCTGGGTGGTGCCGTCCGCGGGGCCGCCGGTGTTCCTCGACCCGGAACTGCGCTACCTCAACGACGACCGCGGCGACGAGGGCAACATCTTCCCCGACCAGATGGTGTTCCTGGAGCAGATGCGCATCCACGGCAATGCCGGTGGGGTGCTGATGATCCCGGGCTCGGTCGCCGACGTGCGCGGCGCCGAACTGAACCTCACCCACCCGGTCGATCCGGGCGAGATCTACGACGACAAGGCCGGGTACATCGAGCGGATGGCGCAGCGGCTGGCCCCGGTGCTGGCGGCCGAGAAGGCCACCTGGGCAACGGATGACGGCCCGCTGCTGCCGCGGCTGAAGGAGCTGTTCGAGCCGATCATGGCGCAGAGCGACCTGATCTGCGACGGCATCGGCTACCCAGTCGGCCTGGTGCTCGGCGACGAGACCGTGGTGCTGGACTTCCCCAAGCGGGTGGTGCGCGGGCCGATCGACGGAGAAGGCAAGTACCGCTACGGGTTCCGCATCGAACCGCAGCTGGTGCGCACCGTGCTGCGCGACGGCGAGCCGGACTGGGTGAACACCATCTTCCTCTCCACGCGGTTCCAGGCGTGGCGCATCGGCGGGTACAACGAGTACCTGTACACCTTCTTCAAATGCCTCACCGACGAGCGCATCGCCTACGCCGACGGCTGGTTCGCCGAGGCGCACGACGATTCGGCGTCGTGCGAGATCGCCGGCTGGGAGGTACAGCGCCGCTGCCCGCACCTGAAGGCCGACCTGTCGAAGTTCGGTGTGGTGGAAGGCAATACGCTGACCTGCAATCTGCACGGCTGGCAGTGGGATCTGGAGACCGGCCGCTGCAAGACCTCCAAGGGCCACGAGCTGCGCTCACGCAAACTGGTCTGAGCGCGAAACCGGGACAGCGCAACATCCTTCGCGCCGCCCTGTCACGTGTGCGAGGCTAGGGCCGCCGTCCGGCGAACGCGCGGGCTTTTTCGAGTATGCGCAGGGTGGCGACCGCATCGTGCGGGTCGACCGGCACCGGGGCGTCGTCGAGCAGGGCGGCGGCCACGGCGGCGTAGAAGGCGGGATAGTCGCCGGGTTCCGTGGGCGTCGGGCGGGTGTCACCGTCGGTGCCCAGCAGCCCCCACCGCGCGGGTTCGACCGTGCCCCACGGCTTTCCGTCGTCCGGGCGGCGGCCCGAGCGCAGTGCGTCCTCCTGGGGATCGAGGCCGTAGGTCACGTAGCCGCTGCCCGAGCCGAGGACGCGGAACCGGGGGCCGAGTTGCGGCGCCACGGCACTCATCCACAGGTGTGACCGCACGCCCGACGCATGGGTCAGCGCCAGGAAGGCGTCGTCGTCGGTGGGCACGTCCGGCCGCCGGGAATCCAGTTCGCAGTACACGTCGGTGACCGGGCCGAACAGGGTCAGCGCCTGATCGACCAGGTGACTGCCGAGGTCGTAGAGGATGCCCGCGCCGTCGGCCACGCCGCCCACCTCGCGCCAGCCGCCCTTGGACACCGGTCGCCACCGTTCGAAGCGGGACTCGAAGCGCCGCACCGTGCCCAGCTCGCCGTCCGCGATCAACCGGCGGACGGTGCGAAAGTCGCTGTCCCAGCGGCGGTTCTGGAATACGGTCAGCGGCCGCCCGGCCTGTTCCGCGGCGGCGATCAGCCGCTCGCCCTCGGCGGCGGTGAGGGCGAAGGGCTTGTCCACGACCACCGGCAGACCGGCCGCCAGCGCCTGCGTCGCGAGCGGCGCGTGGGTGCGGTTGGGCGTCGCCACCACGACGAGGTCGATGCCGTCCGGGTCGGCGAACAGCTCGTCGGCCTGCGGCACCACCCGGACACCCGGATGTTCGCCATGCGCCTGCTCGGCTCGATCTGCCGACGAGGTCACCACCGCGGCCACCCGCAGCCGCGGCTCGGCGGCGATCAGCGGCGCGTGGAACACCGACCCGGCCAACCCGTACCCGATCACCGCGACACCCAGTTCGCGCATACCGTTCCTCTCCTGTCGTCGGTCTCCGGACATCATGCTCCCGTGGTGGGGCGACGCGCCGCGACGCCGACCGCGAGGAGGGTGAGCGCGCTGCCCACGAGGGTCGCGGCGGACAGTCCGGAGCCGGTGGGCAGCGCGAGATCCAGGATGACGGCCGCGAGAAGTTGCCCGGCCACCGAGGTGAGGCCGAGCAGCAGCACTCCGATCCAGCGGACCGCCAGGGCCGCGAGCGCGATGAACACGACACCGATGACGCCGCCGAGATACAGCCACGGCGTCGTCGGGAATCGGTCCGGCCATCCCGTCCGGGCCAGCACCAGCGATTCGACCGCGACCAACGCCACCACACCGGTGGCGAAGTTGACCAGCGTCGCCGAGTAGGGACCGCCCACCACGCCGATCCGCCCGTTCATCGCCTGCTGCCAGGCCAGCCCGATACCGGACAGCGCGGGCAGCCCGATCAACGCGACCGGAGGCACGTTCCGCAGCAGGTCACCGGCCGCCGACGCCGGATGCTCGGCACCGGAGCCACCGACGGCCGCCACGGACACCGCCGCCAAGGCCAGCATCGCCCCGGCGGCGCGCGGCGCGGTCACCGGCGTCCGCCCGCTCGGGCCGAGCCCCAGCCGATCCACCACCAGGCTGCTCACCAACTGCCCGGCCACCGTCGCCACCGTGAACGCCGCCACCCCGATCGCCGCCACCGTAAGCCCTTGACACGCAACGAAGAACGCCCCGCACACCCCGCCCAGCAACTGCCACCACCGCAGGTCGCCCTCGGCGACGGCCCGCCACACCCGCCCTACCCCCGCCCGCAATCGGCCGCTCGCCGCTAACACCACGCCCAGCGCGAGCAGCCCGGAACCGAAGCTGATCACCGCCGCGGCCACCCCATCGCGCAACTGCTCCCCGAGCGCCCCGTTCAGCCGGCCCTGTACCGCCACCCCCGCACCGATGCACAGCCCGGCCGCGATACCCCATTCCCTGCGCACCCGGCTCAGTTCTGGCCGAGGGTCCCGGTGTCGTACGGATTGTCGACCGGAACCCACCCGTTGGTGGAGAATTCGCGATCCGCGCCGGCGCCGACCAGGCCGCGCCGTTCGTTCAGGTCGTCGATCAGTTCGGACACCGGGTGCGAATCGCTGTAGTGGTAGCCCTGGGCGAGCGCGAAGCCCAGCTCGGTGAGCACGGCCGCCTGATACTCCGTCTCCACACCCTCGGCGATCACCTGCAGATCCAGCGACTTGCTCAGCGCCGCAATGACTCCCAGCAGCGGCGGGGCGGGCGTATCGGAGCGGATGGCGGCGACGAAGGATTGATCGACCTTCAGGATGTCGCTCGGAATGGTCGCCAGGCGGCTCAGCGAGGAGTACCCGGTGCCGAAATCATCGATCGCGATCCGCACGCCGCGCTCGCGCAGGGTGTGCAGATTGGCGATGGCGGTCTGGGATTCGGCGGCCAGCTCGCTCTCGGTGACCTCCAGGACGAGCTGGTCGGCGGGCCAGCCGGTATCGGTCAGGATGCCGGAAACCCGGTCGGCGTAATCGGTTTCGGCCAGTTCCAGCCCGCTGACATTGACGTTCAGGGTCAGGTCGAGCTGGGCGAAGGTCTCCTGCAGGCGGGCGGCGTCGGAGCAGGCGCGCCGCAGCACCAGCTCGTCCAGGTCGGAGATCAGGTCGTATTCCTCGGCGACCCGGATCAGCCCCTCGGTGGTGACATCCGGCTGGGCATTCGACGACCAGCGCAGCAGCGCTTCCACCCCTACGGCTTTGCCGCCGCCC
The DNA here is from genome assembly GCF_029868745.1 of Nocardia wallacei. Taxonomy (GTDB): domain Bacteria; phylum Actinomycetota; class Actinomycetes; order Mycobacteriales; family Mycobacteriaceae; genus Nocardia; species Nocardia wallacei_B. The sequence goes on along the minus strand of NZ_JARWOP010000139.1, from coordinate 5,661 downwards.
TCGGTCAGGCTGACGATCGGCTGGTAGTGCACGTCCAGCGCACCCTTGTCGATGGCCTCGCGCAGCTCGACCGCCAGCGGCAGCTGCCGCGACGACTCCAGCACCGTGCGGTTGCGCCCGGCCTGCTTGGCCCGGTACAGACCGACATCGGCGCGGCTGACCAGCAGCGATCCTGATTCGCCCGGCTGCCAGGAGGTGACACCCGCCGAACATCCGGTGGTCACGGCCGCGCGTAGCTGCTCGGTGAGCAGGATCGCGGCCTGCTCGGTGGTGTTGGGCAGCAGCAGCGCGAAGGCGTCGCCGCCGTAGCGGGCCAGCCGCTGATCCGGCTGAAGCAGCTTCTGCCAGGTGTCGGCGACCCGTTGCAGCACGGCGTCACCGGCGCGGTGGCCGAGATGGTCGTTGATCTTCTGGAACCGGTCCAGGTCCACCAGCACCAGCGCCAGGCCCTGCCCGCTGCGGGTGGCGTGCGCGATGGCGGCGTTGAGGGCGCGGTCGAACCCGCGGCGGTTGAGCAGCCCGGTGAGCACGTCGATGTCGGCGTCGGACGCCATCCGGGTCAGGATTCCGACCACGATGCCCGCGCCCACGGTCACACCCGCCGGGATCATTCCCGACCACCACGGCAGGCCGCGCGAGGGCACCACCCACAGACACAGCACGACGGCGAACAGCACATGCGCGGCAACCCACTGCCAGGCGAAGAAGATCGCGGCATCGCAGGCGACGAAGACATAGAACGCGGCCAGGCTGATACCGCCGACCGTATTCGGGAACCAGTGCACCGCAACGGTGACCAGCACCGTGGCCATCGCGACATAGGCGTGGTGAATCGAATGCGGCAGCCGCGGACCCCAGATGAGCAGACTGACGCCGAGCAGCAGCGCGATCGCCGCCGCGATGCCGACCAGTGGCCGATTCCCCTCGTCACCCGGTGCGATGACAGTGATGAGCAGGCCCAGCACCCCACCCATCACGTAGAACGCTCCGGTGGTCCGAGCCATCACCATTGCCGTCGCAAGCGCCGATGCCGTCCGCACCCGCGTGCGGGTATCGCCGCGAGACCCGATTCCTCGCACGCTGCCTAGCCTAGACACAGTTGTCCCATGCAGTAGTCACATCCGCAGGAATCGACCGGCAAAGTCGCCGATTCACGTGTTCGCAACGCACGTGCCGCCGCACGTGCGGCAGTAAGCCCGTTCCCGCGAATTCTTGGTTAACGCAATGGTTCCAGGATTTCGCGGCCGACGAACGGCACCAGCGCCGCCGGTACCCGCACCGATCCGTCGGCTTGCTGATGGTTTTCCAGCAGCGCGACGATCCAGCGGGTGGTCGCCAGGGTCCCGTTCAGGGTGGCCGCGATCTGTGGCTTGCCCTTGTCGTCGCGGTAGCGCACCGACAATCGGCGGGCTTGGAAGGTGGTGCAGTTCGAGGTCGACGTCAGCTCGCGATAGGCGCGCTGGCTCGGTACCCATGCCTCGCAGTCGAATTTGCGCGCCGCCGAGCTGCCCAGATCGCCGGCGGCCACATCGATCACCCGGTAGGGCACCTCGATGGCGGCCAGCATGTCGCGCTCCCAGCCCAGCAGCCGCCGGTGCTCGGCGTCGGCGTCCCCCGGCTTGCAGTAGACGAACATCTCGACCTTGTCGAACTGGTGCACTCGGATGATGCCGCGGGTGTCCTTGCCGTAGCTGCCGGCCTCGCGCCGGAAACACGACGACCAGCCCGCGTAGCGCTTGGGACCGGCGCCGAGATCGAGGATCTCGCCGGAGTGGTAGCCCGCCAGCGGCACCTCCGAGGTGCCGACCAGGTACAGGTCGTCCTCCTCGAGGTGATAGATCTCCGCGGCGTGCTGACCCAGGAATCCGGTGCCCGCCATGATCTCCGGGCGCACCAGCACCGGCGGGATCATCATGGTGAAGCCGTTGGCCACCGCCCGCTGCGCCGCCAGCTGCAACAGGCCCAGCTGCAGCAGCGCGCCGTAGCCGGTGAGGAAGTAGAACCGCGAGCCCGAGACCTTCGCGCCGCGCTCCATATCGATCACACCGAGCGCCTCACCCAGCTCGAGATGATCCTTGACGTCGAAGTCGAATTCGGTTGGCGTGCCGACAGTTTCGAGCAGGACGTAGTCGTCCTCGCCACCGGCCGGCGCGCCGTCCTGCACGACGTTCGACAGGGCGCGCTGGGCGGCGTCCAGCTCGGCGTCGGCGGCGTGCTCGGCGGCTTCGGCCTCCTTCACCTTGGCGGCCAGCTCCTGCGCGTACGCGAGCAGCGCGGGCCGCTCGTCGGCGGCGGCCTTGCCGACCTTCTTGCCCATCGCCTTGTGCTCGGCGCGCAGATTGTCGGCGGTCGCGACCGCGGCGCGGCGGGCGGCGTCGGCCTCGAGCAGAGCATCCACCAGCGCCGGATCCTCGCCGCGAGCCCGCTGGGAGGCGCGCACCGCATCCGGATCTTCGCGCAGGAATCGGAGGTCGATCATGGGTAGCCAGCCTAGAACCTGGCACGGGGCGCGGCACCACGGGACCCGCCCGCGGGAGGGTCGTGGCGAGGCCGAACGGGCGCTGTCATGATGGAGCGCGATGTCCACCGATGATGCGCCCCACGCGCCCGAACCCGAAGCCGAACCGGCCGCCACCCCCGGTCACTCCGGCCGGCGGCGGGCGCCGAAGCGACGCTCGCCCGCGCTCGCCGCGGTCGGCCGGATGCATCTGCCCGCGCACAAACTGCGCTGGGGCCTGCTGGCGGTGGCGGTGGGCGCGGTGGTGGCCGCGCTGGTGACGCTGTTCATCTCCGGCTTCCGCAGTTCGCACGGGCTGGAGGCGCACAACCCGGCCTCCCCGCAACTCGGCGGGCGGGCCGGCAGCGCGTTCGGCAGCGCGCACCCGGGCGACTGCCTGTCCTGGACCAACGCCAAGACGCTGGACCTGAACAAGGTCAACTGCGGCGACAAGCATCTGTTCGAGGTCACCGCCGACATCGACCTGAGCCGGTACCCCGGCCGCGAATTCGGCCCCGGCTCCCGCTTCCCCGACTCGCTGCGCTTCGCCGAGCTGCGCGACGAGCACTGCGCGCCCGCCGCGGCCGCCTATCTGGGCGGGCGGCTCGATCCGCGCGGCCGGTTCGTCGTCGGGATGATCAATCCGGGAGAACCGGGCTGGCGCAACGGCGATCGCACCATCCGCTGCGGCCTGCAACTGGTCAGCGCCACCGGCAACGCCACCCAGCAGGCCGTCGGCAAGATCCGCGACAGCGACCAGTCCCGCACCTTCGAGTCCGGCACCTGCATCGGCATCAACCAGAGCCTGCCCACCAACGAACCGGTCGACTGCGCCAAACCGCATGCCTACGAGGTGATGTCGGTGGTGGACCTGGGCGCGCACTTCAGCGGCGGACCGCCGAACAACGCCGACCAGGACAAGTACATGCAGGACGAGTGCGCCCACGCCGCCGGCGACTATCTCGGCGGGCAGGACGCGCTGATCAACAAGACCCTCACCATCTTCTGGGACAACCTCGACACCCGCAGCTGGCTGGTCGGCAGTCACAAGCTGAACTGCCTGGTGGGCAAGGGTTCTCAGGACGGCTTCTCGACCATCACCGGCACCGCCCGCGGCGATGTCCTGATCGACGGCCAGGCCCCGGTGCCGCCGCCCACCGACGGCCGCTCCACGCCGACGCCGCTGCCCGGAGCGGCCCCCGCGCCCGCTCCGCCCCGGTAGGCGAATCTCCGTGGGGAAGCACTGATATGCCGGTCTCGATGTCCGACGAACGGTTCGAGGAACTGGTCGGCGAGGCGCTCGATCTGATCCCGCCCGAGCTGGCCCGCGCCATCGACAACGTCGTGGTGCTGATCGAACCGCGCAACCCGGAAGACCCAGGGCTGCTCGGCCTTTACCACGGCATCGCCCTGACCGAACGCGTCGACAGCCAGTACGGCGGCGCGCTGCCCGACACCGTCACCATCTACCGCGAGGCGCTGCTCGATGTTTGCGGTAGCGCGGCGGAGGTGGTCGAGGAGGTCGCCGTCACCGTCATTCATGAGATTGCCCACTACTTCGGCATTGACGAAGACCGCCTGCATGAGCTGGGATGGGGCTAGTCTTGACCCGCGAAGCGGGTCAGGCCGAATAAACTTTGGACTAGAGGGAACCGCAGCGCGGGCCGTCGCGTCCAATCAACTCGTAGGGGGAATTCTCGTGGTTCCACCGAAGGGCAGGCGGATGCCGGCCCGACTGTCGCACAGCCGCCACTAGAAGGAGTTCGAGTCATGGTTGGCCACGTACTCATCTCACCCGAACTGATGCTCGCAGCCGCGGCAGAACTCGATCTGCTCGCCGAACGCCTCGTCGCGGCGTCCACGCTCAGCGGCCCGGCGACCCATGTGCTTCCTTCCGGCTGTGAAGAGGTCTCCCTGCTCGCCGCGGGACACTTCAACCACGCCGCGGCAACTCACGACGGCGCGGTCGCCCAGGGGGCACTCGAACTGCACCACGCCGCACACACGCTGCGCATGCAATGCGCCACCTTCCTGGCCGACGACACCGTCCAGGCCGCCAGCGTCGCCGCCGTCGGCGGCGCGATCCAAGCCTAGCTCCGGATTCCACTACCACCACAGCGATCTCGAGCCATACACAGGGGAGTAACGACCATGGTTGCAGGGATTACCGGGGCTATCTGGGAGCTCCGCCCGGCCGAAATCAATTGCGCCACACTGCACGGCGGCGCGCACGCCATTCCGATCTCCGCCGCCGGCACGGCATGGGGCGCGCTGTCCGCCGTCTGGGCCGAGGCCGGCGTCACCGTCGCCCGCACCATGGCGGAGCTCGGCGTCGGCATGGAGGGCCTCGGCGGTCTCGCCGCGCTGGGCAAGCTGACGGGCTTCCTCGGCTGGGCCGGTCAGCAGACCGCCATGGCCGCCACGATGGGCGCCAAGGCGGCCGGCAACGCGACGGCCTACGCGGTCGCGGCGCTGGCGATGCCGAGCCCGCCGGAGATCACGGCCACCAACGCCGCCGTGGTCGCCGCGCACACCCCGCCCGGGATCGCGACCGGCAGCTTCGCCGCGGCGGAGGCCGCCCGCTTCGCGATGGACACCCGCGCCGCGCTGGTGATGGAGACCTACGAGGCCGCGACGACGGCGATCGTGACGGCGCCGGGCGAGTTCCTGCAGCCGCCCCCGATCGTCCCGGGCGCCGGGTCGGCCGTCGAGGGCGGGCAGGCCGCCCAGGGCGCGACGCTGCAGGCCTCCCCGAGCGACCCACTGCAGGCCACCATCGCCGCGGCGCAGGCCGCCGCGAGCAACCCGGCCGTGGTGAGCGCCGCCACGCAGGCCGCGCAGTCGGCGGCGTCCATGGCCGTCAGCGGCGTGAGCACCGCGGGCAACGTCGCGGGCACCGCGATCACCTCGGCCGTGCACGCCGGTTCCGGCGTCCCGAGTTTCGCGACTCCGATGATGTCGTCGATGGGCGCGGCCGGTGTGGGCGGCGGCGCCGCGGCGGCCCCCCGCCCCGTGTAGCTGACCGGTGGCGCCCGCGACGAAGTCGAGCGCGATGCCCTCTACGCCCATGTCCGCCAGCGCGGGCAGCGCCGCACCCGGACGCCCGAAATAGGTCGCCACCAGGATCGCCGGGCGCTGGGGCACGCCCGCCAGCTCGGCATACG
>NZ_JARWOP010000138.1 GCF_029868745.1 Nocardia wallacei | reverse complement strand
CGCCCCCCCCCCCCCCGCCCCGCCGGCACCCCAACCACCTGACCCCAACCCCCGGGGGCCCCCCCGGCTTCCCGGGGGGCACCCCGTAACGATCGAGCGATCTAGCCGCCCGGCTGGGGTGCGGGCTGCTGCCCGCCGGTGCCCGGCGCCGGCTGGTCACCGCCCGGCGCGGGGACCGGACCCATGTCGTTCATCATCGGCGACTGGAAGCCGGAGGCCAGCCACTTGTCGCCCTTCTTCTCCATGGTCGCCACCACACCGATGGTGATGTGCTGCGGCTGCGGCGACGCCGCCTTGGACTGGTTCTGCGTGATGAGCATGATCACGGTGGCCTTGTCCTCGTCACCGCTTTCCCACGCGCAGTGGATCTCGTCGATCCCCGAGCGCGCCTGCGCCTGGGTGGTGATGTCCTTCAGCGCGGAGGAGGCGGCCTCGAACTGTGTCGCCCAGTCGCCGGTGGACCGGTCCTTCACGCGCTTGACGTAGTCGTCGAAGTTCTTCGCGTCGTAGGTGCCGACCTGGCGGCCGAAATCGCAGGCGGCCGCGGTCGATTCGTCTCGCGCGTCCAGCTGTCCGCCCCGGTCGCTCGCCTGCAGAGCGAACACCACCACGGCGGTGATCGCCGCGACCAGCAGCACGCCCGCGGCGAAGGCCGCGACGATCGGCAACCAGCTGGGGCGACCACTGCCGCCGGACGGCGCGGCCGCGGTGGCCGCCGCGGCCTTCGGCTGGCTCAGCTTCACCGTCGGCTCGTCCGCGGCGGCGGGCTTCGCCTGCGCGGTCTCGGCCGCGGCGGGCTTGCTCTCCGCGCCCTTGGTCTCGGCAGGTTCAGTCTCCGCGGCCTTGCTCTCCGCAGGCTTGTCCTCGGCAGGCTTACTCGCGGCCGCCTTGTCCTCCGCCCCGCCGGATTCGAATTTGGCCGTCACGTCCGCGTCGGTGCTGTCTTGCGGCCGAGCATCGTCGGCCTTCGCCTCGGCGTCGGTATTCGTGTCGTCCTTGGCAGCGTCTTCATCGGACATGAACTGATGCGTCACTTTCCCGGCGTGCTGGGCACACCGCGTAGCCGGATCGGCCCGAATACGTCCGGACCGACGGATTCTGTCAGCGAGTATGCCCGCACCGGCGGTGTTGCCGCCGGGCCGGGTGCACTCACCGCACCGGGGGCAGGGTCCTCTCGTTCGGATCGGCTCCCGCCGGCATCTGGGCACCGTTGTTGGGCACATCGGGCCGCGGCGCGTTCGCCGAACCGCGGATCTGCTGGTCCGGCGGCGGGTTGGTGCAGTAGTTGTACTTCGGCAACGAGCCGTCCTGAATCACGTAGGGAGCGGTCGGCTTGTTGTTGTACTCGCAGAACGGGCGCGGCCAGATATCCAGAATGGTGTAGAACTCGTTGTCGTGCGCCGGGACGCCGATCGCCGACGCGCCGGTGACCAGCGACGGGAACAGCGCCCGCAGCGCCGGGACCCGCAGCTGCGCCGCCTTGGTGATGGCCGCGAAGTTGGTCGCCAGGCTGGTGATCGGATCTGCGGTCTTGTCCAGCACGGCCCCCAGCTGTTGCATCTGGCCGGGTGCGGTGTCGAGCACCTTGCGCAATTCGTCGTTGGCGCCGTTGAACTGGTTGAACAGCGTCTGCGAATTGGCGGTCAGGGTGCTCAGGTCCGGTTGCGCGTTGGAGGTCGTGGCGGCGATCGTGCGCAGGTTCGCCAGCAGGTTCGTGGTCTGCGGCAGCAGATTGTCCAGACCGGCGGTGACCAGGCTGAGCGCATCGATCATGCTGCGCATCTGGTCGGGCCCGCCGGACAGGGCGACGTCGAGTTCGTTCAGGATCGTGGTGAAGCGATCCGGGTCGATCTGGTCGAAGAACGCGCTGGCGTTGTCGAGCACCGACCACACGGGGGTCGGGGTGGTGACCTTCTGCGGGTCGTACTTGATCGTCGCGCCGTTGGCCAGGAACGGTCCCTGATCGGTCTCCGGCCGGAAGTCGATGTACTGCTCACCGGCGCCGGACAAGGCCTGCACCGCCACGCGGGTGTCGACCGGGATGCGGTAGCGGCTGTCGATCTCGGCCTCGGCGGAGATCGCCGCGCCGTGGTCGGACAGCTTGATGTCGTTCACCTTGCCCACGCGGTAGCCGCGCAGCGTCACATCGTTGCCCGGCTGCAGCCCGCCCGAGCGATCCAGCGCCACGGTGACCACGTAGGTCTGCCGCACCGGATTCACCCGCATCACGCTGATCAGCAGGTACGTCGCCCCGACCAGGAACACGACGACCAGGCCCACGCTCGACAGCAGCAATTTGTGCTGCTTCAGCCAGCTCACCGGTGGCCTCCCACTCGTCCCTGGACGATCTGCAATACCTGAATGAGGCTGCCCACCATGTCCTGTGCGTCGCGCAGGTCGTAGAACTTGCTGTGCGCCGGATCGGTGATCAGGCCGATGTCGAGCTGCGTGAGGGTCGCCGCGACGGCGAGGACGTTGCCCTTGAAGGACGCGTCCACCGCCGGGCGGATCTCGTGCATGGCGTCCAGCAGCGGACCGAAGTCGGTGCGGGTCTGCGCCAGCGCGCTCATCAAGTTGTGCACGTTGTCGAGCAGGCTCGACAGCTGCTCGGTGGACGTGTTCGCGTAGTCGCCCAGCGCCGCGCTGGTGGTCGAGACCTTGGTCAGCAGGTCACCGATCTGCTTGTTGTTCTCGGCGATGGTGCCGATCATCGACGGCAGCGTGTCGGCGACCTGACCCAGCTCGTTGTGCCGCGCCTCGATGGTGTCGGCGAGCGCGCCGAAGCCGCTGAGGGTCGAGTCGATGCGCTCGCTGTTGCTGTGCAGTGTCGTTGTCACGCTGGTCATCTGGCGCAGCAGGTTGGCCAGCTGATCCGAGCGGCCGCCGACCACCGAATCCAGTTCCGAGGTGAGCTTGGTCAGCGACGCGATGCCGCCGCCGTTGAACAGCATCGAGACCGACAGCAGCAGTTCCTCGACGGTGGCGCCGGCGGAGGTCTGCTCCAGGGTGAACGTGTCGCCGTCCTGCAGCATCGCCGTGCCCGGTTCGGACTTGGGCTTGGACACCGCGACGAAGACGTCACCGAGCGGCGTGGCCTGGCGCAGTTCGGCGGTCGACCCCTTCGGCAGTTCGATGTCCTTGCGCAGCGTCAGGTCGACGACGGCCTGGAAGTTCTTGGTCTCGATGTGGGTGACCACCCCGATGTCCGAACCGCCGATCTTGACCTTCGCCTGATCGGGCAGGTTGAGCGCGTTGGTGAACACCGCGTGCAGCGTGTAGGTGTCGCCCTGCAGGCCCGGCTTGGGCAGCGGCACCTTCTCCACCGTCAGCCCGCAGCCCGCCGTGGCCAGCACACCGACCGACGCCGCCAGCGCCACCACCGCGTGTCGTGCCCGTCGGGACAGGTGAGGAATCATTTCGTCATTCCCATCAGTGCCGCGGTCAATCCGAGGTCGGGACCGAGATCTTCGACCTTCCCGGTCCGGCAGCCGTCCGCGCGCATCTGGATGCGCTCGCAGAACACGCTGATGATCTCGCCCGTCAGGGCGGTGCCGAGCACACCGCGCAGCCGGATGAAGCCGCGCTGGCGGTCCATCGTCCGATCGATGTTCTGCAGCAGCAGCGGCGCGACATCGACGACCTCGGTGACACCGGCGGCGTTGGCGCGCAACTGATCGGTGACCGCGGTCAGCCCGGTCAGGCTGGACGCCAGCTGGTCCTGGTACTGGGTGAACGCGCCGCTGGTGTTGTTCAGGAAGTCGTTCATCTGGGTGAGCGTGGCCTGCAGGCCGGGGGACTGCTCGGCGAGCAGCGAGGTCATCTGCGTGACCTGGTTGCTGAAGTCGCGCACCGACTGATCGTTCTCCGACAGCATGGTCGTCAGCTCGTTGAGCTTGACGATGATGCTCGCGACCGCGTCCTTGTTGTCGACGCCGACCTTCAACGCGCCGGACAGGGCGTTGAGGGTGTCGCGGATCTTGGCGCCCTGCCCGTTGACCATGTCGTAGAGCAGGGTGCCCGACAGCGGCCCCTCCGCGGCGCCCGGCGCGGGCTTGAGCGCGTCGGCGAACTGATCGATGGTCTTGATCATCGTGTCCAGCTCGACCGGCGTGCGGGTCTGCTCGACGGTCAGGTGCGACTTGTCGGGCAGGGTCGGCCCGCCGGTGTAGCGCGGGGTGAGTTCGATGTGCCGATCGGTGACGATGGACGGCGAGATCAGTGCGGCCGTAAGGTCTTTCGGCAGTTTCACATCGCTCTTGACGACCATGTGGACCTCGACGAACTGCCCCTTGGGCACGATCTTGTCCACCTTGCCGACCTCGAGGCCGAGCACCGTGATCGGGTTGCCCTCGAACATGCCCGCGATATTGCGGAAGTCCGCGGTGATGTGCTGTGTAGGGGGGGGCGCCGGCGGAGCCAAAGCGGGGGGGGGGCCGCCACCACAGCGCAGCACAGCCCCCCCCGCCCCCCCCCCCCCCCCACACAGCACATCACCGCGGACTTCCGCAATATCGCGGGCATGTTCGAGGGCAACCCGATCACGGTGCTCGGCCTCGAGGTCGGCAAGG
>NZ_JARWOP010000137.1 GCF_029868745.1 Nocardia wallacei | reverse complement strand
CCCCGCACCTCTCCTCATACCGCGGCGGGGCCGGTTCGCCCCTCGCAGCGGCCCTGTTCGCCGGGCGCGCGGCCTCGACAGCCCTAGGCGGCCACCGGTTCCGGGTCGTCGGCGAACTGGGTGCGGTAGAGCTCGCTGTAGCGGCCGCCGGCGGCGAGCAGGGTGGCGTGTGTGCCGCGCTCGACGATGCGGCCGTCCTCCAGGACCAGGATCTGGTCGGCATTGCGGACGGTGGACAGGCGGTGGGCGATCACCAGCGCCGTCTTGCCGTCCAGCGCCTCCGTCAGCGCTTCCTGCACGGCCGCCTCCGAGGTCGAGTCCAGTGAGGCGGTGGCCTCGTCCAGGATCACCACCCGCGGCTGCTTCAACAGCAGGCGCGCGATCGTCAGGCGCTGGCGCTCGCCGCCCGAGAGCCGGTAGCCGCGCTCGCCGACCACCGTGTCCAGCCCGTCCGGCAGTGTGGCCACCAGATCGTGGAGCCGGGCCCGGCGCAACGCGTCCCACAAGTCGCTCTCGGCCGCCTCCGGGCGGGCCAGCAGCAGGTTGGCGCGGATGGTGTCGTGAAACAGGTGACCGTCCTGGGTAACCAGGCCGACCGTGTCGTGCACGGAGCGGGCCGTCAGCCCGCGCACATCGCTGCCGTTCAGGCGGACCGCGCCGGAGTCGACGTCGTACAGCCGCGAAACCAGCTGGGCGATCGTGGATTTCCCGGCGCCGGACGAGCCGACCAGCGCGATCGTCTGCCCCGGCTCGGCGCGCAGCGAAATCCCGTGCAGCACCTCGACTCCGCCGCGGCCGTCGAGGGTCGCGACATCCTCGAGCGAGGCCAGCGACACCTTGTCCGCCGAGGGATAGCCGAAGTGCACGTCCTCGAACTCCACCGAGACGGGGCCCGCCGGAACCGATGTCGCGTCGGGAGCGTCTTCGATCAGCGGTTTCAGGTCCAGCACCTCGAACACGCGCTCGAAACTCACCAGCGCCGACATGATGTCGACCCGGGCGCTGGCCAGCGCGGTGAGCGGGGTGTACAGGCGGGTCAGCAGCAGCGACAGCGCCACCACCGAACCGGCGTCGAGCTGTCCGCGCAGGGCGTACCAGCCGCCGAGCCCGTACACCAGCGCCACGGCCAGCGCCGACACCAGCGTCAGCGCCGTGACGAAGACGGTTTGCAGCATGGCGGTGCGGACGCCGATATCGCGCACGCGGCCCGCCCGCGTCGCGAACTCGGCCGACTCCTGGTGCGGGCGGCCGAACAGTTTCACCAGCGTGGCGCCAGGTGCGGAGAACCGCTCGGTCATCTGGGTGCTCATCGCGGCGTTGAGCTGCGCGGCCTCGCGCTGGATCGCGGCGACCCGGACCCCCATGCGCCGCGCGGGAATCATGAACAGCGGCAACAGGACCAGCGCCAGCAGGGTGATCTGCCAGGACAGCCGCACCATGACCGCCAGCGTGAGCAGCAGTGTCACCACATTGGTGACGACGCCCGACAGCGTGGTGCTGAAGGCCCGCTGGGCGCCGATCACGTCGTTGTTGAGGCGGCTGACCAGTGCGCCCGTGCGGGTGCGGGTGAAGAAGGCGATGGGCAGCCGCTGGACGTGGTCGAACACCGCCGTGCGCAGGTCCAGGATCAGGCCTTCACCTATGCGGGAGGACAGCCACCGGATCACGATGCCGAGCGCGGCGTCGACCACCGCGACCGCCCCGATCACCGCCGCCAGCAGCGCCACCGAACCCGGGGCCGCCTGCCCGACGATCTTGTCGACCACCTGCCCGGCGAGCACCGGATTGGCCACCGACAACACGGCCGACACCACGCTGAACACCAGGAACCCGATCAGCAGCGGCCGGTGCGGCCCCGCGAAACGCAGAATCCGCCGAGCCGTGGCGCGGCTGAGCGCGCGCCGTTCCTGCGGCGCGTGCGCCTGCCGATAGAGCTGACCCCACGCCTCCGACTCGATACTCATCCGCCCACTCCTTCCACTCCGGCCATTCAACCCGAGGGCACCGACACTAAGACCTCAACATTGGTTGAGAGCAACCCTTCCCGCCCGCACAGAAGTTCGCGCACAGCGAACGTGCGGGCACCGGGAAGCAGTGGAGCGCACAGCAACGAGGGCGGGCAGCGGGTAGCTGCGGAGCGCACAGCGAGGCGGGCGGGCAGCAGGTAGCAGCGGAGCGCACAGCGAGGAGGGCGGGCTGCGGATAGCTGTGGAGCGCACAGCGAACGTGCGGGCAGCGGGTAGCTGTGGAGCGCACAGCGAGGAGGGCGGGGAGCGGGATGGGTGCGCACAGCAGGGTGCGCGGGGAGCGGGATGTGGTGCCGGCAGAGTGGGCTCGCCCTACCAGGCGACGGGGAGGGACTTGGGGCCGCGCACCAGGAGGCCGGACTTCCACGGCACCGCCTCGCTCGGCACCGCCAGCCGCAATGTCGGAAAGTGTTGCAGCAGAGCGCCGATCGCGATCTGCAACTCCAGGCGGGCCAGCTGCGCGCCGAGGCAGTGGTGGGCGCCGTACCCGAAGGCCACGTGTGGATTGTGTGCGCGGGTGAGGTCCAGCTCGTCGGCGCGGTCGAACACGGACTCGTCGCGATTGGCCGTCGGGGTATTGACGAACACCGCCTCGCCCGCCCGCACGGTCACCTCGCCGAGCCGCACGTCCTCGGTGGCGATCCGGGGCGACGCGCCGCCCGCCCCCAACTGCACGAAGCGCAGCAGTTCCTCGACCGCGCCGGGCAGCAGATCCGGCCGGACCTGCAGCAGTTCCCAGTACCGCCGCTCGGTGAGCAGCAGATAGACGAAGTTGGCGATCTGGTTGGCGGTCGTCTCGTGCCCCGCGATCAACAGCGTGATACCCAGATTGACCAGCTCCTTCTCACTGAGCCGGTCGTCATTGTCGCGGGCGGTGACCAGCGCGCCGAGCAGATCGTCGGTCGGCCGCGCGCGCCGCTGTCCGATCAGTTCGGCGAGATACTCCTCGAATCCGAGGCGCCCGGCGGTGATCTGCTCGCGGGTGTAGGCGGTGGTGGACAGCATCATGTCGGAGAAGTCGCGGAACCGGTGCTGATCGCGCGGCGGCACGCCGAGCATCTCGCAGATCACGGTGACCGGCAGCGGCAACGCGACGTGCTGGACCAGGTCGGCCGGTGCGCCGGACCGTTCCAGCGCCGCCAGCCGCTCCGTCACGATCTCCTGCGTGCGCGGGCGCAACTGCTCGACCCGGCGGCCGGTGAACGCCTTCACGACCAGCTTGCGCAGCCTGCTGTGTTCGGGCGGATCCATGCTGAGCAGCGAATCCGAGCGGGCCGGCACCGGCGTGGTGCGCGGGACGTCCTCGCGGTCCGCGGCGGCGGCGCGGCTGAACCGCCGGTCGGCGAGCACCAGTTTGACGTCGTCGTAGCGGGTGACCAGCCAGCCCTCGCCGCCGTAGGGCAGCCGGATGCGCGAAACCGGTTCCTCCCGCTGAAGTTTCGTCATCAGCGGATGCATGTCGAGACGGACGGGCTCACCGAACGGGTATCGGCGGACCTCGGTCGGCACGGTCATGCGTTCTCCCTTCCCCGACGCCGGTGGGTCGCCCACCGATGTAAGCGCTCGCTTACTTACCTAAGGTAAGGGATCTCACATTCCGCGTCAACGGTGCCAATCTCCTTACGCCGGTGGGAAATTCGTATCCACGCCGGGCAGTAGCGCGTGCGCGGCGCGCAGCACGTGCCGGGCGATATCGGCCGGATCGGCACTGGCCAGCGGCTCGCGGCGGTGCACGGACCGCATCAGCCCGATGCCCAACAGCCAGGACAGCAGCAGGTCGGCGCGCAGCGCGCCGTCGGGTTCGTCGGTGAGTTCGGACAGCGCCCGGATGTACTCCTCGCCCAGTTCCCTGCGGATGGCCGAAGCGCCCTCATCGTGTCCGCCGGAGCGCAACGCGGCCTGCAACCAGTACCCCTGTGTCGTCGTATCGGCCGGGGTCAGGGAGCGCGCCAGCAACCGTGCCAGCAGCCCGTCGACCGGTCCGTCCGCCAGCACCCGCCGCCCGCGGTCGGCGATCGCGGCGCGGAACAGGTCGTCCTTGCTGCCGAAGTAGCGGAACAGCAGGGCCTGGTTCACCCCGGCGCGCGCCGCGATGTCGCGCACCGTGGCGCGCTCGTACCCGCGCTCGGCGAACAGCTCCTGGGCGGCCGTCAGGATGGCCGCCCTGGTCGCGGCCGCGTCCCGTTTCCGGCCGCTCGGCGCGTTCTCGCTCGACATCGCTCCTCCGCTCTCCCGCTCTCGATAGACGCCCGAGGCCGGAACAGCAGCGTAGGCCACGACCGAAACAGGCAAAACGGGCTCGCGCCGCAGGACCGGCCGCCGCGCGCGCCCCGGGAATAGTGTGGCGATATGACCGACTCGTGGGTGCAGGCGCTGCGCGACCGGATCGGCGGCGAGGTCGACGACTCCGAACGCCGCCGGGCGGAGTACTCCTCCGACGCCTCGAACTACCGCGTGCTCCCCGCCGCCGTGGTGTATCCCCGCCGCGACGAAGACGTGGCGGCGGCGCTGGAGTTCGCCCGCGCCGAGGGGCTGCCGGTCACCGCGCGCGGTGCGGGCACCTCGGTGGCGGGCAACGCCATCGGCGCCGGACTGGTCCTCGACTTCAGCAGGCACATGCACGCCGTGCTCGAGGTCGACGCCGAGAACCGCTGGGCGCGAGTACAACCGGGAGTCGTGCTGGCGGCGTTGCAACGGCGCGGCGCGGCGCACGGACTGCGGTTCGGTCCCGACCCGTCCACTCAGAACCGCTGCACGCTGGGCGGGATGATCGGCAACAACGCCTGCGGGCCGCGCGCGGTCGCCTGGGGCCGGACCTCGGACACCGTGCGCGCCTTGCGGATTCTCGATGGCGCCGGCGCCGAGCGGACGCTGGCCGACGGCCTGGCGACGGTGCCCGGCCTCGCCGAGTTCGGACGTGCCCGGCTCGCGCTGATCCGCACCGAATTCGGCAGGTTCGAGCGGCAGGCCTCCGGCTACGCGCTGGAACATCTACTGCCGGAACGAGGTTCGTCGGCCGCCAAGGCGTTCGTCGGCACCGAGGGCACCTGCGGCCTGCTGCTGGAGGCCACCGTCGCGCTGGTGCCGGTGCCGCGGGCCACCGTGCTCGTGGTCCTCGGCTACCCCGACATGCCCACGGCCGCGGACGATGTCGGCGCGGTCATGGCGGGCGCGCCGATCGCCGTGGAGGGCATCGACGCGAAGCTGGTCGACGTGGTGCGCGCGCACCGCGGCCGGGTTCCCGAGTTACCGGCCGGCGGCGGCTGGCTGTTCGTCGAATTCGCCGGTGACACCGCCGACGAGGCGCGGGACCGGGCCACGGCGCTGTGCGCGGCAGCGAACGCGCTGGACAGCCGGATCGTCACGAATCAGGAAGAGGCGGCGCGACTGTGGCGAATCCGGGCCGACGGCGCGGGACTGGCCGGGCGCACCCCGGACGGCAAACCGGCGTGGCCGGGCTGGGAGGACGCCGCGGTGCCGCCCGAGCGGCTCGGCGACTACCTGCGTGACTTCGAGGAGTTGCAGCGCGCGCACGGGGTGGACGGCCTGCTGTACGGGCACATCGGCGACGGCTGCATCCACGTGCGCCTGGATCTGCCGATCGCCGATGCGCCGCAACGGTTCCGGGCCTTCCTCGAGGACGCCGCCGACCGGGTGGTGCGTTTCGGCGGCTCGCTGTCGGGGGAACACGGCGACGGACGAGCGCGCTCGGAACTGCTGGCGCGCATGTACTCTCCCGCCGCGCTGGCCGCGTTCGCCGAGTTCAAGGCGCTGTTCGACCCGGACGGCGTCCTCAACCCCGGCGTGCTGGTGCGGCCCGAGCCGATCGACGCGGACCTGCGCGTGACGGGCGTGCCGCCGGTTCCCCCGCGGGGCGGTTTCGCCTTCCTCGCGGACGGCGAGCTGGGCGCCGCCGTCCATCGCTGCGTCGGAATCGGCAAGTGCCGCGCGGACACCCGAGCCACCGGCGGCTTCATGTGCCCGTCGTATCTGGCGACCGCCGACGAGAAGGACAGCACCCGGGGCCGGGCCCGAGTACTCCAGGAGGTCGTGCGCGGCGCACTGGACTGGCGGTCGGCCGCGGTCGCGGAGTCGCTGGACCTGTGCCTGTCCTGCAAGGCCTGCGGATCGGACTGCCCGGCCGGGGTCGATATGGCCACCTACAAATCAGAGGTGCTGCACCGCCGCTACCGGCACCGCCCGCGTCCGCTCGATCACTATGTCCTGGGCCGGCTGCCGAGCTGGCTGGCGCTGGGCACCCGCATGCCGCGCCTGTTCAGTGCCGTGAGCGGACTCGGGCCGCTCCGCCGTCCGGGCCTGCGCGCGGTCGGCATCGATCCGCGCCGCGAAGTGCCGCGATTGGCGGACAAGAGCTTTCGTGCGATGTGGGCGGAACGGACCGCCGAGACCAGCGACGCGCCGAGTGCCCACGGCACACCGGAGGTGATGCTGTGGATCGACACCTTCACCGACGCGTTCGAACCCGAGATCGCCTGGGCCGCTGTGCAACTGATCGAATCACTGGGCCATCGGGTGCGAATTCCCCGCCGCCGGGTCTGCTGCGGGCTCACCTGGATCAGCACCGGCCAGCTCGACGGCGCCCGAAAGCGGTTGCGCGCCACGCTGACCGCCCTCGACGAGCACGTCCGCGCCGGTGGCGTCGTGGTCGGACTGGAACCCTCGTGCACCGCGGTCCTGCGCTCGGACCTGGTGGAACTGCTACCCGGCGATCCGCGCGCGGCGGCCACCGCCGCCGCGGTCCGCACGCTCGCCGAATTCCTCGAACAGCAGCCCGGCTGGCAGCCGCCCGACCGCTCCGGAGAGCGAGTTCTGGTGCAGTCGCACTGTCATCAGCACGCGGTCACCGGTTTCGACGCCGACCGCCGCATACTGCGCCGAGCCGGCGCCGAGGTCACCGAAATCACGGGTTGCTGTGGACTTGCCGGAAACTTCGGCATGCAGTCGGGCCATTACGACATATCGGTGGCGGTCGCGGAGAACGGACTCCTGCCCGCCCTCCGTACCGCCGACTCCGCCACGCCATTCCTCGCCGACGGATTCTCCTGCCGCACCCAGGCCGCTCAGCTGGCCGGTCGGACCGGCCGCCACCTCGCCCAATTCCTCACGGGGCGATGACTTTTCGGTAGGCGCGGGTGGTGCGGGCTCAGCTGCCGAACGGCAGGGTGCCCGGCGGGATCTGGTAGCCGGAGCTGCCGGCGGATACGCCGCCCCAGGCGTTGAGTAGCCAATTCAGAACATTGGTGATCATTGAAACCTCCGTCGCGGCATATGCCGACCGATTGCCTGTGTGATCAATCGGTATCGAGATCGCCGTATGTGATAGTCCCGTTACAAGCTACTGGTCAGTCATGGTGCGCTGCTATCCCCAGTAGTGGATGTCACGAAACCTCATATGGCGCACCTCACTTTTCTGTGACGGGCCCGGTGTGCCGCCGGAACCGGACCGGGGCCACAATGTCCCGGTGGCAACGGAGATCGACGGCGCGGCGCGCACGGTGACCGCGGACCGCCCGATCGATCTGGCGCACACCGTGGCGCCGCTGCGGCGCGGCCCCGGCGACCCCTGCCATCGGGAGACCGCGGACGGAGCGCACTGGCACGCGTCCCGGATGCCGACGGGCCCGGTCACCTACCGGCTGGTCCAGGCCGGGCCGTGCGCGGTGGCGGCCCGCGCGTGGGGTGCGGGCGCCGCGGAGTTCCTCGATCGGCTGCCGCACATGCTGTGCCTCGACGAGGACCTCGGCGGCTTCGCGCCGGAACACCCGAAGATCGCCGAGGCGCACCGCCGCTTCCCGGGGTTGCGGATGCTGCGCACCGGCCTGGTGTTCGAGACGCTGGTGCCCTCGGTGCTCGAGCAGCGGGTGCACACGGTCTCGGCGCGGGCGTCCTGGCGCAAACTGGTGTGGGCGCACGGCGACCCGGCTCCCGGTCCCACTCCCGCGCCGATGCGGGTGGCCCCGGACGCCGAAACCTGGCGCTACCTGCCGTCGTGGACCTATCACCGCGCCAATGTCGACCCGCAGCGGGCCAAGACGATCGTGCTCGCCGCGCGGATGGCCGACAAGCTGGAGCAGGCCGCCGCGATGGACCATGCCGCGGCCGCGCGGCGGCTGTGCGCGGTCCCCGGGATCGGCGTGTGGACGGCCGCCGAGATCGCGCAGCGCGCCTTCGGCGATCCGGACGCGTTGTCGGTGGGCGATTTCCACCTGGCCGCCATCGTCGGCTGGACCCTGCTCGGCCACGCGATCGACGACGCCGCCATGATCGAATACCTGGAACCGCTGCGCCCGCACCGGTATCGGGCCGTCCGCCTCCTGGAGATCTCCGGCCAGGCCCGCAAACCCAAATTCGCGCCTCGCACCCCACTGGTCGACATCAGCGGGATCTGACCGCGGCCTCCCCCGCGGCGCGGGCGCGAGCGAGCGCTTCCGGCACCGGAATCCGGCCGAGGAACATCTCGCCGAACATGTTTTGAATGGCTTCCAGCGCGGCGGTGAAACCCGGGCCCCCGCCGGAGGATATGCGCGGACCCGCCAGCACGTCGAAGAACGGCGAGACGTCGATTCCCTTGGCGGCCCAGTAGTCTCGGTAGATCTGTTGATCGGCGACCACCGCCGGGACAGTAGCGCCGTCCTGCACGAGATAGCGGTTGCCCGCACCGCCCAGCCAGGCCAGCGCCCGGCGCACGGCGTCGGGATGCGCGCTCGCGGCATTGCCCGCGACACCGATGGCGTTGTTCGTGCTCACCCGGCCGACCGGCCCGCGCGGCAGCATCGCGATGCCCCAGCCGAAGGGGGCCTGCCGGGCGATCTGCGCCAGGTTGTAGGTCCCGGACTGAAACAATGCCAGCTTCCCTTGCAGGAAGGCGTTTTTCGCGAAGTCGCTGTCGGTCTCGGTATCGGCGGCCGAGGGGGCGAGGCCGTCGGCGACCAAGCGGGTCAGGTAGGTGAAGGCCGCGGCGCCCTGCGGGCTGTCGAACACGAAGCGATCGTCGCGCTGGAACTGTCCGCCCGCCGACCCGAGATAGGGCAGTTCGATCGACTGGAAGTCGTTGGCCGCGTTGTACGCCCACGGCGCGACGGCGGACAGGCGGCGCAGCAGCGGCCGGAACGTATCGTCGTTCCCGGATCCCCAGCGCACCGCGTCCAGCTCCGCGGGGTCCACGCCCGCCGCCGCGAGCAGCTCCCGGTTGTAGAAGACCGCCGTGCCGCCGTCCACGAATTGCGGTACGGCCCAGAGCTTTCCGCTCCGGGTGTACTGGGTGACTGCCGCCGGATCCCACTGCCGCGCCGCGTCCGGGCCCAGCGCCGCACCGACATCGACGAGACGCCCCGCGTCGGCGTAATCCTCGTACTGATTCGTCCAGAACAGGTCGTCGGCGGTGCCACCGGCCACGTCCAAGCGCAGCTTCTGCTGATAGGAAGCCCACGGCACCACCGTGATCCGCAGCTCGAGATCGGGGTTGGCGCGCTCGAAGGTGGCCAGGGACTCCCGGTACGGGGCAACGAACTGCTCGTCCCAGATGCGCAACCGGAGCACGGTGCGACCCGAGCCGTCGTCGGCGCGCCCCAGCCACAGCGCCGCCGCGACCAGCAGCACCACGCTCAGCGCGATCCCGAACAGTACCCGCGTGGAGGTCTTCATTTCAGCCCCGTCCACGCGATCGACCGCAACACCTGGCGCTGGAACACCAGGAACAGCACCACGAGCGGCACGATCGCCAGCGTCGTGGCGGCCAGCACCAGCGTCCACTGCGCGTTGTACTGCGTCTGCAAATTCGCCGTCGCCACGGTCAGCACCCGCCAGGTGGGGCCGCTGCTCGCCACCAGGGGCCACATGAAGTTGTTCCACTGCGTGACGATCGTGATCAGCGTCAAGGTGGCCAGGATCGGCCGGCTCATCGGCACCACCACGTGCACCAGCAGATCCACGGTATTCGCGCCGTCGAGCCGTGCGGCGCCGAGCAACTCTTCGGGAATGGTCCGAAAGTACTGGCGCAGTAGGAATATCGCGTAGGGCGACCCGAACACGAACGGCAACACCAACGCCCAGAACGTATTCAGCCACCCCAGCTTCGCGAACATCAGATACAGCGGGATCAGCGTGACCATCGGCGGCACCATCATGGTGCCCAGGTAGATCCAGAACAGCACCTCGCGGCCCCGGAACTCGGTGCGCGCGAAGGCGTATGCCGCGAGGACCGAGGTGATCAGCTGGCCGCCGGTGATGAACACGGTCATCAGCGCGGTCACCACCGCGGCCCGGCCCAGCCCGCCCTGATCGAGCACGGTCCGGAAGTTGTCCGCCGTCACCGGATTCGGCGGCGCGAGCGGCGAGTCCGCGGCGAACCGGCCGGGCGTCTTCACGGCGGTGAGCGCACTGAGCACCAGCGGTGCGACGGTCAGCAGCGCACCCGCGCACAACGCGAGATAGACGACGCCGGTGCGCACCGCCTCGGTCGGTCCACGCGAGTTTTCAGTACTCATAGGTGGTCCTGTTCCGAAAGTAGCGGTGCTGCACCAGCGTGATCGCGAACATCACCGCGAAGACCACCAGCGCCATCACCGCCGCCCGCCCCGGCCGCGCCGCGCCGAACGCCTCGGTGAACATCCGCATCGCCACCACCTCGGTGCGATCGCCCGGCCCGCCGCCGGTCAGGGCGTACACGGTGTCGAAGGTCTGGAACGCCGTCAGCACGCCGGTGACCAGGACGAAGAACATGGTGGGCCGCAGCAGCGGCAGCACCAGCCAGCGCGTCCGCCGCCAGCCCGTCGCGCCGTCCAGCGCCCCGGCCTCCAGGATGTCGCGAGGAATGGCCCGGATCCCGGCCACGAAGAACAACGCCACGTACCCGAAATTCATCCAGATGCTCACCGCCGCAACGGAAGGCAGGGCCAGCGCCGGGTCGGACAGCCATTCCACCCGCCGCCCCAGCACCGCGTTCAGCGCGCCGTCCGTCGGCGCGAACAGCCACTGCCACACCACGCCCACCGCGACCGGCGCGCACATCCACGGCAGCGCGTACACCACCCGCAGCACCGCCCCGCCCCGCCGCCGGGCCAGCGGCGCCGCGACCGCGAAGCCGAGCACGGTCTGCGCCGGCACCACGATCGCCGTCAGCGCCAGCGTCACCAGCAGCGCGTGCCCGAACTCCCGATCCGACAGCACCGACCGCCAGTTCCGCAGTCCCGCGAACTCCATGGGCCCCAGCAGGTTCCAGCTGTGCAGGCTCAGCCACGCCACCACCACGATCGGCAGCAGCAGGAAGCAGCCCACCCCCACCAGACTCGGCAACAGCAGTAAGTAGCTCGTCACGACACGACGAACCGCCCGTCGGTTCATGTCACGCGACGCTACCCGCGGGGCGTCCCGGATTCAGTCCTTGGGCCCGCCGGCGACGTAGATCACCTGGCCGGAAACGAATCCCGCGCCCTCGCTGACCAGGAACGACGCGGTGTGCGCGATATCCTCCGGGCGGCCCACCCGCTGCACCGGGATGGCCGCGGCGTTGGCCTGCTGGAAGTCCTCGAAGGAGACGCCGACGCGGGCCGCGGTGGCTGCGGTCATATCCGTCACGATGAAGCCGGGCGCGATCGCGTTGGCGGTGATGCCGAACTTGCCCAGTTCGAACGCCAGCGTCTTGGTGAAGCCCTGCATGCCCGCCTTGGCCGCGGAGTAGTTGGCCTGACCGCGGTTGCCCAGCGCCGAGGTGCTCGACAGGTTCACGATGCGCCCCCACTTGGCGTCCACCATGTATTTCTGGACCGCCCGGGTCAGCAGGAAGGCGCCGCGCAGGTGCACGCCCAGCACCGTGTCCCAGTCGTCGACGCTCATCTTGAACAGCAGGTTGTCACGCAGCACTCCGGCGTTGTTGACCACCACGGTCGGCGCGCCCAGTTCCCGCTCCAGCTGCTCGACCGCCGCCGCCACGGCCGCCTCGTCGGAGACATCCGCCCCGAGCGCGACGGCCCGGCCGCCGGCCTCGGTGATCGTCCGCACGGTGTCGGCGCAGTTCGCGGCGTCCAGGTCCAGCACGCCGACCCGCATGCCGTCGGCGGCGAGCCGGGTGGCGATCGCCGCGCCGATCCCGCGCGCGGCTCCGGAAACTACGGCCACTCGTTCGGCCATCGACATCCTCCGTTCTCGAATCGACAGGTCACTCGACCCACAGCGACCAGGTTCCCGACCCCCGTCCCTCGCAGACTAGAGCGTGGCCGTCGGTGGTGCGGGCGGTGGTGTCGGTGCCGGGGATGCATTTCGTTCCGCCCTCGTGCACGGCCGTCGTCACCGTGTACGGGCCGGCCCAGCGGTATCCGCTGCCGCCGCGCAGGCACAGCAGGGTGCCGCCGTCGGACCCCGAGCCGATGCGACCGGCATCGGCCTGGGTGCACGCCTCCCCCTTGGCGACGGCGGGCGGTGCGGCCGGAGCCGGGGCCGCGGCGACGGTCGTGGTGAGCGCGGGCGCCGAAGTGGGTGCGGCCGTGACGGTGACGACCGTGGTGGCCGACGCCGGTGTCGGGTCGCTACGTAAGACGGTGCGCGGCACCGTCACTCCGCTCAGCACCAGCACCCCGGCGAGGACCACGACCTCGAGAATCCCGATCAGCAGCGCGAACATGGCCATCGCCCGCCCGCGCGGATGACCGAACGAGATGAGCCCGAACACCAGCGCCACCGGAAACAGCCCGAGCAGCGCCGCGATCAGCGCGATGATCGAGTACGGATTGACGATCGGCGGAACCTCGACCCGTAATCGTCCCGTCCGCCGCCTGCTCTGGGTGTTGTCCCAGCGTTCCTCGTCCTCGGGATCGGCGCGGCGCCGGTTCGGCGGGCCCTCCCAGTACTCGTCCTCGGATTCGGGCGCCTGGGCGCGCCGCCGGTTCCGCGCGGCCTCCCAGCGATCCTGGCCCGCCTCGGCTTCCGGCGCGTAGCGGCCGTCGTCGGCGGGCGGTGCGGGCGGGCGACCGGGCTGCTGATCCCAGTAGTCGTCGTCGGGTTCGCTCCGCGGGGCGCGGCGGGCGTTCCAGTCCTCGTCCGGTTCGGCCACAGGCCAGCGCTCGTTGCCCGGCGCCACCGGCCGGTGCTCGGGCTCCGCGGGTAGCCTGCGGACCATAGAAGTTCCTCTCACCTACTCGTGCAGGAACCTCGACAAGCGGACCCGCCCCGATACCCAGAAGGATAGGGGTACGCCCCGCCGCCGCAACCGGTGGCAGCTCAGCGCCTCACAGGGACGCCACGCACACCACGAACTTCCGCTGGTTGTACACGAAGCCGCGATCGCCTGTCGAGCACTCGTTGACGTTCGCGGTGCCCTGCTTGATCTCCACCACGCGCACGCCCTTCGGGGGTCGGGCGCCGCACTCGATCGGCTTGGGGGTGTCGCTGCTCATGTCCATGCAGCCGCCGACCACCCAGTTGATGTCGAGGCACAGCGATCCGGCGTTCGGCTCGGCGGCGGTGTAGGACCGGTCGACGTCGGCCGGGCAGCGCTTGGCCGGATCGGCCTTGTCGACGACCTTGTAGCTGGAACCGGTGCTGCCACAGGTGGACTTGCTGACGGCCGGGTCGCCGCCGCCGAAGGCCACGCAGTCACCGACGTTCAGCTCGATCTCGGCCGGGTCCTTGCGCAGCGCGGCGTCCTTGTTGACCGCGGGCGCGGCCGTGGGCGCCGGTTCGGTCGAGGACTCAGCGGGATTCGGGACCACGAGCCCCGGTTGTCCCTGCGTGGTCGCGCTCGGCGTGGCGGTGGTGGCCGCCTGTGTCCGCACGGGGGTGGGTTCGTCGTCGCCCATCAGCGACAACACGGCTGCGGCGAGACATGCCGTCGAGAGCGCGGCCGCGATGACGAAACCCGCCAAAGTGAATCCGGCATGGATGCGTCGGCGCGACACGTGCCATCCTCCAGTGTGTCGGCTTCGAACCATCACTGGCGAGATCCGAAGTGTGAGAGTGCAAGTCGAAGACACGTAGTGCATACACCAAACGGAGCCGCGCGTCGAGTCGAAGGCGCACAAAGGTCACAATTCGGCAACGAATCTCCGTGGCATCTCGCCAATCGCACCCTCCGGCAACAAGAGTCGGGCGCTGTATGTCGCCGACCGGGCGCGCCAGGGCTCGGTGTGAATTAAGAGTATAAAAAGGATATCAGAGGATGAAGCTCGGCAGGCTCGCCGCCACCACCCTCATGGCTGTCGTCGCCGTGGGCATCACAGCGGGAACCGTGAACGCCACACCGTCATCGGCCCCCACTCGCGAACTGACGTCGTCGGGCGTCGATCAGGGCGTCGCCTATCACTCCACGCTGTCCGAGGACGAACGCGTGCTCACCACCACCGTCGACGGTGGCCGGTTCGAAACCGTCGACAACGGCAGCAAGGTCGCGCTGCGCTCCGCCGAGGGCGCCGTGATCGCCGAGGTGCCACTGACTTTCGAGGTCCGCGGCAACCGCCTGCCGGTGGCCCAGCAGATCAGCGCGGACGGCCGCACACTCGCCCTGACGCCGGATGCCAAGGGCGCGAACATCGGTGAGCTGCAGCCGGTGGATCCGATGAGCCGGCTCGTGAGCGAACTCAACAACAACGTCGTCGGCATGGTCGCCGGCGGGCTGATCGGCGGCCTCATCGGCGCCGTGCTCGGCATGTTCTTCCTGAGCTGGCTCACCGGTCCGATCGGTCTGCTGGTCGGCGCGCTGGCCGGCGGCGCGATCATGGGCGGTCAGCCCTTCGTCGATGCCCTGATGGGCGTCGTCGCCGGGTAACCCTGCGGCATACTAGGTTTCGTCGATCGGGTGCTCTCCGACCAGAGCGATCCGGAGGCTGAGCAGCCACCCGGCGAACCACAGCAGCAGGCGGTCGTAATTGTCCAGCCCGGCGTGCGCGGAGCGGTGTCGCATCCCCACGCGCCGGGCCGACGCGGCATGCCGGGCAGGTCCGACGCGGGCGGTCGTGCGCGGCACCCGGCGGCCGGGCGCCGGCGTGTGCCGAGGCGAGCGCGCGGCGCGGCGGGCCGCGTGCCGCGCGGGAACGGCGCTGCGCGTCTCGGGCAGCCGGACCACCGTGCGGCCGTTCTCCCGGGCGATCACGGCATGGCCCGTTCGTCGAGCACGCAGCGCCCCTGCTCCACCAGTACGGTGCGGGCGCGGCGGCGCACCTTGCAGGTGTCCACGGTGCAGTCGATGTGCAGTTGCATTGCGGCGTGGGCTTGTTCGGCGGTGAGGATGCCCGGATCCACGCCGCAGCGCAGTAGTCCGGCGACCGGTAGGTGCAGACTGGTCAGTTGCATGCCGGTACCCCCGGCGCCCCCGCCACGGCTCGCCGGGACCGGCGGCCGGGTGGTGGCGCCGGGTCGTCCCAGGGCTGCTGGTGAATAGCCATACCGACGGCTTCCAGTGGGGTCAGGCCGAACTCGTCGGCGAGCCCGCCGACGGCGTCGAGCAGCGGCGGCACCACTTCGGCAACCTGTAGCGCGGCGACCGCCTGGGTGCCGGTGAGGGTGCGGCCGGGAAGATAGGACACCACCCAGCTTTCGTGTCCGACGCTGCGGGCGCGATGCGGGGTTAGGTCGCTGGTCATCAACGACGACCCGATGACGTGTACAGCCATGACTCCTCGTTCCTGCGTGCGATTCCAGATCCTGTGCCGTCGCTGGCACACTTCCAGCATCCCGCAACTGGACGGTTGCCAAGCCCGATTTGGATATCCAAAGGGAATTCGCGCGAATCTCCAGCAGCGAATCCACCTGGGGGAGCAAGATTCTCCATAGTGGACGAAAGGCATCCGAGAGAACGGAGTGCGCTGTGTCTGAGAATTCTGTGAACGCGTCGTCGACGCTCCCCCGCCGCCAGCTCGGAAGGTACCTGCGGGACTGGCGAACTCAGGCCGGGCTGACCATCGCGGAGGCCGCCCGGCTGATGGAGTGGGGCGCCAGCACGCTGCAGCGGCTCGAGAAGGGCCAGGCAGATCGCATCCGCACCATAGACATTCAGGAGCTGTGCCGCATATACGGCATTCCGGACGACATCGCCGAGGGCCTCAAGGGCCTGGCCCAGCAGGCCGCCGTCAAGAGTTGGTGGCACGGCTACGGCGACCTCATCCCCGAAAACTTCGACGTCTATGTGGGTTTGGAGGCGTCGGCGCAACGGCTGACCTCCTACCAGTCCGAACTGGTGCCGGGCCTGCTACAGACCGCCGAGTACGCCCGCGCGCTCAACGGCCTCGGCTATCCCGACGACAGCGAGGCCGAAGTGGAGCGCCGCGTGCAGCTGCGACTGCAGCGGCAGGCCTTGATCACTCGCAAAACTCAGCCCGCGACGGTGGATGTCGTACTGGGAGAATCGGTCTTGCGCCGCGTCGTCGGAAGTGCAAGGGTGATGTCGGCGCAGCTACGGCACCTGGCCGACCTGAGTACCAGGGAAAATGTCACGCTGCGCATCCTGCCCTTCGCGGCCGGTGTCCCCCTGGGTCTTTCGACCGGCCCGTTCGTGATCCTCGAATTCGGAACCGACAGCAAGGGGCAGCCGGTGGAGCCGCCCGTGGTGTACGTGGAGGGCTTCACCGGAGATCTGTATCTCGAGAGACAAGGTGACGTGCGGCGGTATCGACGGGCGCACGAGAGCCTGTTGCGTTGCGCGCTGGACGTTCCCGCGAGTAGGCACCTGCTGCGGCAGGTCGCGAAGGATTACACGGCATGAGTGGTCGAGGGCAGTGTGCGCGAACACGCCCCCGCTCGGAAAGGACGCAGGATGAGCAGTGAGTTGGTCGGCGCCCGATGGTTCAAGAGCAGCCGTAGCGGCGCGGGCAAGGAGTGCGTCGAGGTCGCGTTCCTGGCCGACGGGCGCGTCGGCGTCCGGGACAGCAAGAATCCCGGCGGTCCGGCGTTGATCTTCGGTTCCGACGAGTGGGCCGGATTCGTCGACGGCGTGCGCGGCAGCGGAATCGGCCGCGCCTGACCATCTCTCGGGCGGGTCGTTGCCGAGTGCCGGTGACGGCCCGCTCCGCATTGTCCGGCCGCGCCGATTCCACCGCGTGTGAGCAGCGCGAAGATGATCACGAATCGGCGGCCGTTGTGCAACGAATGAATGTTTGCCCGCGCAATGAACGGGTATCCGACATTTTGTGGACCGTGGGCTCAGGAACACCTCTTCCCGGTACCGCAAACCGCTCCCCGGCGACTGGGTGGAACGCCTGATCGTAGGGATGCTGTTCGTGGTATCCGCGGTGGGTGTGTACATGTTGACCGGGGCCGTGCTGTCGGCGTTATTGGTCGGATTGCTGGTCGCGGTGGTCGCCATCGGCGTGGTGACCCAACTCTGACGCTCGCGCCGCCGTTCCGGCCGCCCGGGCCCCCGATCGAGCCCGGGCGTTTCGTTCCCCGAAAGGCCGTGTGGCCTAACGACGGAACAGTTTGTTACCCAGCCAGACGATCGGATCGTATTTCCGATCCGCCACGCGTTCCTTCATCGGGATCAGCGCGTTGTCGGTGATCTTGATGTGCTCGGGGCACACCTCGGTGCAGCACTTGGTGATATTGCAGTAACCGAGGCCGAATTCGTCCTGCGCCATATCCCGGCGGTCGGCCACGTCCAGCGGATGCATTTCCAGCTCCGCGATGCGCATCAGATAACGAGGGCCGGCGAAGGCCTCCTTGTTCTCCTCGTGATCGCGCACCACGTGACAGGTGTTCTGACACAGGAAACATTCGATGCACTTGCGGAACTCCTGCGAGCGTTCCACGTCGCGCTGCTGCATGCGGTACTCGCCCGGCTTCAGGTCGTCCGGCGGCGTGAAGGACGGGATCTCGCGCGCCTTCCGATAGTTCAGCGACACATCCGTCACCAGATCGCGGATCACGGGGAAGGTGCGCAGCGGGGTCACCGTGATCACCTCGTCGGTGTCGAAGGTCGACATCCGCGTCATGCACAGCAGCCGCGGACGGCCGTTGACCTCCGCCGAACACGAACCGCACTTGCCCGCCTTGCAGTTCCACCGCACCGCCAGATCGGGCGCCTGGGTGGCCTGCAAGCGGTGGACGATGTCGAGCACGACCTCGCCCTCGTTCACCTCGACGGTGAAGTCCTGCAGCTCGCCACCCTCGGTGTCGCCGCGCCATACTCGGAACCGGGCGTCGTAACCCATTGCTACGCATCCCCTTTCGCGGAGGCGGTGGCCGCGGGATGGGCGGCGAGTTCCTCCGAGGTGTAATACTTTTCGAGCTCGTTCAGGTCGAACAGGGCGAGCAGGTCGTCGCGCATCGGTTCCTGGTCCGCCGGTGTCACCGTCACCGCGGGCACGGTCCGGTCGGCCTCGTCCGGGTCCACCCGGCACACCAGCAGCCGGTGCCGCCAGGCCGGGTCCATCTGCGGGTGGTCGTCGCGGGTGTGTCCGCCGCGGCTCTCGGTGCGCAGCAGCGCCGCCTGCGCGACACATTCGCTGACCAGCAACATGTTCCGCAGATCCAGGGCCAGATGCCAGCCCGGGTTGAACTGCCGGTGGCCCTCCACGGTGACGCTGTCGAAGCGCTCGCGCAGTTGACCGAGCTTCTCGATCGCCTCCCGCAGTTCGTGCTCCTTGCGGATGATGCCGACCAGGTCGTTCATCGCCTGCTGCATGTCGGTGTGCAGGGTGTACGGGTTCTCGCCCGCGCCGGTGCCCGGCGGATCGAACGGCGCCAGTGCGGTTTTCGCGGCGTCGGCCAGGTCGCCGTCGGTGACGGCCGGACGTTCGCCGCCGAGCTGTTCGACGTAACTGGCAGCGCCCAGCCCGGCCCGGCGGCCGAAGACCAGCAGGTCCGACAGCGAGTTGCCGCCGAGCCGGTTGGAGCCGTGCATGCCGCCGGAACACTCGCCCGCGGCGAACAGGCCCGGGACGGTCGCGGCGCCGGTGTCCGGGTCGACCTCGATCCCGCCCATCACGTAATGGCAGGTCGGCCCGACCTCCATCGGTTCCTTCGTGATGTCCACGTCCGCCAGCTCCTTGAACTGGTGGTGCATGGACGGCAGCCGCTTCATGATCTCCGCGGCGGGCAGGCGCGAGGCGATGTCGAGATAGACGCCGCCGTGCGGGGTCCCGCGCCCGGCCTTCACCTCTTCGTTGATGGCCCGGGCCACTTCGTCACGGGGCAGCAGATCGGGGGTGCGGCGCGCGGAATCGTTGTCGCGCAACCATTGATCGGCTTCTTCTTCGGTTTCGGCATACTGCCCCTTGAACACTCCGGGGATGTAGTCGAACATGAAGCGCTTGCCCTCGGTGTTCTTCAGCACCCCGCCGTCGCCGCGCACGCCCTCGGTGACCAGGATGCCCTTCACGCTCGGCGGCCAGACCATGCCGGTCGGATGGAACTGCAGGAACTCCATGTTGATCAGCGTCGCCCCGGCCCGCAGCGCCAGCGCGTGGCCGTCGCCGGTGTACTCCCAGGAATTCGAGGTCACCTTGTACGACTTGCCGATTCCGCCCGTCGCCAGCACCACCGCGGGCGTCTCGAACAGGATGAACCGGCCCGATTCCCGCCAGTAGCCGAAGGCGCCGGAGATCCGGTCGCCGTCCTTGAGCAGGTCGGTGATGGTGCACTCGGCGAACACCTTGATCCGCGACTCGTAGTCGCCGGTCGCCTTGAAATCCTCCTGCTGCAGCGAGACGATCTTCTGCTGCATGGTGCGGATGATCTCGAGACCGGTGCGGTCGCCGACGTGCGCGAGCCGGGGATAGGTGTGGCCGCCGAAGTTGCGCTGGCTGATTCGCCCGTCCGCGGTCCGATCGAACAGCGCCCCATAGGTTTCCAGTTCCCACACCCGGTCGGGAGCCTCCTGGGCGTGCAGTTCGGCCATGCGCCAGTTGTTGAGGAACTTGCCGCCGCGCATCGTGTCCTTGAAGTGCGTCTGCCAGTTGTCCTTCTCGTTGGCGTTGCCCATGGACGCCGCGCAGCCGCCCTCGGCCATCACGGTGTGTGCCTTGCCGAACAGCGACTTGCACACCACCGCCACCGACAGACCGTGCTCACGCGCCTCGATCACCGCGCGCAGGCCGGCGCCGCCGGCACCGATCACGACGACGTCGTACTTGTGCCGTTCGACTTCAGGCATGGAACCGAATACTCCTGGGAGACAGAGGGAGATGCTGAGGTGGTGGGAGGTCGGGGATCAGTCGACGAAGCGCAGATCCGTGAGGGTGCCGCTGGCGACGAGCATGACGTAGAAGTCGGTGAGCACCAGCGTGCCCAGCGTCGTCCAGGCCAGCGCCATGTGGCGGGTGTTCAGCTTCGACACCTGCGTCCAGAACCAGTACCGGACCGGATGCGCGGAGAAGTGCTTGAGCCGCCCGCCCGCGATGTGCCGGCAGGAGTGGCAGGAGAGCGTGTACGCCCACAGCAGCACCACATTCAGCAGCAGCACCAGATTGCCCAGCCCGAACCCGAAGCCGCCGGACTTGCCGTGGAAGGCGACGATCGCGTCGTAGGTGTTGACCACCGAGACGATGCACGCCACATAGAAGAAGTAGCGGTGCGCGTTCTGGATGATCAGCGGAAGCCGGGTCTCCCCCGTGTATTTCGCGTGCGGCTCGGCCACCGCGCAGGCCGGCGGCGAGAACCACACCGCCCGGTAGTAGGCCTTGCGGTAGTAGTAGCAGGTCAGGCGGAACAGCAGCAGGAACGGCAGCACCAGGAACCCGAGCGGGATCCATACCGGCAGCGCGTCCACCCAGTGCCCGAAGTGTGCCGAGCCCTCGACGCACGAGGTGCTCACGCAGGGTGAGTAGAACGGCGTCAGATAGTGGTAGTCGGCCACCCAATAGGCCGAGCGCACAAAGGCTCTCACGGTCGCGTAGATGATGAACGCGCCCAGCCCTACTACCGTGATCAGCGGTGGGATCCACCATCGATCGGTGCGGAGCGTCCGGTCGGAAATGGCCGCGCGGGTTGCGCTGAAGACCCCCGTGCCCGGTTCGGGTGCGCGTGTCGGTGCTGCGGTCACTGCAGGATGCCTCGCTGATCTACCCCGTGGAACGTCATCGTTACCTCCGGCATCGAATGTGATGGTGAGCACCATACGTCACCCCTGCTATGACCCGCGCCCGGTCCCGGCAATATCGACCCGCCTGGACGGCTATGATTTGCGCCACATTTTCTGATCATGTGGCGTGGCGGTCTCGACAGTGAACCGTAAGCAACCCTCACGAACTGTCCTGGACCACAGGGCCTTTCACCGCATGTTCGGAATTGGGTCGTTTCACACCGCGTCGGCGCTGGTCCCGACGTCACATACCAGCAACAACGCTGTGGTGGGCTGCGTGTCCGGCGGGCCCGGCCGCCCCTGCCCGGCCGCGTCTCGGCGGTGGTTGCCGGGCGCTCGGCGCGGTGGCGTCGCCGGTCAGCGGATGCGATCACCGCCGCGTGGCAGTTAGCTGTCGGCAGCGCGGCGCGAGAAGGAGAGTCGATGAGGAGAGCGGCGATCGTGTCGCCGGTGCGCACGCCGAGCGGGTTCGCCGGTGGCGCGGTGGCGGCCGTGCCGCCGTGGCGACTGGCCGCGGCCGCGATCGCCGGTGCCGTCGGTCGCGCGGAACTCGACGTCGCCCGCGTCGACGAGGTGGTGCTGGCGGGTCCGCCCGGCGTCGCCCGCCCCGCCGCGCTCGGTGCCGGATTGCCGTCCGCCCTGGCCGGTTTCGAGGTGGGAGCCGGCGACGGCCTGTCAGCCCTGATCGTCGCCGCCACGATGGTGCACGCCGAGACCGCGGCCGTGGTGGTCGCCGGGGGCGTGCACGACACCGTTCCCGCCGAAACCGCGCTCGCCGCCGCCGATCCGGCGCATGCCGAGCGCCTGGCCGAGCGGTATCACCTCGAGCGCACCGACTCCGACGAGTTCGCGCTGGGCAGCCGTCGCCGCGCCGCCCGCGCCTGGCGGCAGGGGATCTTCGACGCCGAGATCGTTCCGGTGGTGGCCGCCGCGCCGGACGAGTTGCGGCACCGATCCGAAAGCGCCGTACCGCATCTGGTGGGTCGCGACGAGCAGTCGCGCGCCGATATGTCGACTCGCGCGCTGACGAGCCTGGCCCCGCTGCTGCCCGGCGGCGTGCTCACCGCGGCCGCCGTCGGCGTGCCCGGCGCGGGCGCCGCGGCCTGCCTGTTGGTGGCCGAGGACCGGCTGGTCGATCTCGGGCTGGAGCCGCTCGCCTACGTGACCGACTGGGCGGCGGCGGGCACCGACGGCAGCACGCCCGCCGTCGCCGCGGCGGTCGCGAAACTGTTGTCGCGCAACGGCCTCTCGCTCGACGACATCGATCTGCTGGAGGTGGCGGAACGGTCGGCGGTCGAGGTGCTCGCGCTGACCCGGCACTTCGGCCGGCACGACCTCGACACGGTGAACGTCAACGGCGGCGCGCTGGCCCTGGGCGATCCGGGCGCGGCGACCGGCGCTCGGATGACGGCCACCCTGCTGCACGAGCTGGCCCGGCGAGGTGGCGCGTACGCGCTGGTCGCCGCGGACTCGGCGGCTGACCGCGGGGTCGCGATGCTGTTCGAGTCGTCGGCGGCCGCACCGGCGGCGAATACCCCCAGGGGAGCGCGATTCCACGGCCTGCGGAGCCGCCGCTCGGGCCGTCACCGCGCCTGAAGCAGCACCGTGCCGGAACTACTCGTACGCGAGCCGGGCGCCCCGACTCGCGCTGCGGACCGAACTATTACTTCGTGCGGGGGCGGGAGTGGAAGCCCAGGCCCTCGTCCTGCGCGCCCATCCAGGCGGCCTCGTCGGACTTGCTGTCCGGGACGTAGATGACCTCTTGCTCGCGTCGCTCGGCAACCTCGGGCGGGGGCGACTTCTCGAATTCGTCCGCGTCTATGGTGAGGCGCTCGAGGTCGTTCTCCAGTCGCCGCACGGAGTTGGCGTCTCCGTAGTGGGACCGCAGTGCGCCCAGGCATTGCCGGAGCTGGCCCACGGCGAAGTGCAGCTCAGCAATCTCGCTGCGTGTCATCGAAACCTCCTCGAGCCCGTGTGACAGACCGCACATCGTGATCTACAACACAGTACGTGATCTTCGGCGCGAGCGCTCGTGTCGATTCGAAAATTGTTCGTTTCAGCCCGCTGCGGCATAGGCCGCGCCGCGGTCGACGCCGACGGCCCGTTCGACCAGCGCCGCCACCGCGGCCGCCACCTCCTCGGCGCGTTCGAGGATCACGCTGTGCCCGGCGCCGTCCAGGCGGACCAGTTCGGCGCCGCTGAGCTGGGAGGCCAGCACCACCGAGTGCGCGAAGGGGATCATGATGTCGGCCGACCCGGCCAGCACCAGCGTCGGCAGATCGGACAGCAGCCGCAGGGTCGCGTTCTCGTCGAAGCGGATCAGCGAGTCGAGGAAGCTGGTCATGGTCAGCAGCGGCGTGTCGTTGAGCATCGCGGTCGCGATCGCGGCCATGTGCGGGTTCACCTTGCGCGTTCCGAACCCGGCCTCGCGCACCATCGGCTCGAAGACCCTGCGGGACAACCGCTTCGACGTCTGCATCAGCCGCGGCGCGCGGCGTACGGCGGCCCGCAGCGAGCTGACCGCGTGCCGGTTCAGGAAGCGCGCCAGGCCCACGGTGGTCAGGCCGCCGGCCGCCGCGGCCAGCAGTCCGATGCCGACGATGCGGGAGCCCACCGCCGCCGGGAACAGCCGGGCGTAGGCCAGCACCACCATCGCGCCCATCGAATGCCCGACCAGCACCACGGGACCGGACGGGGCGACGGTGCGCAGTACGGCGTCGAGGTCGTGGCCGAGCTGATCGATGGTGTAGGTGTCCGGATCGGCCGAGCCCGACTCGCCGTGCCCGCGATGGTCGTAGAACACCATGCGGGTGCCCTCGCCCCACTGCCGCCGCAACTGCTCCCGCAGGAACGACCAGGATTCGGTGCGCAGGCAGTGGCCGTGCACGAAGACGACGGTCAGCGGTGCGGTGTCGGAGCCGAACACGCGCGCGGCGAGCGGTGTGCCGTCGTCCGCGCAGACGGTGACATGGTGACCGTCGAAGTCGGCGGCGCGTAGTGCGATCGTGGACATCATGTCTCCCGGGGAAATCCGTTCCTGCCCGGTTGTCGATAGGGATTTCCAGCGCGTTAACCGCGCGAACCTGCCGTTATGTACACGATGCCGAAACGGTGCCGTTCGCACCTCTACCGGCGGGTAACAAACCCTCCTACACTCGAATGTGATTCTGATCACGTCCGATGGAGGACAGCATGACGGCCACCGCGAAAGTAGACGCCACCGAAGAACAGGCCCGCGCTCTCGTCGAAGAATCCCGCGAAACCACCTGGGCGAAGCCGTCTTTCGCGAAGGAGATGTTCCTCGGCCGGTTCCGGCTCGACCTGATCCACCCGTACCCGCAGCCGTCGGCGCAGGACAGCGCCAAGACCGCGGCCTATCTGGACCGGCTGCGCGCCTACGTCGACACGATCGACGGCGACGTGATCGAGGAGACGGCGAAGATCCCCGCCGAATACGTCCGCGGCCTGGCCGAACTCGGCTGTTTCGGGCTCAAGATTCCCGAGGAGTACGGCGGGCAGGGCCTGTCGCAGGTCGGGTACAACAAGGCGTTGATGGTCGTCGGGTCGGCGCACCCGAGCCTGGGCGTGCTGCTGTCGGCGCATCAGTCGATCGGCGTGCCGGAGCCGTTGAAGTTGGCGGGCACGCCGGAGCAGAAGCGCGAATTCCTGCCGCGCTGCGCGCGCGGCGCGGTGAGCGCCTTCCTGCTCACCGAGCCCGATGTGGGTTCGGATCCGGCCCGCATGGCATGCACCGCGACGCCGACCGAGGACGGCGAGGCCTACCTGCTCAACGGCGTCAAGCTGTGGACCACCAACGGCGTGGTCGCGGAACTGCTCGTCGTGATGGCCCGGGTGCCGCGCGGTGAAGGACGCCGCGGCGGCATCTCCGCGTTCGTGGTCGAGGCCGACTCCCCCGGCATCACCGTCGAACGGCGCAACGCGTTCATGGGCCTGCGCGGTATCGAGAACGGTGTCACCCGCATGCACGACGTGCGAGTGCCCAAGGCCAACTTGATCGGTCGCGAGGGTGACGGTCTCAAGATCGCGCTCACCACGCTCAACGCGGGCCGCCTCGCGATTCCGGCGCTGTGCACGGCCGCGGCCAAGTGGTCGCTGAAGATCGCCCGGGAATGGTCGGCCGCCCGGGTGCAGTGGGGCCGCCCGGTCGGCGAGCACGCCGCGGTCGGCGCGAAGCTGTCCTACATCGCCGCGACGACCTTCGCGCTCGAGGCGGCGCTGGACCTGTCCGGCACCATGTGCGACGAGGACCGCAACGACATCCGCATCGAGGCCGCGCTGGCCAAGCTGTGGGCCTCGGAGATGAGCTGCCGGATCGCCGACGAGCTGGTGCAGATCCGCGGCGGGCGCGGTTACGAGACGGCGGCGTCGCTGCGGGCGCGCGGCGAGCGGGCGGTCGCCGCCGAGCAATTGGTCCGCGACCTGCGGATCAACCGAATCTTCGAGGGGTCCAGCGAGATCATGCGGCTGCTGATCGCCCGCGAGATGGCCGACGCGCACATGGCCGCCGCCGGCGCCCTGGTCGATCGCAACGCGGAATTCAAAGCCAAAGCGAAGGCGGCCGTCGGCGCGGGCGGCTTCTACGCCAAGTGGTTCCCGCAGCTGGCCGTCGGCGCGGGGTCGGTGCCGGCGACCTACGCCGAGTTCGGGCCGCTGGCCAAGCATGTCCGGTTCGTCGAGCGGATGTCGCGCAAGCAGGCCCGGTCGCTGATGTACGCCATGGGCCGCTGGCAGGCGAAACTCGAGTACCGGCAAGGTTTCCTGGGGCGCATCGTCGACATCGGCGCCGAACTGTTCGCGATGTCGGCGGCCTGCGTCCGGGCGCGGGCGCTGCGCGTGGCGGACGGAGCCGAGGCCGCGGCGGCCGAGGAACTGGCCGACACCTTCTGCAAGCAGTCGCGCCTGCGCATCGAGCGCCTGTTCGACGAGTTGTGGGACAACACCGACGAGGCCGACACCGCGGTGGCCCGCGGGGTGCTCGACGGCCGGTACCAATGGCTCGAGGAGGGTGTGTCCGACCCGAGCGAGGGCACCGGCCCGTGGATCGCCGAATGGCAGTTCGGCCCGTCCACCGAGCAGAACCTGTTGACTCCGTTCCTGCCGTCGACCCGCGCGGGAGCGGCGCCGTAGGGCAATCTTCCTATATCTAATGATCTGACTAGATATAGGAAGATTTACCTCGAGACGGCCGGTTACCCGCTGGCCGCGACGAATCTCCGCAGGTCGGCGGCGTACGCGTCGGGTCGGTCCATGGCGATGAAGTGATGGCCCGACGGGTTGTCCTCCGGCCAGTGCACGACCTTCGCGGTGCGTTCGGCGAGCCGCCGGATGCCGGGCGGGCCGCTGTACACGCCGGTCGGCACCGCTGCCGAACCCCGCGGCCAGGCGAAGCCGGTGCTCTCGTAATACGGCCATGCCGAGGTGCCGAACGAGCGCGTGAACCAGTAGACGCTCAGATTCGTCAGGAAGGCGTCGCGGTCTATCGCGTCGGCGAGCGCGCCGGCGGCGCTGAAATCGTGGAACTTCTGCCGCATCCAGGCCAGCGCCGCCGCCGGCGAATCGCTCCAGCCGAAGTCGAAGGTCTGCGGCGCCGACCGCAACAGCGCGTGGTGGTCGACGCCGTTCACCCAGTCCGCCGACATCATGGCGTCGTACGCCGCGCGCTCCGCGTCGGTCAGCTCCGGCACGTCGGCCTCGGTCGGAAAGCCCAGGCCGCCGGTGATATACAGCCCCGCGACATGTTCCGGCGCCGCCTCCGCCAGCGCCGTGGCCACATAGCTGCCCAGGTCGCCGCCCTGCACCAGGTAGCGGTCGTAGCCGAGCCGGGCCATGAGCCGCGCCCACATCGAGGCGACGCGCTCGACGGTCCAGCCCGTGTCGTGT
The DNA here is from genome assembly GCF_029868745.1 of Nocardia wallacei. Taxonomy (GTDB): domain Bacteria; phylum Actinomycetota; class Actinomycetes; order Mycobacteriales; family Mycobacteriaceae; genus Nocardia; species Nocardia wallacei_B. Next base: position 53,477 of record NZ_JARWOP010000137.1, on the reverse strand, counting down.
GGCGCGTCGGAGAAGCCGAATCCCGGGACCGACGGCACCACCACGTGGAAGGCCTGCGCCGCGGCGTCGCCGTGGGGATCGGTCAGTCTCCCGATCAGCTCGGTGAATTCCGCGATGGAATTCGGCCACCCGTGGTTCAGCACCAGGGGCAGCGCCTCCGGATCCGCGGCGCGCACGTGCAGGAAATGCACTGCCGTACCGTCGATTTCGGTGCGGTATTGCGGAAACTCGTTGAGCCGCCGCTCCTGTGCGCGCCAGTCGAACGCGGCGCCCCAGTGCCGGGCCAGCTCGCGTACCTCGGCGACAGGTACGCCCCGACTGCGGCCGGAGCCGGGAAGCTGTGCGGGCCAGCGGGTCTCGGCCAGCCGCCGACGCAGGTCATCGACGTCCGACTGCGGGATGTCGATGTGGAAGGGCTGAATCTCCGTGCTGTTCATGGCAACAACGGTAGAAATCAACTAGGAACGTTTCCGTCCTAGAACGTGGACATGTCTTTCTATGCCAATCTGTGCACTTTGCTAGATAGCTGTAGATAGCCCTGGCAACCGACATCACCCGCCGTGCCGCCGCTTGACAGGGGACGGCCGGGTGTGAAGTGCTGGCAGTGTGTTCGGGTGAGACGACCGGTTCCCAGCGGAGGGCGGGATGTTGTTGCGGCCAGGGCAGATATTCGCGGGCTACACGATCGTGCGGACCCTCGGTGCGGGCGGTATGGGCGCGGTGTACCTCGCCGACGATCCCGAACTGCCGCGGCGGGTGGCGTTGAAGGTGCTGGACGAGCGACTGGGCGCTAATCCCCGCTACCGCAGCCTGTTTCGCCGCGAGGCGGAGATGGCGTGCCGGCTCGATCACCCGAACGTGGTGTCGGTGTACAACCGCGGCGCCGAGGACGACGCGCTGTGGATAGCGATGCAGTACGTGCCCGGTACCGACGCCGGTGAGCTCATCCGCCGCGAGCCCGCCGGGCTGGCCCCCGAACGCGCCGCGGGCATCGTCTGCGCGGCCGCGCGCGGACTGCAGCACGCCCACGATCAGAACCTGCTGCACCGCGACGTGAAGCCGTCGAACCTATTGGTGGCCGACGGTGACGACGGCGACCGGATCCTGGTCGTCGATTTCGGGCTGGCCCGCACCGTCGACGCGGACGCCACCGTGACCGAAACCGGTTGGCTGGACTGCACTCCCGCGTACGCGGCGCCGGAGGTGCTCGCGGGCCGCTCCGCGGATCGGCGCGCCGACATCTACTCCCTGGGCGCCACCCTGCTCGCACTGCTCACCGGCGGGCACCCGGCGGGGCGGTCGCCGCGCCCGGAGGCCAGGTCCACCCGGCCCGACGACGCCACGCACGCCCCGACCCGCGCCCAGGCCGAGGTGCCGCCCGGATTGGACGCCGTGATCGCGCGGGCCATGGCGGACGACCCCGATGCGCGATTCCAGAGTTGCACCGAATTCGCGGCGGCGGTGACCACGGTCCTGCGCGGTGGTGCGGCGCCGGGCGGCACGACGGCTCCGAGCCGTTCCCGGCGATGGTCGCGCTGGACGGCGATCGCCGGTGCGGTCACCGCGGCGGCCGTCGCCGGTGTCGTGGGAGCCCTTGTCGCACAACCGGATAAGCCCGCCGGGTCGTCCGGCGCGCCGCACAGCAGTGCCGCACCGGTGACGAGCAAGCACTGCTTCTGGCGCGCCCGCGTCCCGGTCGGCGGCGGCGCGTACGCGCAATTGCCCAGCGGCGCAGCCGATCACGACGATGGCAGGTGCCTGCTCGGCGTCGGCGACCAGGGCGACTCGGTGGCCGCCCTGCAGCAGGCGCTCACGCTGTGCCAGCACATCCCGCTGACCGTGAGCAGCGCCTACGACAACGCGACCCGCAATGCCGTGCAGCATCGGCAGACCGAATCCGGCGCGGCGGTCGACGGCATCTACGGGCCGGAAACGCGCTCGAAGGCATTGCGCTGGCCCGTATTCCGGGAATCCGACGGCAGCTTCGACGGGCGCTGCGTCCACCTGCCGTGATTCCGGTCTAGGTACTGACGCTGCGCAGGTAGCGTCCGAAGTGCGGAACCGTGAAGCCGATGGTGCCGCGCTCGGCGGAGTAGATCAATCCCTTCTTGATCAGCCCGTCGCGGGCCGGTGACAGCGAGGCGGGCTTGCGGCCCAGCTCTTTGGCGACCGCCGCGGTCGCCACCGGACCGTCGTCGCCGGACAGATCGGCCATGGCGCGCATGTACTCTCGCTCGGCGGGGGTGGCCCGCTCGTACCGGGAGCCGAAGAAGCCGACCGCCAATTCCTCCTCGGCGGCGGGCGCGGCCAATTCGACGTCCTCGGCGCCGATCGGGCTCTGCGCCGCCACATCCCAGGTCGCCTTGCCGTAGGCCTGCACGAAATACGGGTAGCCATCGGCCTTGTGGTACAGCACATCCAGTGCCGACTCGGTGAACTTCACCTGTTCCCGCTCGGCGGGCGCGATCAGGGCCAGGTCGGCGGCCTCACGGTCCAACCGGTCGATCTTGTGGTAGCCGAACAGTCGCTCGGAGTAACTCTTCGACGCCGAGAGCACCGCGGGCAGATGCGGCAGGCCCGCGCCCACCACGATCAGCGGCGCCGCCTCCTGGCTCAGCTCGTGGCACGCGCCGCAGATCGCGGAGATGTCGGCCGGGCCCAGGTCCTGCATCTCGTCGATGAAGATCGCGATGCCGACGCCGCTGTCCTGTGCCAGCTGACCGGCCTCCATCAGCAGCTCCACCAGATCGATCTCGATATCGCCGGAATCCGCGCGCCCGGTGACGGCCGGGACGTCGATGCCGGGTTGCCACCGCTCACGCATGCCCTTGTCGGCCGTGGCCCGCAGGGCGAAGGCCTTCAGGATGCCCAGGAAATCGTCCACCATCTCCGGATTGCGGTGCGCCACGGCGACCTGCCGCACCGCCATGTGCAGCGCGGAGGCCAGCGGCCGGCGCAGTTCCTGGTCGGGCCGGGCCTCCAATTTGCCGGTGCCCCAACCGCGCGAGCGGGCGATGGAACGAAGCTGGTTGAGCAGGACCGTCTTTCCGACGCCGCGTAGTCCGGTGAGCATCACGCTGCGCTCGGGACGTCCGCGCGAGACGCGCTCGAGCACGATGTCGAAGGTGTCGAGTTGCTTGGCGCGTCCGGCGAGTTCGGGCGGTCGCTGACCGGCGCCGGGGGCATACGGATTCCGCACGGGGTCCATGCCCGTACACCGTAGCCTGTCGCGACCACATTCTCGTGGCATCTACGGAAAGCCCTAGAGATAGCTATCGTCCGGCATGCGCGCACCGAGAACGGCTACCTACGCTGGAGAATGTCATGAAACCGGTCCCAGCGCAGGGAGAGTCATGTCGGAGGAACCCGTCCCCACCGTCGTCGAGGTCGTCGAATCCTGGAACGTGCCCGAGAACGCTCCGGTGGCCACTCACATCCGCCGCAACATCCTGTCGGCGATCGCGCAGGGCTTCGACGATCCCCAACTGGTCGCCGATCTCGCCGTCGGCCCGCTGGTGATGGCGCTGGGACGGCTGGAGGTCGAACTGGCCGAGGCGCGCGAACGGATCAGCGCGCTGGAACGGACATTGCAGACGCGTGGCGGTTCGGACAACTGAGCGCGTCCGGGACGGTAACGCCGGCGCTTCTCGGTTCGATAACACCCTTGCCAGCAGTGATGCGGAGTCGTTATCACCGGCCCGAATACGCGAAATCGGAAGCTGTCCTGGGGGTTCGCGGACGCTGCCGAACACGCTGCGCTGTGGGGTGGACAACACGGCGCGCTCGTCGTAATCTCTTCGTGACCCGATGGAGTCAGTCGCTTCGCAGGCGAGGCGGCCCATCGAGTTACCGCCTAATCGGTGGCCGGGTGGGCAGCCCGATCACCGAGCCGGGGACCCAGGTTTGTGGGGTGAATCCCTTTCGGCCACACGGTCGAAGGGTAGGGCCGAACTTCCCGGCCCGAACCCGTCAGCTAACCCGGTCGGTGGGTGGGCAGGAAGAAACAGGAGACTCAGCTCGGTGGGTAAACACAGCTTGCAGCGGGAATCTCGGCTCCCGAATTCCGTGAAGGGTGCGCTGGTTTTCGGCGCCGTCGCCGCTTCCACTGGTGCTATGCCGGCCATTTCGGCGCAGGCAGCGACCATCAACGTCCCCGGGTTCGGCAACTTCGACGTGCCGCTCGGCCCCGAGTACGACCAGCAGGTCGCTCAGGCCAACCAGGCACTCGCCGACCACGCCGACGAGATCAAGGGCTTCCAGCAGTCCATGGCGGCGCCGCAGGCCATGGCTCCCGGCCCGGCCGCGCCCGGCTTCGGCGGCCTGTTCGACCAGCAGAAGCCGAACAGCAACGGCGACATCGCCCTCGATGCCGCGCGCAGCAAGATCGGCGCCCAGTACGTCTGGGGCGGCAACGGCCCGAACGGCTTCGACTGCTCCGGCCTGGTGAAGTGGGCCTACAAGCAGGCCGGAATCGACCTGCCGCGCACCAGCTTCGAGCAGTCGCACGTCGGCAAGCCGGTCGCCTTCCAGGACCTGCAGCCGGGCGACCTGATCATCCAGAACGGCGGCGGCCACGTGGCCATGTACGCCGGTGACGGTCAGATCCTGCACGCGCCGCAGGCCGGCGAGCCCGTCGAGTACTCGCACCTGAACCCCGACACGATCGTCACCGCGCGTCGCGTCGCCTGACCTATTGCCTGGCTCCGCCCCGCGCGTAACCTTCTGAACGTATGCGCGGAGAGACGGATCAGACACTCGGCACCGCCCGGATCGATTCCTGGGTGTGGGCGGTGCGCTTGTTCAAAACTCGATCGGCGGCCGCGACGGCCTGCCGAGCAGGGCATGTCCGCGTCAACGGCGTCGCGGTCAAACCCGCTCACCAGATCAAGCCCGGCGACGAAGTCCGCGTGCGAGTGCACGGCGTAGAACGCATCGTCGTCGTGGAACGCGTCATCGCCAAGCGCGTGGGTGCGGCCATCGCCGCCCAATGCCTGATCGACAAGTCCCCACCGCCGCCCGCGCCGGAAGTCCTCGCCACCATGCCCCGCCGCGATCGCGGCTCCGGCCGCCCCACCAAACGCGAACGGCGTGAAACGGACCGCCTACTCGGCCGCGATCCGGACTGATCGGGTTCGCTGTGCGCATGTCGCCTTGCCGATAATTCCGCGATACTCACGGCATTCCTTACGGTCGGCCCCGGTCAAGGCGAATCGCGATGGCGCGCAGGGCGAATGTTCTCCGCGAGGGCCGCGCTCAGCGAGGCGACCGGCGGGCGGCCGGGCAGGGTGGTGAGGTCGTCCGCCACGCTGCGGGGTCGGACGTGGGCCGGGCGTTGGGGGATCGCGTCACGCAGTCTGGTTGCCATCGGTGAGGTATCGCCGGTCGGGGTGTAGTCCAGCGCCAGCAGGGTCGGCGTGCGATGGGCGAGTGCGACGGACAACACGGCGGTGCCGCGCGCCACGTCGAACGGCGTCACACCGGCCCGGCGCCAGCGCGCGTCGGTCGTGGGAGTGACCGGGCCGGAAATCCAATGGCCCCAGCCGATGCTGCGCACCCGGTCGTCGACGCGGTTGCGCGCCAGCGCGTCCAGGGCGGCGTGCGCGGCGGCGTCGGCGGCCTGCCCCGGCGCGCCGAGCGCACCGGTGGCCGAGGAGGACAGCAGTACGAAATCGATCGGATCGGCCGCCGTGAGATCGATCAGATGGCGGGCCGCACCGGCTCTGGGTTCGAACAGCTCCGCCAGCAGAGCCGGTGTCACAGTGGCGAATTCGGCGTCGCGCCGGACACCGGCCGCGTGCACCGCGCCCCGGATGGTGGATCCGCACGCCCGGATGTCGAACAGCGCGTTGGCCAGATCGGCGCGATCGGTCACGTCGCAGCGGACCACGACGATCCGGTCGTCCAGACCTTCGAGGAGCTGCGGCAGCGGGCGCGGCGTGCGGGTCAGCACCACCAGGTCGCGGGCGCCGGCGTCGAGCAGCCAGCGCGCGGCCACCGAACCGAGCGCGCCGAGACCACCGGTCACCACATAGGTGCCCTCGGGCCGCACGCCGATCGGCGCGGGAGCACCGGGCGCGGTCCGGAAACGCCGCGCGGTGACCGTATGCTCGAAGACCCTGACCTCCTGCGGCCCAGCGGGTTCCAGCACGAGATCCGCCACCGGCGCGGGGTCGTCGTCGGAGGTCCAGATCAGCCGGGTCGGTATCCGCGACTCCAATTGCAGGGACCGGACCAGACCGGCGATCGCGTGCTGTGTCAGCGATGCTCGATCGGTCAGCACCACCGTCAAGGTCGCGACCGCCGCGCTGTCCTGCAGTCGTTGCAGTACATCGAGCGCCCCGGCGACGCCCGTGGTCACCGGCCCCGGCAGTTCCGGCGTCGACCACACCAGCGCCACCGCCGTCGGCACCGCGTGATCGGCCAGCATCGACGCGACGATCGGCCCGGCGTCCACCGGATCACGCGTGATCCGCAGCGCCGGAATGCGGCGACTCAAGTGCTCCTCGAGTCCCGCCGCCGCCGCGGACTCGCCCACCACGAGTCCCTGATAGAACGGCGGATCCGCCGGGACGCCCCGACCCGACCGCTCGACCGGCACCCAGCACTCCTCGTTGAGAATCGATGCCGCCCACTCCGTAGCTGTCGCCACCGTGGGGTCGTACACGGCCACCCCGCGCAGAGCCTCCGTCTTATCGGCCGAATGTCTTGGCATTTCGGCACTCTCGCCCGCCGCTGGTCCCGTGAGGGTGGAGCGAGCGTCGACCGGCCGGATACCCTCCGAGCCCGAGGCGGACGACGCTCCCGCCGTGCGTGCATCGTCGTCCCGTGAGTCGGTGGCGCGCGAGTCGGCCGAACGAATGTCGGTTCGGCCATCGTCGGCTCGGGTGTCGGCACTCCGAATGCGTGGCTCGGTGGTCTGGGAATCGGCCGGAGGAATGTCGGTCGTGATGCGCGCGGGTGCGGTCAGCCGACCGCCCGCGTACAGCCGGGCCACTGCCTCCAGGAAGGACTCGGCCTCGTTGTCGCCGACCACGAGGGGGTATGTCGAGTCGGCGAAGGCCGGGTTGTCGCGGACGGCGGAGGTGAGTGTCGGGTCGGGAGCTATCTCCACCACTGTCGACAGGCCGTTCGCGGCGGCCGCTGCCAACGCCGCGTCCAATTCCACCGCGCCCGAGGCGTTCTCGGCCCAGTACTCGGCGGTGAGGTCGGCGTCGGTGCTGACGCGCCCGCGGCGCACGGTCGAGTAGAAGGGCACGCGGGGTGTGCGCGCCAGCACCCCGTCGAGCCGAGAGGCGAACTCCGGCAGCGCATCCTGGTCGGTGCGGACATGTGTCAGCGGGTCGACGGTGCTGAGCCGGGCGGACAGTCCGCGCCGCCGGGCGCGGCGCACCAGCGTCTCGACGTAGCGCGGCACTCCGGTCACCACCACCGAACGAGGGCCGTTCACCGTCGCGATCGAGATCGCCGACCGCATCGGCTCCACCAGCCGCCGCACATCCTCGGCCGCCGCCTCCACCACGGCCGCCGCCCCCGGGTCCGCCAGCCGCGCCAGGGTGTGCCCGCGGGTGGTGACGACACGCGCGCCGTCGGCCGGTGTCAGCGCACCGCTGACCACCGCGGCCGCGACCTCCCCCGCCCCGTGCCCCACCACCGCGTCGGCACGAATTCCCCACGCCCGCACCAGCTCCGCGAGCGCGAGCTGATAGACGTACAGCGCCGGTTGCACCGCATCGGCCGTCTCCAAACTCTTAGCGAACCCGTGCCGCGGCGTCCACACGCGCCGCCCACCGGCCCGCACCACGGCTTCCGTCGCGGCATCCACCGTCCGCGCGAACACCGGATACCGCGCCGCCAGCGCCCGCCCCATCCGACCGTGCTCCCCACCCGGCCCGGAGAACAGAAACAACACCCCACTCATCGCCCCACCCCGGCAACCGTCCGGCCCAGCGCACCGCAATTCGCCCCGCATACCTCATCCGACACCACCGGGCAGCCGCCTCGCAGCGGCCGCCGCCATGACAGCGCACCGATCCAGCGCTGAAGACCGCTGCACGGCAAAGCCTGACGCCGCACTTCCCGCCGGTCACCGTCCGGCCGTTGCTCGGCGAATGTGGCAGTGCGGCACCGCGGTACGTGGCGTGTGCGGGGTTGTTGCCGGGGCCTTGCGGAGGTGGGTGGGGGAGGGGCGGTGGGTGCTGGCGCGTTCCGGCCCGCTGCGGCGGGTGCGGTGGACGGGCTGGGCGGGGGCTCCGTCATGGCGTCGCGTAAGGCTCGATCGTCTTGCTGTGACCCATCTGGGTGCTCCCTCCCGCATCCGGTGGAGATCACCGGCCGTCAGGTGTCCCCCGGCGATTATGCCGAGAACTTGCCCTGCGGAGAAGAGGCTTCCGGGGCGTCGCGCCGATCGAATAACGTGGCGCTGTGGACCAACCGACCATCCAGCCGGACCTCGCCGCCGGGCGACCCGCCACCGCACACGCCTTGGCCGACTGCTGTTCCGCGTTGTTCGCGACCCCGCGTCGCCTGTTGCGGCCGCGCCGCCCGGACCCCGTGTTCCTCGCGAGTCTGACGGCGGCCGAGCTGCCGCCGGCCCGCGCGAAGGTCGCGCTGACCGCACTGGTGCAGGCCCGCACCTCGGCGCCCGCCGCCGTCGTCGCGGAGGGGCTACGCACGCTGCGCTCGCTGCCGATGGCGATGGGCGCCTTCCTGATCGAGCACCCGCGGGCCCGGTTCCTGGTGGACCCGGCGATCTGCGCGGCCGTGCACAAGCGCGTACTGCCCGGTATGCCGTTCCCGGTCGGCCTGTTGGTCTCGCCCGAGAAACCGGTGCTCGGCCTCGCCGACGCGCTGGCGGGTCGCGACCTTTCCGGCGACGACATCGATTTCGCGCTGGCGACGCACCTGCACTGGGACCACATCTCCGGCCTGCTCGACATGCCGGAGTCGCTCGAATTGCGCGTTCCCGCAATGGAATACGAATGGGCGATGAACGGTGACACCGCGCCCTACGGCGTGGTCCGCGCGCCCCTGCGGGACCGCCGGATCGGCAATATCGAACTCGACGGTCCGCCCGTGCTCACCTTCACCCGCAGCCACGACCTGTTCGGCGACGGCGCGGTGATCCTGGTCGACCTGCCCGGCCACACCCCCGGCAGCATCGGCGTACTGCTCGCGGTCGACGACGGCACCCGCGTCCTGCTGGTCGGCGACGCCATCTGGAACACCGTGCAGATCGAGCTGATTCGAGAGAAGGCGCCCATGTCGGGCAGGCTTTTCGACGCCGACCGCGACAAGACCTTCGAAACCGTCCAGCGCCTGCACGCGCTACCCGCCGGCATCGAGGTCATCGCCAGCCACGACTACAACGCGGTACTCGCCCGCGCGTAGGGGCGTGGTCCGCTCACCCCACGAAAGACGCGAGCCGATCGTTGATCAGCCCCTCCGCCTCCGCGACCATGCGGGAGATCAACTCCGCGCAGGTGGGGATGTCGTCGATGAGCCCCTGTACCTGCCCCGCGGACCAGATCCCGGCGTCGAGATCGCCCTCCTCGAATACCCGTCGGCCGCGGGCGCCGGCGACCAGGTCGCGAACGTCTTCGAATGTGCCGCCGGCCGCTTCGATCTCGACGACCTTGCGGCTGATCTCGTTGTCGGCCACGCGGGCGGTGTTGTGCATGGTGCGGAAGATGAGCTGGGTGTCGCGCTCGCTGTGGGCGACGATCCGCTCCTTCACCTTCTGGTGCACCGCCGACTCCTGCGTGCACAGGAACCGGGTGCCCATGTTGACCCCGTCGGCACCCAGCGCCAGCGCCGCCACCAGCCCGCGGGCATCGGCGATGCCGCCCGAGGCGATGATCGGGATCTCCAGGGCCTTGGCGGCGGCGGGGATCAGGATCAGGCCCGGCACATCGTCCTCACCCGGATGTCCGGCGCATTCGAAGCCGTCGATGGACACGCCGTCCACGCCGATCTTCTGCGCCTTGAGCGCGTGCCGGACGCTGGTGCACTTGTGCAGCACCTTGACCCCGGCCTCCTTGTAGTACGGCAGGAAGGGCTCGGGATTGCTGCCCGCGGTCTCGACGATCTTCACCCCCGATTCGACGATCGCCCGGACGTACTCCTCGTACGGCGGCGGGTTGATCGACGGCAGGATCGTCACGTTCACGCCGAACGGCTTGTCGGTGAGTTCGCGGGCGCGTGCGATCTCGTTGCGCAGATCGTCGGGGGTGGGCTGGGTGAGCGCGGTGATGAAGCCGAGGCCACCGGCGTTCGCGACGGCCGCCACCAGTTCGGCCCGGCCGACCCACATCATGCCGCCCTGCACGATCGGATGCTCGATGCCGAATTCCTCGGTGAACCTGGTCCGCAACATCGGTTGTCCTCCCTGCTGTCCGCCCGCGGGCACACGCGCTCGCGGTTGGGCTCGATGGTGGCACGGGTACGATGCCGAGTTCAACCTCGATGTAAGTCGCAGTTTGCTAATCGCCTGACAGGCGTCGATGCTCTGCCAGCCGCATAGGTCGTCCGCATCTCCAGATATTTGCCCTCTGAACTGGAGTATGATCAGGTGAGAAACACGCTGCCGATTCCTCTCTGTAACCCTTGTCACGGTGAAAAGTTAGTTGGTATTCTCGCAAATGTTCAGCCGACGGCCTGAGAGGACTACAGCATGACCACCGGTGCCCAATCGCTCGACGAGCCGATCCGGTCGCGGCGCAACCACTGGAACAACCAGCTGGCCACGCACGCGTTGATGCGCCCGGACGGCGTCGCGATCCGGTTCCGGGGGCAGGACACCACCTGGAAGCAGCTGCACGAGCGTTCGCTGAAGTTCGCCGATGCGCTGGCCCGCCGAGGGGTCGGGTTCGGCGATCGCGTCCTGATCCTCGCGCTCAACTACCCCGAATACCTGGAGGCGGTGTTCGGGATCAACGCGCTCGGCGCGATCGCCGTGCCGGTCAACTTCCGGCTGACCCCGCCCGAGGTGGCCTACATCGTCGCCGACTCGGGGGCGAAGGCGGTCGTCACCGATGCCGTGCTGCAGCCACTGGCCACCGGTGTGATGGCGCAGTCCCCGGCGCTCGAGACCTGTGTCGTGATCGGCGGGCAGAGCGCCGAGGGTGTGCTCGGCTACGACGACGCGCTGGCGGAGCAGGGCGAACCCCATGCGCCGCTGGACATTCCGGAGGACACGCCCTGCCTGATCATGTACACCTCGGGCACCACCGGCAGCCCGAAGGGCGCGATCCTGTCGCACGCCAACCTGACCGCGCAGGCGCTGACCTGTATCCGGGCCATGGATCTCACCCCGGAGTCGGTCGGCTTCTGCACCTCGCCGCTGTTCCACATCGCCGGATTGGGCAGTCTCGCACCGGCTTTCCAGCTCGGCAGCAAGACCGTGCTGCATCCGCTGGGCGCGTTCGACCCGACCCAGTTCCTCGACGCCGTCGAGGCCGAGCAGGCCACCACCGCGTTCTGCGTACCCGCGCAGTGGCAGCTGATCTGCGAGGAGCCCACGGTCAAGCAGCGCAAGACGGCGCTGAAGATGCTCAGCTGGGGTGCGGCGCCCGCGTCGGACACGGTGCTGCGGGCGATGGCCGAGTGCTTCCCCGACGCCCAGAACGTCGCGGTGTTCGGCCAGACCGAGATGTCACCGATCACGTGCGTGCTGGAGGGCCGCGACGCGCTGCGCAAGCTGGGTTCGGTGGGCCGCCCCATCCCGACCATCCAGGCCCGCATCGTCGACGACGAGATGAACGACGTCGCACCCGGCGATATCGGCGAGATCGTCTATCGCGGACCGACTCTCATGCAGGGCTACTGGAACAAGCCCGAGGCCACCGCGGAGGCGTTCGCCGGCGGCTGGTTCCACTCGGGCGACCTGGTCCGCACCGACGACGAGGGCTTCGTCTACGTGGTGGACCGCAAGAAGGACATGATCATCTCCGGCGGTGAGAACATCTACTGCGCCGAGGTGGAGAACGTCCTGTTCGCGCACCCGAAGATTCACGAGGCCGCCGTCGTCGGCCGCGCGCACGAGAAGTGGGGCGAGGTGCCGGTCGCCGTTGTCGCCCTGGCGAACCCGGACGACACGCTCACTCTCGACGAGCTGACACCGTTCCTCAACGAGAACCTGGCCCGCTACAAGCACCCCAAGGACCTGGTGCTCGTCCCGGAGCTGCCGCGCAATGCCAGCGGCAAGGTCGTCAAGGTGCAACTGCGCAAAGAGTATTCGTCCTGACGGCTCCGCCGCCGCGGGCGATGTAGTTGGGGCAGTATGGGATTCATGCCCCTCGACAGCGCCCGCACCGCGGTACTCGCCCTGCACTGGCAGGTCAATGTCATCGAGTCCGAAGGATTCTTCGGGCCGATGCTGGCCGAACCCGTCGCCACCAGCGGAGTCGTGCACCACGCGACCGTGTTTCACACCGCCGCGCAACAGGCCGGACTACCGGTCGTGTTCACCAGGTTCACCATTCCCGTCGGTGAGGGCGGGCTGGTGCGCAATACCGGGTTCATGCGGTCGGTGGCCGCGGCGCAGACCGCGTTCCGGCCGGAAGCGCCGGGGGCGCAGGTCATTCCGGCGATGGCCGACCAGGCCGAGCGCGGCGCGGTGTTCGACAACCAGAAGCTGTCCGGCCTGGCCGGCAGCGCGCTGCCGGACTGGCTGGCCGCCCGCGGCCTGGACACGCTGCTGGTCACCGGTGTCGCAACGAATCTCACCGTCGAGCAGACCGCCCGGCACGGCACCGACCTCGGTTTCACGGTGCATCCGATCGCGGACTGCGTCACCGCCGCCACACCGGAGGCCCACGAGGCGGCACTGGCGAACCTGGGGCTCACCACCGCCGGCTGCCTCTCCGCGGAGCAAGCGCTGGACGAACTCGGCGTCCCCGCCGACCGCCGCCGCTAGATCAGCTGATTCGCGGTGAGCCAGCGCATGATCGGCCATCCGCAGAACAGCGGCAGCCAGCAGGTCAGCACCCGGTAGAGCAGCACCGCGGGCACCGCGATCGACAGGTCGATTCCGAACGCGCCGAGGAAACCGATCAGCGCGGCCTCCACGGCGCCGACCCCGCCGGGCGTCGGCGCCGCGGACGCCAGCGTCCCGCCGATCATGGTCACCACGGTCACGGTGACGAAAGTGGCGCTGCCATCGAACGCCTCGATGCTGGCCCACAGCGCCCCGGCCGCGCCGAGCGTGATGGCGGCGCACCCGCCGACGATCATCGCCAGGCGGGTCGGGCTGTGCGCGAGGGCGCGCAACTCGGTGACGACCTCCGCGAGCTGCGGCCGGACCTCGGTGCGCAGCCAGCGCCGCACCGTCGGCACGAACATGGCGATACCCACCAGCCCCAGCAGCGCGCCCGCCACCAGGTACAGCGTGGTGGCGCTGGGGACGTAGTGCCCCAGATTCGCCGAAACCCCCGCTGCCACACTGAAGAACAGCAGCAGCACGACGTGCGTGATCACCTGTACCGACTGCTGCAACGCCACGGCCGCGGTGGCGCGCACCGCGCCCAGCCCGTTCCGTTGCAGGAACCGCACGTTCAGCGCGAGACCACCGACGCCGGCGGGTGTCGTGGTGGCGGCGAAGGTGTTGGCCACCTGCGCGAGCAGCAGTTTCGGAAAGTTCACCGACTCCGACGTGCAACCCCACAGCGCCATGGCGGCCCCGATATAGGTGCCTACCGAGACCGTCAGCCCGAGCAGCGCCCACCACCAGTTCGCCGTGCGCAGTTCGGTGACGAACGTGGGCACCTGGCTGATGAAGGGGTAGGCGACGTAGACCAGGGCGATCAGCAACACCAGCTGGATGAACTGCCCCCGCGAGAACCGCGTGATCCGCGCGGCCTCGATGCGGTCCTCGCCGGTCTGCTGCTGCACCTGTTCGCGGGTCTGCTTCATGAGGCGTCCGGGATCGGGCACCGACTTGCGCACGTGCGCGGGCAGCGCCGACTTCGTCAGCCGCCGTGAGGCATTGAGCACGGCGTCCGCGCCGAGCACGTGAATCGCGGTGCGCACCGCGAGTTCGGTGCCGAACAGGGCGCTGGTCGAGAGCAGCAGTTGCGCCACGTCGGAGGAGAAGCGCGGCTCGTAGGAACCGAATTCGGCGGACATGAACCCGCCGAACAGCACCCGGCCCTCGACCACCCGGATCTCCTCGGCGCGCAGGTCGCCGTGCGAGATCTGGGCGCGGTGCATGTTCTGCAGCGCGTACCAGACATTGGTGAGCACGGCCTCGCTGTCGGTGGCCGACAGCGTGGTTCCGCGCGGCACCGTGTGCGCGTACAGCGTCCAGCCGCGTTCCAGGGCGGCGACGGTGAGCGGCTTGTTGCTCGCCAGGCCCAGATCACCGATCGCGATGCCCATCAGCGCCCGGTGCTCGACCGCGCGCCGCAGCGAGGCGAAGGCCGGTGTCCGCTCGCCCGCCCGGAAGGTCAGCCAGCGGCGCAGCTGCCGCAGCATGCCCCAGCTGCGCTGGTTCTGGCCGTAGATCTCCACGACGAGCCGATGCTGCGGTCCGGTCTCGGCCGACAGTTGCAGCGGCCCCGGCCCGGCCGGACGCAGCACGGTGAAGCCGGTGACGGTGTAACCGCGCTTGGCCAGCACCCGCACCGCCGAGTCCAACGGCACCTCCAGCGCGGGCGTGCCCACCAGCAGCACGATCACCGCGCCGACGCACCAGCCGACCGCGAGGCCGAACATCGCCCGCGACGGCACGACCAGACTGACGAACAGATGCAGCGGTACGAAACCCAGCAGCAGCGCCCACCACGAGCGCCGCCACGACACCGGCAGCCACGGGCTCGCCACCGTCAGCATGGCGGTGAGCATGGCGATCCAGCGCGGGTCGTCGAGGAACTGCGACAGGAACGTGTCCAGCTGTTCGGGCACGACCAGATGCCACTGCGGCGCCGAGATCCCGGTGCCGGTGATCGACAGCAGCACCACCGTGATCAGCCCGGCGGCGAGATAGCCGAACAGCAGCGTCCACTGCCACCGGAAGATCAGCCGCACCAGGATCGCGAACGGCAGCGCGACGATCGCCACGCCGTACAGCAGGTAGACCAGGTTCGACTGCTCGGGCGTCAGGAAGCCGACGATGTCGGACAGCGAGCGCTCCAGCGCCTCCCAGCGCGGCCGGGTGATCAGCGAGCCGGCGATGACGAGCGCCACCAGCAGCGCCGACAGCACCACGCGCAGAATATCGCTGGTGCGCCGGATCCGCGGTTGCAGCAGGCTGCCGGAGACGGGGATCTCCCGCCCGTCGACTCGCATGTCGTATCGGAACTTTCGGATCGAGGGAGCGGCGGTCCCGGGGTCGGCTCGGGTGTGAGTATGCAGGAGCGTTGCCGGGCGCCCGGTGCCAACACGCCGTCGGCCGGGTGCGTCCGGGGCAGCGCGCCGGTCGTCGTCGCCTTCCCCGTTCACCCCGGTCGCTCGGCCACCGTGCGGGCGTGCTGTCCGGTCGCCGCGTCCGGCACGCCCACGCTGTAGACCCCGCCGGTCATGTCGCCCGCGTCGAGTTCGGCGACGGCCGCGGCCACCTGCTCGGTCGGCACCAGCGCCGGGAAGGAGTTGGGCGCGATCGCGTTCGCCCGCACCCCGAACTCGGCGAACTCGGCGGCGAGGTGCCGGGTCAGCTGATCCAGCGCCGCCTTCGACGCCGCGTACACGGCCTGCCCGCCCGGGTACACGCGGGAACCCGAGATGCTCGACACGTTGACTATGTTGCGGTTGCGCGCGCGGTTGTCCGCGTCACTGTGCAGCCAGCAGCGCTGCGCCAGCCTAGCCGACAACCGCAGCGGCACACCGACATTCAGCGCGAAGTGCGGATCGAACTGGTCCAGCGCGGCGTCGCCGTCGACGATGCCGCGGGGCTGCATCCGGGCGTGCCCGGCGTTGTTGACCAGCAGGTCCACCGCGCCGAACTTCGCCAGCGCCAGGTCCACCACCCGCTCCACCTCGCCGTCGCGGGTCAGGTCGGCGCGCACCACGAAGACGCGGGAGTCGTTGTCCGGCAGCGGTTTCGACGGCTCCAGCGGGTCGATGAACCACTCCTCCTGCGACGGCGCCGCCGGTGTCCGGGTGCGGCAGACCGCGACGACGTCGTAACGGGTGTGGAAGGCGCGGCAGAAGGCGTCGCCCAGCACCCCGCCGGCTCCGGTCAGCAGGCACACCCGGCGGTTGTCACCACTCGGCAATGCGGTCTCCTCCCCAGCGGCGCGCCGCCTCGTCCCTGGGCCGGTGCAGCCACATCACCACGCTGTTGCGGGCGGCGGTGTTGGCGCCCAGGAAGGTGTGCCAGGACCGCGGCGTGCACTCGAACACCACCATCGAATTGTCGAGCGGGGGCACGGCGAGGGTGGCTCGCGGATCCGCCGCGCCGATATCGGCGAACAGTCCGGTCTCGCCGCCGTCGCCGGGCCGCCACTGCGGATTGTTCAGATAGAACAGCACCGCGACCGCGCGCACCAGCTCCCGGGCCGGCGTCCCCGGCGGCCGGGCGCCGGTGCGCAGATCGATCGAGCTGTCGGGCAGGCCGACCGCGGTCGGTCCGGGCGGCGTGCCCGGAAACCAGGCGGGCGCCAGATCGTGATGCGGCCGGCCGGGCGGGCCGTCCGGTGCGTGGTGGTGCAGCGAACCCTCCACGTCGCCGCTGGCCCGCACGCCCGCGACCCGCTCGATCACGTCGTGCCACGCCCGGGACAGGAAGACCTCCAGGGGGCCGTTGCGCACGGCGGCCAGGCTCAGCCCGGTCGCGTTGTAGTCGTCGGCGACCGGCGTGAACCGGCCCGGCTCCCGGTGCACCCGCTCGAATTCCTCGGCCAGCCGCCGGTAGAACACCTCGGTGAAGACATCACGGACATAGACGTGCGGGAACGGACGGGTCCGGCGGATCCAGCGGCGATGCGCCAGTAGATCGATGAACCACCGCGGTAGCGGCGCCTCCGTTGCCATACGTACTCCCTCCCGGACAAACCACCGCGATCTTATTGCGTGCGCGTCGTGCGTGGATTCCGGCCTTTGTCCCGACAACCGGTGCGCGGCGTGAAACCATCACACGGTGGTTCGAGATGTCCGTATCTGCTTCGTGGGTGACTCGCTGGTGGCCGGCCTCGGGGACCGCCAGTGCCTGGGTTGGGCGGGCCGTCTCGCGGCGCGTGCGGCCGGCGCCGGTCAGCCGCTGACCTACTACAACCTCGGTGTGCGGCGGGAGAGTTCCGCGGATATCGCGGAGCGCTGGGAGGCGGAATGCGCGCGCCGATTACCGGCGGGCGTCGACGGCCGGGTCGTGTTCTCCTTCGGAGTCAACGACACCCTGCTGCTCGACGGCCGGTCACCGCTGCCGACGGAGCAATCGGTGGCCCACCTGACCGGCATGCTGCGCGGCGCCCGCGCGCACGGCTGGCCGACGCTGGTCGTCGCGCCGCCGCCGGTGGACGACGACGAACACAACGACCGCACCGGGCAATTGGATGCCGCGTTGTCGGAAGCCTGTGACGGCGAAGGCGTTTCGTACGTCCGCGTGCATCAGGCGTTGCGCAACAGCGGAACCTGGATGCGCGAGGTCTCCGCCGGCGACGGCTACCACCCCAGCGCCGCCGGTTACGAGGAGTTCGCCGCCCTGATCGTCCCCCACTGGCTGCTGTGGCTCTCCGAACCCGGCGCGGGACTACCCGTCGTCCGGTGAGATAGACCACGATCGATGCCATGGACATCGACACCCGTCTGCTGCGGTACTTCGCCGTTGTGGCCGAGGAGGGTCATCTGACTCGTGCGGCGCGGCGGCTCTACGTGTCGCAACCGGCGTTGACCAAGCAGATCAGGCAGTTGGAAACCAGGCTCGGCGTCGAACTGTTCGAGCGCTCGCACACCGGGATGACGCTGACCGAGGCGGGACGCGTGCTGGCCGAACGGATTCCGGGGCTGCTGGCCGACTGGGACGCGATACTGCGGGCGGCCAAAGGTGGCGCCGCGCGGGCCGCCCGGGTGCTGCGGGTCGGGTTCATCGCCAGCGCGGCGAACGAGCACACCGCCGGGATCGTCGCCGAATTCCGGCGGCGCAATCCGGACTGGCAGGTGGATATGCGGCAGTTCGGCTGGATCGAGCCGAGCGCGGGACTGGCGACCGGCGACGTGGATGTCGCACTGGTGTGGCTGCCGTTCCCCGACCAGGATTCCTACCGGCTGCGGGAGCTGTTCACCGAACCGCGCTGGATCGCGCTGCCCACCGGCCACCGCCTGGCCGACCGCCCGGAGATCGCGTTCGAGCACCTGTGGGAGGAGCCGTTCGTCGCGGCGCCACCGGAAAGCGGTGCCTGGCGCGATTTCTGGATCGGCGCCGACTCGCGGCCGCCGGAGACCGTGGTCGTCGGTGCGCTCGCGCACAACACCGACGAGTGGCTCACCGCGATCGGCAACGGCTTCGGAATCAGCTTCACCCCGGCCTCCTCGGCGCGCTACTACCCCCGGCCGGGCGTGGAGTACCGGCCGGTGACGGGCATCGGCCCGATGGTCGTCGGCGTCGCATGGCCCGCGGTCGCCGACTCGAACCCCTTGGTACACAGCTTCGTCGACTGCTGCGCTGCCGCCACCCACGCCGACGGCCCCCGCTGACCCGGCACCGCGCTAGCTTTCCAATACCGCCATGGCGGCATTGTGCCCGCCGATCCCGCTGACTCCGCCGCCGCGCACGGCGCCCGCGCCGCACAGGAGCACGTTGCGGTGACCCGTGGCCACACCCCAGCGCGCCGCTGGGTCCGTGGCGTCGTCGGCGCGGAACGGGAAGTCCAGGTCGCGGTGGAAGATGTGGCCGCCGGGCAGGCCGATCTCGCGTTCCAGGTCCAGCGGGCTCTTCGCTTCGAGGCAGGGGCGGCCCTGCGCGTCCACCGCGAGGCAGTCCCGGATCGGTTCGGCCAGTACGGAATCCAGCTGTGCCAGGGTGGCGGTCACCAGTCGCCGCTTGGTCTCGTCCGGGTCGTCGAGGAAAAGGCTTGCGGGAGTGTGCACACCGAACAGCGTCAGGGTGTGCGCGCCCTGTGCCGCCAACTCGGGGGCGAGGATCGAGGGGTCGGTGAGGGTGTGGCAGTAGATCTCGGCGGGCGGCGCGGAGGGCAACCGGCCGCTCTCGGCCTCGAGGTAGGCCCGATCCAATTGCCCGTATCCCTCGGCGATGTGAAAGGTTCCGGCGAATGCCTCGGCGGGGTCGACCGAATCCCGCAGCCGCGGCAGCCGCCGGAGCAGCATGTTGATCTTGAGTTGAGATCCCTCCGGCCGCTCCGGCACGGGTTCGCCGAGCAGGCGCGCCAGCTCCCGCGGCGCGGCGTTCACCAAGACGTGCCGCGCCCCGACCGCGCCGCCGTCGAAGCGGACTTCCGCTGTGTCACCGTCGGTTTCGACGGCCGTGACCGCGCGGCCCGTGCACAGTTCGGCGCCCGCGGCCCGAGCGGACGCGGCCAGCGCGTCGGTCAGTGCGCCCATCCCGCCGATCGGCACGTCCCAGTCGCCGGTCCCGCCGCCGATCACGTGGTACAGGAAGCAGCGGTTCTGGCGCAGCGTGGGGTCGTGGGCGTGGGTGAAGGTGCCGATCAGCGCGTCGGTGAGGACGACGCCGCGCACCGTGTCGTCGGCGAACGCGGCCTCGATCGTCTCGCCCAGGGGACGCTCGAAGATCGCCTCCCAGGTGGCGGCGTCGTCGACCAGTCGTTGCAGTTCCGCGCGGGTCGGCAGCGGGCGGGTCAACGTCGGGAACACCCGTTGCGCGAGCCGTCCGGTCCGGCCGTAGAACTCCTGCCAAGCCCGGAAGTCCGCTTCGGAACCGGTGATTCGCAGAAAGCTCGACCGCGTGCGGTACTCGTCGGCGGTATCGATCAGCAGCCCCGTATCGCCCACCGGCGTATACGACGAGATCCGCCGCCGGCGCGTCTCGAACCGCAGGCCCAGCTCCCGGATCAGCTGCCGCGGGAGCAGGCTCACCAGATACGAGTACCGCGACAGCCGCGCGTCCACGCCGTCGAACACCCGCTCGGACACGGCCGCGCCGCCGATGTGGTCCTGCTGTTCGAGCACCAGCACCGAACGTCCGGCGCGGGCCAGGTAGGCCGCCGCGACCAGCCCGTTGTGGCCGCCACCGGCGACGACGACGTCGTAGGAGGCACGTGTGGGCTGCATCTGCCCTGGATATCACGGCGGCCGCGGGCCGTGGCGATCAACTCGCCGACGACTTCTCCGCCAGCAGGTACGCCGGCGGATGCGCTTCGTCGTCCGGCTCCCGCACCAGCCGGGCCACGGTCCGGAACCCGCCCTCGCCCAGCAGTTCCTCGATCCGGTCCGGCGGCCACAGGTAGCTCGGCGCGACCTTGTGGTCGTGGGTCCGCACGTCGTCCCCCTCGGTGGTCTGGAACGCCAGCGCCACCTGCCCGCCGGGAGCCAGCACGCGGCGGAACTCGGCGACGATGATCGGCACCCGGACCGGCGGCGTGTGAATGACGCTGTACCACGACACGATTCCGGCCAGCGCGGCGTCGGGCACCGCCAGGTTCTCCATCGAACCGACCACGTAGCGCAGGTCCGGGCGGGCGGCGCGGGCCAGGCGGATCATCTCCGGGGACAGATCGATACCGAACACGTCGAGCCCGAGCGCGGCCAGGTGTGTGGTGATCCGGCCCGGTCCGCAGCCGAGATCGGCGACGGCGCCGGTACCCACCCGCTCCGCGAATACGCCCAGCATCGCCCGGTCGAACGGGCTGGCGGCGAGCGCGTGCTCGAACATCGAGTGGTACAGCTCGGCCACCTCGTCGTAGCCGCGGCGGGTCCGCCGCACATCTTCCGGTTCCGTCACCGCCGGAAGTCTACGAATCCGGCCGGGCGGTGTCTCATAGCCGTCATCGACCGGCCGGGTCGCTCGAACCGCCGGACCGCTCGCGGCCTGCGCTATTACGGTGTTATCGGACCATTGTGACCGTTCACCGAAAGATGTTCCGCCGGAACGCGGTTCGCGGTGTTTGTCCGTGTTGCATCATGGGCGCATGGCTTCACGCGCAGAGCACTGGGACAGCTTCGTCGAGCACCTGCGAGCGGCTCCCGCTGCCCTGCCCGCCGTGACCCGCAGATCGATATTCCGGGCGGCCGCCGGGGACGAGTCGGCGACGGTCCCGGCCGATCTCGAGCGTTTCGTGGACACCGTGGCCCGGCACGCCTACCGCGTCACCGACAAGCAGGTCGCGGCGCTGACCGAGCACCGGTCCGAGGACGAGGTGTTCGAGGCCACCGTGGTCGCCGCCGTCGGGGCCGCCGATCGCCGGCTCCGCGCCGCCCTGCGCGCGATGGGCGGCGCGGCATGAGGCTCGATGTGGTGGACCGCGGCCACGACCGGCCGGGCCGGTGGACCCTGCGCGTCATGCGCGTTCTCGGCCGCACCGAGGTGCCCGACGTGATCAAGGTGCTGCTGTACCGGCACCGCTATTTCAGCACTCCCTACAGCGATTATCTCCAGGATCTGATGCGCGGCCCCTCGGCGTGGAGTATCGGCGAACGGGAACTGTTCGCCACGTTCACCTCCGCGCGCAACCAGTGCGAGTTCTGCCGCGCCTGCCACCAGGTCGTCGCCGAGAGCTACCAGGATCGCGAGCTGGTGGTCCGGGCGCTGGAGCGGCCCGCGGAGTCCGGTCAGCGCATCGAAGTCGTTGTGGTGCTGGACTTTCTGGCCAAGCTGGCCGACGCGCCCGACGAGGTGTCCCCGGTCGATGTGGCGCGGGTGCGCATCGCGGGCGTCACCGACGAGGCGCTCACGGAGGCGGTGCGCATCAGCGTCGCGTTCCACGCCATCAACCGCATCATGGACGCCATGGGCGGCGTGCCGCCGGAGGGGCGTGGGCTGGCCATGACGCGGTGGTTCCTGCGGCGGATGGGATACGCCACGCCACCGACGGTCAAGTACCTGTCCAAGGCGCACTGATTCTCGAGCACCGCATAGGGGCGGGTGCGGCACAATCCGGGGTATGGAGACGCTCGGCTCGCAGACGGTTTACGCCAATCGCTGGATGGAAGTGCGTGAGGACACGATTCGCCGTTCCGACGGCTCCACCGGCATCTACGGTGTCGTCGATCGGCCCGATTTCGTGCTGGTGGTGCCGCGCGACGGCGAGCGCTTTCATCTGG
Source organism: Nocardia wallacei (assembly GCF_029868745.1). Taxonomy (GTDB): domain Bacteria; phylum Actinomycetota; class Actinomycetes; order Mycobacteriales; family Mycobacteriaceae; genus Nocardia; species Nocardia wallacei_B. The sequence goes on along the minus strand of NZ_JARWOP010000137.1, from coordinate 31,310 downwards.
TCGAGCAGTTCAGATATCCCGTGGGACGACGCTGCTGGGAATTTCCGGCGGGCACCCTGCCCGATCGCGCGGTCGGGGACCCGGACGATCTGGCGCACCGCGAACTGCGCGAGGAGACCGGCCTGCGCGCGGGTCGGCTGACCTTTCTCGGCCCCCTGAACGCGGCCCCGGCCACCCTCCGCCAGTGCGGCCGCGTCTACCTCGCCACCGACCTCACTGCGGGCGAACCCGAACGCGAGCCGGAGGAGCAGGACATGCGCTCGGCCTGGTTCGCCCGCGCCGACCTCGAACGAATGATTCGCTCCGGCGAGATCACCGACTCCGGAACCCTGGCCGCCTACTCGCTGCTGCTGTTGCACGAGCGGGCCTGAATTTCCCTGTGCGACAACAGGTCACCGGCGCGATGGTCACGCGGCGTCGAAGGTCGGGATTCCGTGCGGTTTGGCGCGGGCGAGTACGCGGGCCGGGCCCGTGCCGATCCGGACGGTGAGCGGAAAACCGCTGCCGCTCCGCGCCACCGGCTCGAAGGCGATGTGCGCGAACGCCGCATCCGGCCCGGACGTGGCGGCCAGCCGGTCGAGTTCCGCGGTGACCTTCGCCCACTCGTCCGCCGGAACATATTGCCGCATAACCGAATGCCACACGACGGTGAGCGTGCCCGGCATCGGTTCGATACCGCCCAGGAACTCCGCCGCGCCCACGGCCTCGACCTCGGCCGGAACCCGTTGCGCCACCAGCAGTGCGCCGTTCAACCGGGCCGCGCGCTCGGGCTGGTCCGGCCAGACGTAGGACCGTAGCGACAGTGCGTCGGTGGGGGAGAGCGGGTTCAGTGGCGTCGGGTCGCAGCCGCGTCGCTCGATCACCTCGAGGCGTGGATAGCGGCGCACCGCCTCGGCCAGCCACCCGGGCACCGGGCCGTCCCACGCACCATCCAGTACCACCGGCGAATCCATCGGACCCCAGCCGAAATCGCCACTGTGCCAGCGGAAGTGGTCGGCCCGCAGATTGAGTCCCGCGCTGCTGCCCAACTCCAGCAGCCGCACCGGCAGCGGCGTCGCGGCGACGGCGGCCAGCAGTCCGGCCAGCAGCGGCACCGCGCGCCCCACCTCGTTGGTCTGCGGCGGCCGCGACATCCAATCCCGGATCCACTCCGGATGGGCATCGACGGCCTCGCGGAAGGCTCGCCAGGCCCCGCCGTCCGCGGCGTCGAGGGCAGGCGCGGTGGCGCTCGGATAGTAGGCCGCGAGTTCGGGCGCCCGCCCGGTCAGCACAAGTCCGTGCACGGCTCCCAGGAACCGCAGCGGTGCGGCCGCGACCATCGGCATGTCCTCGTATCCCGAGAGCGCTCGAGCGCAGACGCCGCCGTCCGCGAGATCCGCCGCGATCTCGCTCAGCAACCGGGCGTACAACGGCGACCCGAGCTTGGCGCAGGCCTTCGCCTGTAGCTCGAACTGCGGTACGAGAGACATGTCTGCACTGTGCCACGCGCCGCCCCGCGCAGCCGATCAGGAATCGAGAAGCGCCGCCGGGTATGCGCCGCCTAACGTTGCAGACATGAACATCAGCACTGATCAGGCCGCTATCGAGGCCATCATCCTGGAATCGCCCGACCCCGCCGCCGCCACGGCCTTCTATACCGCCGCCTTCGGCCTCGGCGACACACTGCGCGTGCGCGCCTCCGAGGCGCCGACGTCCGGGTTCCGGGGTTTCGTCCTGTCGCTCGTGGTGTCGCAGCCGAGCACCGTCGACAGCTTCGTCGGCACGGCGACCGCGGCAGGCGCGACGGTGGTGAAGCCCGCCACGAAGAGCTTCTGGGGTTACGGCGCCGTCGTCCAGGCCCCGGACGGCACCCTCTGGAAGATCGCCACCTCCGCGAAGAAGGACACCGGCCCCGCGACCCGGGAGATCGACGAGTTCGTGCTGCTCCTCGGCGTCGAGAAGGTGAAGGCGACCAAGCAGTTCTACCTCGACAGCGGCCTGACCGTGGCGAAGAGCTTCGGCAGCAAGTACGTCGAGTTCGACACCAAGGGGTCCGCGGTCAAGCTGGCGCTCTACGGGCGTCGCGCCGCCGCCAAGGACGCGGGCGTCTCCGCCGAGGGCGCCGGTGCGCACCGTCTCGCCATCGCCGGCGGGCTCGGCTCCCTGGTCGACCCGGACGGTTTCGCGTGGGAGCCCGCCGCCTGATCGGCTCGTATCATGACGACATGCCCGTCGAGCCGGTACACGTCGCGGGAGCCGTGCTGGATATCGCGGTTCCCGCGCGATCGAACCGGATGGCGGGGATGACCCCCAAGCGCGCCGCCCAACTGATCCGCTTCGACCACGCGGCCCACCGCCTCGCCGGCGGCCACAGCCCCGCCACCGTCGCGGCGGAAGGCGGCTACACCGACCAATCCCACCTCTACCGAGAGGTCATGGCCTTCGCGGGGCTGACCCCCACGGCCATCGCCCACGCACCATGGCTCGAGGTCGACCCGGTCGCCTGGTCCGCCCCGCGCCCGTAGACCCGGCGCGCCGGGAACATTTCTCCAAGACGGCGGCCGGCGGGTCCGGCCATGCTGGCGGGCATGTGTGGAACTCGCGTGGGCGCGGCCCGTGTGCCGGTCGGCGCGGGGCGATCGAGGAGGACTCATGAACGACGCGACCGGTGACGGGCGGATGCCACGCGGCATCGTGTGGGTGTCTCGCCTGCAGAAGGACCCGGATTGGCTGAACATGACGGCCGAGGAACTGGTCACCTTCCGCGGGGCGGCGAACCGCAAGGCGGGATCGCGGCTGTTCCGGGTGGTCACCGGGCTGCCCGCACGCGGTGTCACGATCCGGTGGGAGGACGTGACGCTGCCCGATCGCGTACTCCGCATCCGCGTGTACCGGCCCAGGCGCGGCGGGCCGGGTGCGCTGCCGCTCGTGCTGCATGTGCACGGCGGCGGTTTCGTCGGCACGGCGGCCCAATGTGATTGGGCGAACAGCCATTTCGCCGCGCGTCTGCCCGCGGTCGTGGTGTCGGTCGAACACCGCCTGCTCGCGCCGGACGTCCCGCTGACAGCGGTCGTCGACGACGGCTGGGACGTGCTGCGGCACCTCGTGCGAAACGCCGCGGACTTCGGCATCGACCCGCCCGGATCGCGATCGCCGGTGAGAGCACCGGCGGGCTGGTCAGCGCGCTGGTGGCGGTGCGCGTCAAGGCCGCCGCCCTGCCCGTGCGGGCGCAGGTGCTGGTCAATCCCGCCACCGATCTGACCGACACGATGCTCGACTATCCCTCGTTCGAAAAGTACGGGAACAGCCCGACTTTGACGGTCGACAAGATGCGCCTGTTCCACCGCTTGGCCGTCCCGGCCGATTCCGACGCGCGGGCCGTGTCCCCGCTGTATGCCGACGACCTAGGCGGCCTGCCGCCCGCCCTCGTGGTCATCCCCACCCTCGACCCGATCGCCGACCAGGGCCGCCGCTACGCCGAACGGCTGCTGGAGTCGGGCACCCCCGCCCGCCGCACCGAATACCCTGGCGCCCCGCACGCCTTTCTCGCCCTCCCCGGCCTGGTGCCCCAGGCCAAGCCCGCCCGCGCGGAGATCCTCGCCTTCCTCCGAGAACACCTGACACACATTGCCTCTGCCACCACAGGGCCGCCGGTCAGCCGAGCTTCAGCAGCAGCTGGGTGAGTTCGGCCGGCATGGTGATCATGCAATCGTGCCCGGTCGGCAGTTCCCACACCACCGCCGGGGTGCCGTTGGGCTGGGTCGCGGGCACGGGACGGCGCTCCACGCCCGAACCGCCTGCGGTGCAATGGATGTGTGTGCGCGCGATGGCGTCGGCGGCGGGATTGTCCAGCCGCACCGGCTGCTGCAGGCAGCGCACCGGCTGATCGGACAGCATGGTGCGCAGCCAGGCGACATCTCCCGGCTCGGTGACACCGAAAAGCCCTGCGGGCGGCGGCAACTCGGGCATCGGCGGCACGCGCCAGCCGCTGCCGGAACGTAGCGCCCGATCGATCATCGCCTGGGTGACGGGCAGCACGTCGACGGCGGTTTCACCGTCCCGGGGAACCATGGCGTCGAGGTACACCAGATGCGCGATTCGTGATCACGAAGCAGGGGTTGGCCGCCGTACTCCAGTCCGACGACCCGTGTTTCGACCCGCTGCACTCCTACTTCCTCGATCGGCTCGTCCCGGTGTGCACCCGATTACTCACTGCCGCGGCCGAATCCGGCGAGATCGAGGCCGGACAGGACGCGTACGAATTCATGCGCGGCATCGGCGGCCTGTGCGCGGGCTCGGGCAACAACCCGCGCTACGACGCTCGCCGCCTCGTCGGGCTCCTCGTCGCGGGCCTGCGCCGCTCACGCTGACATCCGCGGCGGTCGGCGAGTTGCCGAAACCGCAAGATTGCGTGCCAAATTGCTGTGGGTCTGGCGAGACTCGAGCGCATCCGACAGAAGGAGCCTCGATGACCAGGCGACCACGCCCCCTACGATCCGCGCGCACTCCGGTCACCGTGCTGGTGGCCATTCTGGTGGCGATCGGCGCCGCGGCATGCGGCGCACCGGCTACGGAACGGGTCGCGCCCTACGCCGCCGCCACCCGGGCTGATCCGCAGTTCCAGAACACTTTTCGGCACGATTTCGCCGACGTCGACGGCGTGCGCATGCACTACGTGACCGGTGGCATCGGCAGCCCGGTGGTGCTGCTGCACGGCTGGCCGCAGACCTGGTACGGCTGGTGGCCGATCATGCCCGCGCTCGCCGAACACCACACCGTCTACGCGGTCGATCTGCCCGGCCTCGGCGACAGCACCGGTTCGCCGACCGGATACGACAAGGCCACGCTCGCCCGCTACGTGCACACGCTGATCGCCGAGCGGCTCGGTATTCGTGACGCGGCCGTCGTCGGGCACGATTTCGGTGCCGCGGTGGCATTCCAGTACGCCAGCCGGTTCCCTTCGGACACAACGCGTCTGGGCTACTTCGACCTGCCGCTGCCGGGGCCGGCCGTCGATGCGGCCACATACCGGAACATGAGCTGGCACATCGCCTTTCACTCGCAGCGCCGCGTGCCCGAGGCGGTAGTGGGCGACGACGTCCGCGACTACCTGGCACTGTTCTATCCACAGGTTTCCTTCGGCGGCACGGCATTCGGCGGAACGGCGGACCGATCCCCGTTCACGCCCGCCGAGATCGACGAGTACGCGCGCACATACAGCGCGCCGCAGGCCCTGGCGGGCGGGTTCGAGCTGTATCGCGCCCTCGACCGAGACGTCCGCGACACCGTGGCGGCGGCACCCACCCAGGTGCCCACCCTGCTCATGACCGCCCAGGGGCAACTCGACGCCGTCCGGGCCACCGTGGCCCCGCGCATCACCGCCATCGTGCGCGCGGTCGACGTCCCGCATGCCGGGCACTGGCTGGTCGAGGAGAACCCGCGGTTCGTCACCGACGAGCTGTTGCGGTTTCTCGGCGACTGATCGCCCGTTGCTTTATAAGTACGTACGGTCGTATGCTTTGCTGGCCGACGAGCGGCGCGGACGAGAAGGGACGCCTGATGGATGACGTAGTGGCCGAGGCGGCGACGGACCAACCCACGGCACAGCGGCCGGGGCGGGATCATTCGACCGCGATCGTGTGGACCCTGTGCTCGGCCGCGTTCATGGCGATGCTGGACGTATTCGTCGTGAACGTGGCGTTCACCGCGATCGGCGAGTCCTACCGCGGTTCCTCGCTGGCCGACCTGAGCTGGGTCCTCAACGGGTATGCGATCGTCTATGCGGCACTGCTGATTCCGGCCGGGCGGCTCGCGGACCGATGGGGACGCAGAACCGGATTCCTGGTCGGACTCACCGTTTTCACGCTGGCCAGCCTGGCCTGCGCGGTCGCGCCGACGCTGTGGGCGCTGGTGGCGTTCCGAGTGCTCCAGGCGGTCGGCGCCGCCGCGCTCACCCCCGCCAGTCTGGGGCTGTTGCTCACGGTGCTGCCGCCGGCGCGCGTGCCGGGCGCCGTAAAGGTCTGGGCCACAACGAGTTCCTTCGCCGCGGCGTTCGGGCCCGTGGTCGGCGGCGCGCTGGTGGAGCTGTCCTGGCGCTGGGTGTTCCTGATCAATCTGCCGGTCGGTCTGGCGGCCGGAATCGCCGCGCTGCGCTTGGTGCCCGACCTGCGCCCGCAAGTGTCGGCGCGGGTCCCCGACCTGCTCGGAGTAGCGCTGCTGATCGTCGCGATCGGCGCGTTGTCGCTGGGTCTGGTGCAGAGCGGCGAATGGTCGTGGACCAGCGCGGCGACGCTCGGCGCGCTCGTCGTCGCCGGGGCGAGCCTGGCCCTGTTCGTGCTGCGGATGCGGTCGCATCCGGAGCCGGTGGTGTCGCCCGACTTGTTCCGGGTGCCGACGTTCCTGTGGGCCAACGTGACCGTGCTCGCGTTCTGCACCGCGTTCGGAGCGTGGTTCCTCAGCATCGCCATGTGGCTGGAGAACGGGGCCCGCTTCAGCACCATCGAAACCGGGCTCGCCATCGTCCCGGGGCCGATCATGGTGCCGATCTTCGCCGCCGTCGGCCAGCGACTGATCCGGCGAATTCCGGTGGGAACCGTTGTCGCCGTGGGGAATCTGCTGTTCGCCGGGGGCGTGCTCCTGGTATCGAGCAGCGCCGCCATGCCCGTGCGGTACGCCGCCGAGGTACTGCCCGGGTGGATGATCTCCGGTGTCGGCATCGGTCTCGCGCTGCCGAGCATGATCGCCTCCGCCGCCGTCGATCTGCCGCCGGACCGGTCGGCGACCGGCAGTGCGGTGGTGAACACCGCCCGCCAGCTCGGCTATGTCCTGGGCGTCGCCGTTCTGATCGCCCTCGTCGGGTCGCTCGCCTCCGACCGGATGCTGACCGCCTTCCGGCACGGCTGGTGGTTCGTCGCCCTCGCGGCCGCCGTCAGCGCGATAACGGCCTTCGGCATCACGCCCCGGACGAACTCGGGTAAATGATCATGACCTGGTCGACATCGACGGAAGAAACCGACCCCTTCTGCTTGCCGCCCTTGACCTCCGCGGCCTTGCTGTTCGACGCCCCGTGGCGCCGGTTCGGCGTGGTCGGCGACAGCCTGTCCGCCGGTACCGGCGACCCCACGCCCGGCTACGCCGACCAGGGCTGGCCCGACCGGGTGGCGAACATCTTGCGGCGGGTGCGCCCGGACCTGCGATACCTCAACACCGCGGAGAACGGCGTCACCACCGCCCGAACCGTGGCGGGCCAATTCGACCGCATGCTCGAATTCGCCCCCGATCTGCTGCACCTGCCGAGCGGACCGAACGACATCCTGCGCCGCGACCCGGACTTCGAGATGATCGAAAAGGCGATGCGCCGCATGTACGACCTCGCGGCGGGGACCGGCGCCCTGGTGACGACCTTCACCCTCGGCCGCGCCTACGTCGTCCCGGCCTTCCCGGACTGGTCCGAACGCATCCGCGCCATCAACGCCATGACCCGTCGCCTCGCCGCCGAATACGAGGCCGTGGTCATCGACATGTGGGATCACCCCTTCAACGACCGGGCAAACCTGTTGAGCGCCGACCGGATTCACTTCTCCACCTCCGGCCAAGCGGTGATGGCCACCGAGTTCGTCCGCCGACTGTCGCATCAACTCTCGACATGAACGGGCTCCTCAGGGTCAGGGTGATACGTGCGGACCAACGCGGCGGCGACCTCGCCCAGGTACCGCCGCAGGGCGGGTGGGTGCAGCACCTCGGCCTCCGCGCCCAGGCGCAGCAACAGTCCCGCGGTGTGCTCGAGGGTCTCCAGCGGGATCTCCACAACGGACCACCCGTCGCGTTCGAGGCGGGCGGTATCGCGCGCGGCACGCACCAGATCCGGATCGAGCAGATGGTCGAGGCGGTCCAGCACGTGTGCCGACATCCGCACGGTGGCCGTTCCCCGTCGGCGTCGGGCGTCGAACTCACCCAGCGAGTCCTGCCAATGCCGCGCGAGGTCGAACTCGGCGGGGCGTTCGAAGGTGTCGTCGAGGACCCGCAGCGTGACGATCTGCGACACCCGGTAGGTCCGGATGTCCCCTCCGGCGGCGCCGATCAGATACCAGTGGCCGGACTTGAGGACCAGGCCGTACGGGTCGAGGGTGCGCCGCACGTATCGGGGCTCGGCCCAGCGCAGGTATTCGATGTGCAGGCGGCGCTGTGTCCACACCGCCTCCACCACGTCGTTCAGGTGTGCGAGACCCTCCGGGCGGGCATACCACCGGTCGGTGTCGAGGTGGAATCGCTGCGTCATGCGCTCCGCCGGGGCGCGTACCGGCTCCGGCAGTGCGGCCAGCAGCTTCCGTCGGGCGGTGGTCAGTACCGCGCCCAGCCCCAGCGCGGCCGCCGGACCGGGCAGTCCGGACAGGAACAGGGCCTCGGCTTCCGCGGCGGTCATCCCGGTCAAGCGGGTCTGGTAGCCGTCCAGCAATCGGTAGCCGCCGTCCTGCCCGGCCTCGCCGTAGAGCGGAATGCCCGCGGCGCTCAACGCCTCCATGTCGCGATAGACCGTCCGGTCCGACACCTCCAACTCCCGTGCCAGCTGTCCGGCCGTCATTCGGCCGCGCGCCTGCAACAACAACACGATCGACAGCAATCTGCTCGCACGCACCACCCCAGTCTGGCGGCCACCACCGACAGTTCCTTCAACATCCGCGCCCCTCACTGACAGCACCTGTCAGTGACCCGCTCCTACCGTGTGTTCCGACCGAAACGACCACGGAGGAACGAATGATCGCGGCAACCGAAACGTTCGACGGCACCTGGCCTTTCCCCGCTCGCTTCACCGAATCGGCCGGATTCCGGCAGCACTATGTCGATGTCGGCCCCCGCGACGGTGCACCGATCGTGCTCTTGCACGGCGAACCGACCTGGGGATACCTGTGGCGGCATCTCGTCGGCCCGTTGTCGGGCACCCACCGCGTGGTCGTGCCCGACCACATGGGCTTCGGCAAGAGCGCCACCCCCGCCGGCCGCGGCTATCTCGCCGACGAGCACATCGACAATCTCACCGCGCTGCTCGCCGACGAACTCGACCTCACCGGCATCACACTGGTCATGCACGACTGGGGTGGTCCCATCGGCGCCGGGTTCGCGCTGCGCCACCCCGACCGGGTAGCGCGCCTGTTCGCCACCAATACCGTTGTGCCGCTGGGCCTTCCCGGATACGACGAGCTGATGGCCGCCAACCTCGCCGAGAGCGCGTGGTTCCGGTGGGCCATGTCCGCCCAGGAAACCGGCGCGCTGGAACAGATTCTGGGCAATGCCGGGTCCACCGTCTGCCACCTCATGCTTGCCCTGCAGACGATCGCCCGACCGGAGATCGTCACCCCCACCTGGATCCGCGCCTACGCCGAACATTTCGGCGGCCGCGCCGACTGCGAAGGCGTGCTCCGCTTTCCCCAGCAACTGGTCGCCCCGGACCCCGCCGCCGCGCCGACCCCGCCCGATCCACAGGCCGTCGCCGCACTACGCGCGAAGCCCGCGATACTCGTGGAGGGCATGCGGGACACCGCGCTGCTGCCCCGTCACATCATCCCGGCCTTCCGGCTCGCCTACCCGGACGCCCCCGTCATCGAACTCCCGCACGCCGGCCACTTCACCCCCGAGGACACACCCCACGAACTACTGACCGCACTGGAACTGTTCCTGCACAGCACCTGATGGCCCACGTCGAACCCGACTCGTCCAGGCGAGCGCGACGGCGATGTCGACATCGGGACGTGCGCTCCGACGTTTCGGGTAAGGATGGGTCATCCGGGCGCATCCTCGATCGTGAAGGAGCCGTGATGAAGTACGTGATCCTGATTCACTCCAATCCGCAACCCTGGGGACATCCGACGGGCGACTACCTGCCCGAGTACCAGGCGATGTCGCAGGCGGAACGAGACCGGGTGAACTCCGATTTCGAGAAGTTGCTCGGCGAGCTGCAAGAGAGGGGCGAGTTGGTGACGGGCGAGGCCCTCGGTGCGCCCGAGTCGTCGCGGCTGTATCGGTGGGCCGACGGGAAACCGCTGGTGACCGATGGTCCGTACTCGGAGGCCAAGGAGCATCTGGCGGGGTTCTTCCTGATCGACGTGGAGAACCACGCCCGCGCCGAGGAGATCACCGCGCAATTCGCCGGTCCGGGTGAAACCGTCGAATTGCGGCCCGCGATGTGGCCGGGCGGCGACGACCAATGAGCGTGGTGGAGGACGTGTGGCGGCAGGAGTCGCCGCACGTCCTCGCCGCCCTGCTGCGCCGGCACGGCGACCTCGGCGATTGCGAGGACGCCGCCCAGGAGGCGGCCGAAGCGGCCACGGCGCAGTGGTCTCGCGATGGCGTGCCCGCCAATCCGCGCGGCTGGCTGATCACCGTGGCGTCGCGCCGATTGATCGACCGGCTGCGGGCCGACCGGGCCCGGGCCGGGCGCGAAGAGGCCGTGACCGCCGCACAGCCCGGCGACTCGCGCTTCGCGCCGCCGGCGGACCAGGCGGTGGGCGACGAAGACGACGTGCTGCGGATGTTCGTGCTCTGCTGCCACCCGAGCCTGAGCCGTTCCTCGCAGGTCGCGCTGACCCTGCACGCCGTGGGCGGCCTCGGGACCGCTCAGATCGCCGCCGCCTACCTCGTTCCCGAACGCACCATGACGCAACGTCTCACCCGGGCCCGGTCGACGCTGCGGTCGGCCGGTGCGGTGTTCGAACTCCCGAGCCGATCCGAACTGCCCTCGCGCATCGCGTCCGTGCTCGATGTGTGCCATCTGCTGTTCACCGAGGGCCACACCCGTTCGGCCGGTGGGGCGTTGGTGGATTGGAGCGCGACCGATGAAGCGATCCGCCTCACCCGCCAATTACATTGCGCGATACCGGATCACGACGAAGTCGCCGGCGCCCTCGCCCTCATGCTGCTCACCAGTTCCCGAGCGGCGACCCGCACCGAGGACGGCAACCTGATCCCGCTCGGCGAACAGGACCGCAGCCGATGGGACCGGGACCTGATCGCGGAAGGCGTCGCGATCCTGGAGCGCGTGCTGCCGCGCGGCCACGTCGGCCGATTCCAGTTGCAGGCGGCGATCGCCGCCGTGCACGCGGAGGCCCCCACCTGGGAGAGCACCGACTGGCGGCAGATCAGCATCCTCTACGCCATGCTCGACCGCGTCGCTCCCGGCCCGATCGTGACCCTCAACCGAGCCGTCGCCCTCGGCATGGCCGTCGGCCCCCGGCAAGGCCTGGACCTGATCGCACCCCTGCTCGACAACCCGTCGATGCGCCGCCACCACCGCACCCACGCGGTACGCGCCCACCTCCTGGAAATGATCGGCGACCACCCCGCGGCCATCGCCAGCTATCGCGCGCCGCCCAACTCACCGCCAGCGTCCCCGAACAGCGATACCTCAACACCCGCATGCGCCGCCTCACCGAACGGTAGCCATTGCGGTTTAACTGTAGGGTCTCAAAAGTCGTGGCATCTCCCGATGCTGTGACCTGGGATTGACGTTCAGTCTCACGCGGCCGCCATCGCCTCCAGTCTCAAAACGGTGGCATTTCCTCGGCATCTGGAGCCTCTCGACAAAGCCTGAGGCGACCCCGAACCGCGGCCACGGACGCCAGCCGGAGTCAGCGTGAAGAACCGGACAGGCCACTGCGAGCGGAAGGCTGTGTTTCTGGCTGTCGTGGCATCGTAAGATGAGGCCCGACTCCAATGAGGGACAATAGAGTAAACGAAACGTCGAGGCAGGAGGTGACGGCGTGGCTGCCTCAGGCGATCACATCACTGCCATGGTCCGTAGCCATGCCTCCGGCGACGACGCCGCCTTCTACTCGGTCGCGCTCCAGATAGCTGCCCGGGAAGCTCGGCGAGGCCATCACGTCCTCGCAGGCGACATCAAGAAGGCTGTCGACGCCTCCCGCGAGCGGACGCCTTTGGCCAATGTGACCAAACTGGTGCCGTCCCGCGGTGAGCTAGCCGAACTGGTCGAGACGTCCCGGCCTGAAGTTCATCTCCGTGACCTCATCGCACCGAACGATCTGCTCACCCAGATCAAACAGGTCATCGCAGAACAACGTCAGCGCAAGAACCTGTTCGATCATGGCTTTGCGCCAGCTCACCGCCTGCTGCTCGAAGGCCCCCCAGGCACCGGGAAGACGATGACAGCGTCGGTGCTCGCTACCGAGTTGTCCCTGCCGATGTTCACCGTCAGGCTCGACAGCCTGCTGTCAAAGTTCATGGGAGAAACCGCCGGCAAGTTGCGAATCGTTTTCGACGCGGTTTCTCAGCATCGGGCGGTGTATCTGTTCGACGAGTTCGACGCGCTGGGTGCCGACCGATCGGGCAACGACGTGGGGGAAGCACGTCGCATACTCAACTCGTTTCTCGTATTCCTCGAGGAAGCCAGTCCAGAGTCGATCGTCATCGCTGCGACCAATCACCGCGCGATCCTCGACAAGGCTCTATTCCGTCGTTTCGACGTGGTCCTGACCTACTCGTTACCCGATTCACGACAGGCTGCCGCAGTCATCCGCGCTCGCCTTGGCTCGCTCGCGACAGGGACGGCGATGAACAAGCTCGGCGATTACACGGCCGGGCTCAGCCACGCCGAACTGGTGAAAGCCGCCGAGTCAGCAGCGAAGGCTGTGCTGATGCGTCGTGAATTGCAGGTTGGACGCGAAGACATCATCGCTGCTCTCATCGCGCGGCGAACGGCCAGCCTTGGCTGACGAACCCCAGTACCTGGACCACCTCTACATATCCGGGCACGCTGCATCCGAACGCTTCCGACGCTCCGGCGGAGGTAAGGCCAAAGTACAGTCTGTCGGGCGACGCCGTCACGGTCGCAAACTGAAGAGCGAGGCGGGTCAGGCATTCGCGACCTTCGACGCCGAACGCGACCTGCTGAACCTCAGCGATGTCGAGTTGCGGGCACTGGGAACAATCGTTGTGCTGGAAGGCAGCCCCGGCACCGACTACCCCTTGAAGGTCGAATCGTTGACCAGCAGAACCTCCCACCGGGAGCGCAGGCCACGATGGATTCTGCTGTCGGTGCACCCGGCGACGCCTGATACCCCCGAGCAGGCGACGGTCTGGGTCGCTGACGCCTACCGCCAGCAATTCCTCAAGCTGTTTCAGGACTACCTCGACGCCGAAACGTCTCAAGGAAATCCCAAGAACCGGGAACTGGTGGCAAACATCTCCAGGATCCGCCGTGCCGTACTCGATGACCTATGGACCTCAGCAGGCACACCCCCGCAGCACGGAACCACCTGGTGGGAGATCTGGCTCGACGCGACGTCCGAACATGCGCAAGACCTGGACCGGTTCGTCGAAGCCAACGGACTGCGTTCCCTCCATCGGTCCATCCTTCTCCGCGACCGTGTCGTGGTGTGGGTACAAGCCACCTGGCAACAACTCGAACTGTTGACTTACACCCGCATCCCTGTCGCCGAAATCCGCTCACCCGAGTTTATCGACACCGTCGAAGACCTCTCTGCCGACGAGACCATCGAATACGTGCAGGACCTGGCAAGTCGAGTGACTGCCGCACCTCATGACGCGCCCGCAGTATGTCATCTCGATACCGGGGTGCTACGGAGCCACGTACTGCTGCGTGACTCACTGTCCGAAGACGACCACCACACCATCCTCGGCACCTCCGGAACAGACGTGCACCCGTCGGGGCATGGCACGTCCATGGCAGGCCTCGCGCTGTTCGGAAACCTGGAACCACATTTGACCGGAAACAGCGTCATCAGACTTCAGCATCGCCTCGAATCGGTCCGAATGGCTCCGGCACCGCACGAAAGAGCTATCGCCCCAATCGACTTCGGCAGTGCCACCGTGCAGGCAGTTACGCTTCCCGAGATCACCAACCCCAGACGACGGGTATTCTGCCTCACACTCAGTACACAACCCGACAACCCAGGCGAACCGACCCTGTGGTCGGCCGCGGTCGATGCGCTCGCGGTCGGTAGCGACTCGACCCATGTCGGCGAGCAATTCCGGCTGCTTTCCGCACCGGACCCCGATGCAGCGCGGCTAATCATCGTCGCCGCCGGCAACGTCGACCGGTACGACCTCGACCACCGCGTCAATAGCGACACCTCGGCGATCGAAGACCCGGGGCAAGCGTGGAATGCCCTGACTGTCGGCGCGTACACAGACCTGACAGCGACTCCGGCTCATCCACAATACGACGGCTGGACGGTGATGGCGGGCGCCGGGCAGCTGTCGCCGCACAGCCGCACGTCGGTGATGTTCAACCAACGCAAGTGGCCGATCAAACCCGATATCTGCGTGGAAGGCGGCAATGTCCTCACCGACGGAGCACAGACCTTCGAACCACGACACGCCTTGTTGTCGCTGCGGACCACAGGCCACGCCCACGACAGCGCACTGACCTCGGCCAACGCCACAAGCGCGGCTACCGCGCAGGCCTCCCGGCTCGCGTCTCTCGCCATGTGCCGCTATCCCGACTACTGGCCCGAAACCGTGCGAGGGCTGCTCCCTCACTGTGCCGAATGGACGTCCGCAATGAGTGAGGAGGTGAAGGCCGATCAACTGAAAAACGCTCGCCTGCAACTGCTTCGCCGCTACGGATGGGGCGTCCCGACCGAAGACGCGGTCCTGAACTCAACACGTCGCGCTGTCACCATGGTCACCCAGGACCAATTCGTGCCGTTCGAGGGCGACGACTACACCATGCGCCAGTTCCGGCTTCATACCCTGCCCTGGCCCGCCGATGCACTCCGAGCAATCGCGGCTGCCGATGTCCGCCTACGAATAACGCTGTCCTACTTCATAGAACCTTCAGCGTCGCGCCGGGGCTGGCGTAGAAGGTACGCCTACCCGTCACACTCTTTGCGATTCGACCTGCAAGGACCGCTGGAGAAGCGGAGCGATTTCATCGCACGCATCAATCGAGATGCACAATCCGACGAAGACGGCGCACCCAGAACCAGCCCCAAGTCCGACCGATGGCTCCTCGGGGAACAACAGCGCTGTTTCGGTTCGCTGCATCAAGACGAATGGCACGGCTTGGCAAGCGAACTCGCCGAATGCAACTCGATCGCGGTATACCCCGTCGGCGGCTGGTGGAAGAACAGCAAATCCCCCGACAGACGAGATAACGCTGTGCGCTACGCACTACTAATCTCGCTAACCACCACCGAACAACACATAGACCTCTACACCCCGATCGAAACACAGCTTCATATCCCCGTCATCACACCGATCGCAACCAACTGACAGCCCTCCGCTCCAGTCAGCGGACGGAACCAGAGAGCCGTCCCGGCCCAACGACAGAACCACTCACCCGCGCGCCATATCCACGAAACGGCTGAGGTGCAGCTGATGCGCCACGGTGATGGTCGCGGTAGGCCCATTTCGATGCTTACCGAGTATCAAATCCGCCTCACCACCCCGAGGATCGTCCCGCTCGAACGCATCGGGCCGATGCAAAAGAATAACCATGTCGGCATCCTGCTCGAGGCTGTTGTGGACGGAGACGCCGTCTGCCACGAAATTGTGCGTCCCGGGGACTGTTCCGTCGTATACGTCCTGCTCGCCGAGGCTGCTGATCTCCACGATCCGATCCCAGAAGACGTCGTTCGTCGCGTACATCTCGATCTCGGCGTCTTCCAGGACGGCGGCGACCCGGGCCAGTCTGGAACGGCTGGGGGATTTCTTCCACATGGCGGAGCCGCAGAAACGGGATCCCATGGCCGCCGAGAAATCGCGGTGCGTGATGTGCTGCGTGGCGAGCAGGTCTCGGACCTTGTTCCAGATTTCCTTGGGAACCGTGTCGACGTTCGTATTGCGGATCATCGACTCGAGTTCCCGCAGTACTTGTTCGCCGAGTATGCCGCGGACGCCGTGTACACCGATGTCCTGTAAGAAGTTCGCCTGATTCTCCGCGCCGTCGATGCTCAGATGCCAGCAGTCCCGGTAGCCCGGCTTCGTGACTCGCCTGATTCGACCTTGCACACCGAGCCGAAGCAGCAACTGCGCGACGTCATCGATGAGACGTCGGCTGGTGGAGGCGTAGTAGATCCGGCCTTGACGACCCTTCTCATCCCATCGGACCGAACCGTCCGTCGCCCACAGGTGCCGAAGGAACAGCGCTACCTGGTCGTTCGGTAGAGCGAATACTCGTGCGGGCACATATTTTTCGTAGCTGCGCAGCCCGAACAGGCCCAACTCATCCAACCACGCGGCGATCGGATTGCGTTTTCCGTGTGTGAGACGGTAAGGCGCGCGCAGGCGCATCGTGGTGACCCTGGCGGCCGGATAGTCGTCACGCACCGCGGTGACGCCGAAATGCGTTGCCGCCGCGGCGACGGCGGACAGGTTCGCCTCATCGACACTCGCGTAACGGATCGGTTGGCGTTTCACGCACGACCCGTCGCCGATCATGTGGGCCAGCAGAATTACCTCGGCCTCGGGCATGCGCTCGGTGTGTGCCGGTTCGGGCACCCGGCGGGGCGTCGCCAAGCGATCGTCGACTCGCAGCTTGTCCAGCGAAATCCAGCCGTCGACGGTCAGGAAGGGATGGTTGCCCGTCGCCTCCACGACTCGGCCGGAAGCCAGGCGCAGGCGGAAGACTTCTTTCCGGCCGCTGGGAAAGACCTTCACCATCGGGCGGGCGACCATTCGCATGCGCTCGTCCAGCGACCACACCAAAGGCTGTTCGCCACTGGCGATCAACTCGCCGAGCGTGACCTCATTACCGGTATCGGCCCGCAGAATCCGCGTCGACGCGGGCAGACACCCCGACTCGCGCAGGTCGGAAACCATGGGGCGCTTGTCGGTTCGTTGTTCGGGGCCGCGGTTCAGCTGGGAGATCGCTACGACGGGGACCTCTAGTTCCTTGGCGAGGAGTTTGAGGCTTCGGGAAAATTCGGAGACTTCCTGCTGGCGGGATTCGACCTTTTTTCCGGAGGTCATCAGCTGGAGGTAGTCGACGACGACCAGGCGTAGATCGTGGCGCTGTTTGAGCCGCCGCGCCTTCGCGCGAATCTCCATCATCGTCATATTCGGCGAATCGTCGACGAACAGCGGCGCCTCGCTGATCTCACTCATCCGGCGCGCCAACCGAGTCCAGTCGTCGTCACTCATCCGCCCGGACCGCATATCCCCGAGCTTGATCCGAGCCTCCGCCGACAACAACCGCATGACGATCTCGGTCCGACTCATCTCCAGCGAAAAGATCACACTCGCCAACCCGTGCTTCACCGAAGCACTCCGCATGAAATCCATTCCCAGCGTGGAATTGTGCGTCGGGATCATCGAACGCCCGGCGAGGTACAGATGCTCCGTGTTGTCCACTTCGACACAGCGAACGGGTGTATCCGCGATTCGGCGAACATCGACGATGTACCGGGAGCGCGATCGGGCCGTGCTACTGTCCGCCCGGCGTTGTTTGTGCGCAATATGCTTTCGGTTCAATCCGAAAACCCGGTCGTCCGTAGCGAATGTAAGTGTGTATGCCGTTGACGAATCGACCGTGCGACCGCGAACCTGTTTCGTCGACACCTGGCAGCGGTATCCGAGACTGACGATCAATTCCTCGATATCGTGCGCCAACCGCGCGCTGGTGACACTGAACTGTGCCGAGCCTCCGTGCGTGACGGTTCCGTCGGTATCCAGGAGTCCGGCGAGCAGCGCGCGCCTCTGCGATTCCGACGACCGCAGATAGGACATCGGAATGTGCTTGTTGCCCAGCACGCCCAGTGTTCGAAGCCGGCCCTGGACTGTCCCTATCGAGTTTCTGCATGCCTGGCAGAGCCGTAAACCGATCGACGGCCCGCCACAACGATGGCATGTCGGTTTCGGTGCCGAAGGCGAAACGAAGCGCGCCTTTCCCCCGCACGACCGACCGCAGGTTCGGACTTCGCTTGTGAACGGGGTGAACTCGGCTCCACAAATCACACAGAATCGCGGTGAGATCGGCCCGTCGGCAGGCAACCGCAGGCTGTATCGGAGCGTCGCGGATTCGACAGGCGCCGCAACGATGCCCTCGCCTTCGATGCGGAGGATGATCTCGGGGTCAGCGGTGGTCAGGTGAGCGGATGCCGAGGTTCCGTCGCCGAGCCACGCGCCGAGAGTGTAGGGCGGTACCAACAAGTCCTGCTCGGGTAGCTGGAGCGGTTGAGCGTTGTTGACGGAGTGGTTTATCCGGCGATCCGCGGTGGCGCAACGCAATGTGGCGGCGACCTCGGCCGTTGTTCTCACTTCGGCGAAGGTCTGCTGGTTTCGCTGCCTGTTGTATCCACTCGCTGCCTGCTGTGCTGACTTGCGCGACGCACGTGTCTCCGTCAGCCACTGGTGTTGCTCGTCGGCGACTATGACTGTGCCGTCGGAGAATTCGACTTCGTAGCAGGGGCGGTCGGTCATGATCTCGGTGGCGGCGAGGACGCGGGTGGGGCGGCCCTGGGCGTCGAGGAGTTCGTCGCCGACGGTGACTTCGCCCATCGTGGTCCAGCCGGTCGGTGTGGGTAAGGGGGTGTCGAGGGCCAGGGCCTTCCCGACACCGGG
The DNA here is from genome assembly GCF_029868745.1 of Nocardia wallacei. Classification (GTDB taxonomy): domain Bacteria; phylum Actinomycetota; class Actinomycetes; order Mycobacteriales; family Mycobacteriaceae; genus Nocardia; species Nocardia wallacei_B. Next base: position 12,797 of record NZ_JARWOP010000137.1, on the reverse strand, counting down.
CCGGGCGGCGACGATGATCATCTGGCCGGGGTGTAGGCCGTTGGTTACCTCGTCGAGTTCGGTGAAGCCGGTGGGGACGCCGAGGGACATGCCGCCGCGGCTGGCGATGGAGTCGATCTCGTCCATCGTGGGCTGGAGGAGTTCCTCCAGCGGCATGTAATCCTCGCTGGAGCGGCGTTCGGTGACTTCGTAGATTTCGGCTTGGGCGCGGTCGACCACCTCGGCGACGTCCTGGCCGTCGGAGCCGGCGTAGCCATATTGGACGATGCGGGTGCCGGCCTCGACCAAACGGCGCAGGATCGCCTTCTCCGCGACGATCTCGGCGTAGTAGGAGGCGTTGGCGGCGGTGGGGACGGTCTGCGTCAGGGTGACCAGATAGGGGGGGCCGCCGATGCGCTTGAGTTCGCCGCGGCGGTCGAGCGAGGCGGCCACGGTGACGGGGTCGGCGGGTTCGCCGCGGCCGTACAGGTCGAGGATGGCGTCGTAGACGGCTTGGTGGGCGGGGCGGTAGAAGTCGCCGGGGCGCACCACCTCCACGACGTCGGCGATGGCGTCCTTGGACAGCAGCATGCCGCCGAGCACCGACTGCTCGGCCGCCATGTCGTGCGGCGGCTGGCGGCCGAAATCCTCCCCTTGCGAGTCGGAGTACTCCGAGTGCCCGCGATCATCGACGACTGCCACCCGACTCGACCGTCCTCTCTCATCACGCTCGCGGCACCGAGAGTATCGAGCCCTCTTTGTACGCCCGGGCACCGACACGTTCGGATTGCCGCGCGGCGACGCTGCCGGGGGTTGCCGCAGTTCGCGGGCGGCGATCAGCAAACCGGTGGAGCGTTCTGCGAGGCTCGCGAAATCGCGGTGTACGGGGCGTGGGATCACGACACCGGGAAGAACCTAAGGGACCGAACTGTGGACTACCAAACCGCCCTGTGCATCCACCTGTGGACAAACTGGGGACTGTTCACCCGCTGTTGTGCAGCCCATGTGTATTACCTGGGGAAAGTGCGCGCGGATATCCGATACCACACAGGTAGGAACCGTTTATAGCGCCTGTGCACTTGTGGATTAACAGTGCATCGGCGTGTCGGCCAAGATGAACGGCCGGGCGTGTTGGGTTAACAGAGCTCTCTCGGGATATGGCGTGGATCACATTGCGAATGGTCGGTTTGCCGAGTTTTCCCCAAACCATCCCGAACTGGGGTTAAAGCGATATGGAATATCTGCCGACCGTACCCCGGCCTGCGCGCCCCAAGAATAGCTAACGAATAGCAAACACAGACACCCGCGCAGCGGAACACCACCTCCGCACCGATCGGCGCGGAGGTGGTTTCCCACAAACGGTATTACTCGGAGGCGTCGACCAGCAGATCGAACTTGGCCGCCACATCCGGGTGCAGATGCACCACGACACCGTGCTTGCCGGTGCTCTTGATGTGCGCCTTCGGCAGCTCGATGCTGCGCTTGTCCACGACCGGGCCGCCGGCGGCCTTGATGGCCCCCGCGACGTCGGACGGGGTGACCGAGCCGAACAGCTTGCCGGTGCCGGCGGTCTTCACCGCGAGGGACACCGACTCCAGGTTCTCGATGGCCTGCTTCAGCTCGTTGGCGTGGTCGAGGTCGCGCACGCGACGGGCGTCCTGCGCCCGGCGGATGCCCTCGACCTGCTTCTGCGCACCGCGAGTGGCCGGGATGGCCAGGCCGCGCGGCAGCAGGAAGTTGCGGCCGTAACCGTCCTTGACCTCCACGGTGTCGCCGGGCGCACCGAGGTTGTCCACATCGGCAGTCAGAATCAGCTTCATCGTCGTGTGCCTCCCTCTCAGCGAGCCGTGGACACGTACGGCAGCAGGGCCACCTCGCGGCTGTTCTTGACCGCGACGGCGACATCACGCTGGTGCTGCACGCAGTTGCCGGTGACGCGGCGGGCACGGATCTTGCCGCGATCGCTCACGAACTTCCGCAGCATTGCCGTGTCCTTGTAATCGATCTGGACGGTGCCGCTCTTCGCTTCCTTGCAGAAGGCACACGCCTTCTTCTTCAGCACCTTTTCGCGCGCCGGTGCTTTGGCCATTGTTTTCTACTCCGTCATGCCTGGGAGCCCGTGGGCCCCGATGAAAGCCGTTCTAGAACGGCGGTTCGTCGTCCATTGCGCCGCCCCCGAAGGAGCCGGCTGCGGGAGCGCTGCCCCACGGGTCCTCGCCGCCGGCGGAGCCTTGCTGCTGCCCGCCGCGACCGCCACCGTTGGCGCCGCTGTTGTAGCCCCCACCACCGCCGGAGCCGCCACCGAAGCCACCGCCACCACCACCGCGCGAGGTCTTGTTGACCTTCGCGGTCGCGTAGCGCAGGGAGGGACCGATCTCGTCGACCTCGAGCTCGACGACCGTGCGCTTCTCGCCCTCGCGGGTTTCGAAGGAGCGCTGTTTGAGCCGTCCGCTCACGATCACGCGCGAGCCTCGGGTCAGGCTCTCGGCGACATTCTCCGCAGCCTCACGCCAGATGTTGCAGCGCAGGAAAAGCGCCTCGCCGTCTTTCCATTCGTTGGTATTACGGTCGAACACGCGGGGTGTCGATGCCACGGTGAAATTGGCTACCGCGGCCCCCGCGGGCGTGAATCGAAGTTCCGGGTCGGCCGTCAAGTTTCCGATGACGGTGATGACCGTGTCGCCAGCCATGGTTCCTCCTGCTCTTCGGTGCAGTCCGCCGTGCACTCGTGTGTTGCGCTAGAGCCTAGAGACAGGCACCGACGACTACGAGTGCGGTTCGCTCTCCGAGAGGGGCTTACTTCTTGTTGTTGCGCAGCACCTTGGTGCGCAGCACCGATTCGTTCAGCCCCAGCTGGCGATCGAGCTCGCTCACCGTGTCGGGCTCGGCGGTGAGATCGACGACCGCGTAGATGCCTTCGTTCTGCTTGGCGATCTCGTACGCGAGCCGGCGGCGGCCCCAGATGTCGACCTTGTCGACCTTGCCACCCTGCTGCGAGATCACACTGAGCATCTTGTCCAGGTTCGGACCGACGGTGCGCTCATCCAGATTGGGATCGAGAATGACCATCACTTCGTATTGACGCACGGGAACCCATCACCTCCTGTGGACTAAGGACGGCCCACGGACGTTCCGTGGGCAGGAGGGTCGTCGCGTCAGCAACCCGCCAAGGCTACATGAGCTGGTGTTCGCCGACGAAATCGATCTCCGTCCGAAAAGGAATGCGGACGCGCACGGGGTGCGCCACATATCGTGGTCCCATGTCGAACCGAGCGGATACCGCGCGCCCGGGAGGCCGGGCCGCCGCCGTCGCAGCGACGCTGCTGTGCGGCGTGATGCTGGTGTTCGCCTATTTCAACAAGGCACGCTGCGCGGTCGGCCCGTTCGACGCCGACGGCCGCAGCGAGATGTTCGACAAGATCAAGGATGCCGAGGTCTGCTACTCCGACATCCAGTTCCTGTGGCTTGGCCGCAGCATCAACGAGCACGTCTTCCCGTACATCAGCGGCGGCATCACCTCGGACGGCACGCTGACCGGCGGGGCGGTGGAATACCCGGTACTCAGTGGATTGCTGATGTGGCTCGGCGCGGCGGGCGCCACCGACGATGCGGTGTTCCTGCTGCATTCGGCCCTGTTGCTGGCTCCGTTCGCGCTGGCGACGGCGTGGATGCTGGGCCGGCTGTCCGGTCCGGCCGCGCTGCTGTGGTCGGTGGGCCCGCCGCTGCTGCTCTACGCGTTCCACAACTGGGAGCTGCCGGTCGTGTGGACGTCGGTGGCGGCCGTCTATGTGGTCACCGCGCTGACTCGATACTCGTTGCGGGCCCGCGCGATCGCGGCCGCCGTGCTGCTGGGCATCGGTTTCTGCCTGAAACTGTATCCGGGCATCTTCGTGCTGCCGCTGCTGATCTACGTGCTGACCCGCGGCGCCGGGCAGGGCGGCGACGAGCAGGATGCGGACCGGCCCGGCGGTTACGACGTGCGCGGCGCGCTCGCGGTGGCCGCCGCCGCGGCGGGCACGGTGGTCGCGATCAATCTGCCCTTCGCCCTGGCCGGGTACGAGGGCTGGCGCGCCTCGATCACCTTCCAGCAGTTGCGGCAGGCTGATATCACCACCAACTCGATCTGGTACTGGGGACTGCGACCCCTGTTCGGCGAGGCGCCGGGCAGCGAGGAGTCGTTCCAGGAGGTGGTGTCGGCGGCGTCGCCGGTGCTCGTGCTGGTGTCGTTCCTGCTGGCGGTGTGGCTGGGCTGGAAGCGGTACAGCGCGGGCGCGGCCTTCCCGTGGGTCGGGGTCAGCGCCGCGATGCTGTGTGGATTCCTGTTGTTCCACAAGGTGCATTCCCCGCAGTACACGCTGTGGCTGATTCCGTTCCTGGTGCTACTGCGGGTTCCGTGGGCGGCGGTGGGCGGGTATCTGCTCGCCGACGCGGCGATCGGGATCGGGGTCTTCCGCTACTTCTATGCCCTGGGGTCGGGCGACCCGGCCGATATCGAGAAGCATGTCGTGCAGTTCGGCGTGTGGGGACGGGCCCTGCTGCTCGTGGTGTTCTTCTTCGTCTTCCTGTGGGCCGAGCCACGCGGTCGCCGTCGCGAGCCCGTGCCGGTGCCCAATTACCCTCGGGGCGAACTGGTTTCGGTATTCCGCTGACTACGATCCGCCGTGCCGGGCGCGGAAGGCGGCGCTCTTCGCGCGGTTGCCGCAGCGGGCCATATCGCACCAGCGCCGGGTGCCGCCGCGCGAGGTATCGATGTACAGCCGGGTGCAGTTGTCGCGGCCGCACTGTTTGATTCGCTCGCGGTCGGGGCCGCCGAGCAGTTCGATGGCCGAGCGGGCCAGCGCCGCGAGAGCCGAATCCACGGTGCCGGTGCGGCGCACGGTGTGGTCCGGTAGCAGCGCGATCAGCGGCGGCTCGCCGCGGGCGGTGTCGTTGACGAGCGCGCGGTCGGACTCGTCGGACGGCTCGCCCCGCAGCGCGGCCAGTGCCAGGCGGTAGACGGCCTCGCGCACCGCCACGGCCCGCCGCAGGGCAGCCTCGTCGCAGTCGGGCACCGCGTCGAGCAGGTCGGCGGTTATCAGCCAGCGGGCCAGATCCGCCGGGGTGACCAGCCGATCCAGGTGATCGGTGGTCCGGGCGGCGACCGTGCCGGCGAAGTCCAGGGCCGGGTTGCCGCTGACGAAGGTGAACACCCCACCGATAGTAACCACCTTGACAGGTTACGTCTGCGACTGCGACGGTAGTAACCGGTCTGGATGGTTACCTCGGGAGGTCCGGTGCAGAATCGTCTGATGGACACGGCCGCGCCCGCGGCCTTCGTCGTGATGTGGAGCAGCGCGTTCATCGCCGGAATCATCGGCGTGGGCGCGGCGCCGCCGTTCCTGGTGCTGTTCGTCCGATTCGGCGCGGCCGCGGTGGCGCTGGCGTTGTACGCGCGGTTCGTCGGCGCGCGGTGGCCGCGCGGTAGGCAGTTGGGGCACGCGATCGTCGCCGGACTGCTGATGCAGTTGATCCAGTTCGGCGCGTTCTACACCGCGATGGCCGACCACGTCTCGGCGGCGGTGATCTCGCTGGTGCAGGGGCTGAACCCGGTGGTGATCGCGTTGTTCGCCGGGCGCGTGCTGGGGGAGACGGTTACCGCGCGGCAGTGGCTCGGGTTCGGGATCGGTGGCGTGGGAGTGGCTTTGGCCGTCGCGGACCAGTCCGCGTTCTCGCTCGCGGGGCTGCTGCTGTGTGTCGGTGGGCTGCTCGGGCTGAGCCTGGGCACCGTGTATCAGAAGCGCTTCACGCCGACCATCGACTCACGCAGCTCCACGGCCGTGCACGTGCTGGCGAGCGTGCCCGTCGCCGGACTGATCGCCGTGCTGCACAACGACTTTCACATCAATGACCCAGGCCGCTTCGCCGGCGCGATGGTCTGGATGGTGCTGATCAATTCGATGGGCGCGTTCCTGCTGCTCAATGCCATGCTGCGCCGCTGGGACACCACCCGGGTGGGCAAGCTGTTCTTCGCTACGCCCGCCGTCACCGCCGTCATGGCTTGGCTGCTGATCGGACAACCGTTGCGGCCCTTGACGATCGCGGGTCTCGCGGTCGGGGTGCTGGGCATGGTGCTGGCGTCCCGGCGCGCCGGTCGGAAGGACTCGCACGCCGCGCCCGAAAGCGAAAACCGGTATGCGGCAGAGTCTGTCGCGAGCCGATGACGCCGCCGATCCCGTGCGACTCGGCACCAGGACTCAGTCGGCCGGGCAGCCCTCGGCCGCGCGGATGACACCGTCGAGGACCTCCCGGGCGCGATGCATGTCCTTGATGCAGGCGTCGATGCGGGCGCGCTCGGAGGTCAGCGCCTCGGTCAGCCACGGGGTGGCGAGCGCGCTGGGCGTCCCGTCGGCGTCGTGGATGCAGGGCAGCATTTCGGCGATGGTGGCGCTGTGCAGGCCCGCGGCGAACAGTTCCTGGATGCGCACCACCCGGTCCACCGCCGATTCCGGGTAGTCGCGCTGGCCGCCGGGGGTGCGGGTGGCGGCCAGCAGGCCGCGGCTCTCGTAGTAGCGCAGCGACCGGACGCTCACTCCGGTCCGGTGCGCCAGTTCACCGATTCGCATGAATCAATCCTTGCACCTGACATCAATGTCAGGTTTTACGGTACGCGCATGAAGCTGCTGACCGAATACCGTGCCCTGCCGAACCGGGTGGTGATGGCCCCCATGACCAGGCTGCGTTCGCATCCCGACGGCTCGCCCACGTCGGACGTCGTGGACTACTACACGCAGCGCGCGACGGCGGGACTGATCGTCACCGAGGGGATATGGCCGCATTCCAGCGGGCAGAGCGAGGCCTGGGTGCCGGGCCTGCAAACGCCGGAACACGTGGCGGCCTGGCGCCGGGTGACCGAATCGGTGCACGCCGCCGGCGGCCGAATCTTCGCCCAGCTCATGCACGGTGGGCGCAAGGGACATCCGCTGGCCCGCATCGACGGGACGCTGCCGGCCGGTCCGTCGGCGGTGTCGGACGGGGACGTGCTGCATCTCATCGACGGCGGAAAGGCCGAATCGCTCGTGCCGCGCGCCATGACGCGGGCCGAGATCGCCACGGCCGTCGAGCATTACGCGGCGGCCGCACGCAACGCCGTCGCCGCCGGGTTCGACGGTGTCGAAATCCACGCCGCCAACAGCTATCTGGTGCACCAGTTCCTCGCCGACAACACCAACCTGCGCGACGACGACTACGGCGGCTCGCCGATCAATCGGCTGCGTTTCGCCCTGGAGGTCACCGATGCCGTTGTGGCGGAAGCGGGTTCGCATCGCACGGCGATCCGGCTCTCGCCCGGAAATCCGCAATTCGGTATGAACGAACGGGATCCGGCGCCGCTGTACCGCCTGCTGGTCACCGAACTCGACCGCCGCGAGCTGGCCTACCTGCATCTCACCGACAGCGACGACTATCCGGCGCTCGCCGATCTGCGCCCGCGCTGGCACGGCACGCTGATCGCCAATGTGGGGGAGAACCGCGCGCCCACCTCCGCCGCGGCCGCCGAACAGACGCTGCGTTCGGGCCACGCCGACCTGGTCTCGTTCGGCCGCGCCTTCATCGCCAATCCCGATCTGGTGCACCGGATCTCCCACGCGCTGCCGCTGGCCCCGATCCGCGAGCACGTCCTCTACGGCCGCACCGCCGAGGGCTACACCGATTACCCGTCCTGGGACGGCACGGTCACCTCTGCCGCGTAGGGGAGGGGCTCACCGCCAGCGCCCCAGCAGCCGGTTCACCTCGGTGTTGAGGGTGCGCTGGAGGAACGGGCCGAAACTGATCCGGGCTACGCCGAGTTCGGCGAAGGTCTTCGGGTCGTCCTGGTCCGGGAGGCCGATGGCGTTGACCGGCAAGGGCAGTTCGGCGCAGAGGCGGCGCTGGTCGTCGGGCTCGTGGCGGCCGACCGGGTACAGCACGTCGGCGCCGGCCTCGGCGGCCAGGCGCAGCCGGGCGATGGCGCGGTCGAGACGGTCCCCGGCGTCGCCGATCTGGCGCAGCAACAGGTCGGTGCGGGCATTGATCACCACGTGCACGCCGGTCGCGTCGGCGGCCTGGCGCAGCGCGGCGACCAGGTCCGCGTGCTCCTGCGGTGCGCGCAGCCGCCCGCCCTCGGCGTGCACGGTGTCCTCGAGGTTGAAGCCGACCGCACCCGCGCCGAGCAGCCCCTCGATCAGCCGCGCCGGTTCCTGGCCGTAACCGGATTCCAGGTCGACGGAGACGGGAATGTCTACGGCCGAGGTGATTTCGCCGACCCGGCGCAGGACGTCGCCGGAGAAGTCCATGCCCTCCTGATCGGCCTTGCCGACCGAATCCGCCAGGGGGTGGCTGCCGATGGTCAGCGCCGCGAACCCGGCCTCCTGCGCCAGCCCCGCCGACCAGGCATCCCAGACCGTCGGCAGTACCGCGGGGTCGCCGGGCCGGTGCAGGGCGAGGAACGTGGTGGCCTTGTCGCTCAGAGTCGTCATGACCGTGATCCTTCCAGCAGCCCCGCGCGAGGCCAGGTCCACCTGCCCCGAGAATTCACGAACCACCCCGCGCGGCCGGGACTGCGGCGGGCCGGGGACGCAGCATCGACGGCAACCAGGGGAGCAGCGGGTCGATCGCGCGATCCAGCACGCCGCCCACCGGATCGTCGACGCCGTCGCCGCGCACCGGGTCCTCCGCCGGGCGATAGATCTGCCGAACGATCAACGCGCACAGGCCGATCACGGCCAGGTCGCGCAGCACGACGGTGCCGGTGAACCACTGCTCGGGCACGCCCTTCTTGTCCGTGCCCAGGTAGTAGTACATGCGCGGGAACCACACGAGGGCGTCGATCGTCATCCACGCCAACAGGATTCGGCGATGCGGCAGCGCCAGCACCGCCAGCGGCACCAGCCACAGCGAGTACTGCGGACTCCACACCTTGTTGGTCAGCAGGAACGCCGCCACCACCAGGAACATCAACTGCGCCACCCGCGGTCGGCGCGGCGCGGTCAGTCCGATGTAGGCGACGGCGGCGCAGGCGGCCGCGAACAGCAACAGCGACACCAGGTTCAGCACGGTCGGCGTCTGCGTCGCTTTCAGCGGTCCGTCGAAGCCCGCCCAACCGGTGAACGAGGTGATGACGTTGTAGATCGAATCCGGGTCGGCATGGCGTTCGGTGTTGAGCCGGAAGAACTCTCGCCAGCCGTCCGGGAACGGCAGCAGGATGGGCACATTCACCAGCAGCCAGGAGGTGGACGCCGCGCCGATGGCCAGCCCGGCGGACCGCAGCGGGCTCAGTTGCGCGTCGGCGAGATACTCCCGCAGGCCGTGCCACGGTCCCGCGCGGTGCCGCAGTCGTTCACGCAGGCCGATCAGCCGATGCCGCCCGTCGCAGCGCAGGCACAGCACCAGGATCGGGCCGAGCAGCAGCAGCGGATACAGCTTCGCCGCGCCGCCGAGGCCGAGCAGCACGCCCGCCAGCACCGGCCGCCGCCGCGCCCAGGCCAGCAGGCCCGTCGCCGCGAAAGCCGTTGCGAGCGCGTCGAAATTGGTGAACGCGTGCACCAGCACCAGCGGCGACGCCGCCACCAGCGCCGCGTCCCACACCCGGCGCCCGGACAGCCGGGCCGAGGCCCACACGGTGACGAGCCACGCCATCGCCAGACCGACCACGGCGACGTTGAAATACACCACCACGGGCAGCGCCCCGGGCAACCGCAACTGCTCCCACGCGGTGGCGACCTCCATCGCCGCGTACTGGTAGAGACCCGACAGCACCGGATATTCCATGTACCGGGCCTGCGGCTTGCCGTCGGAACCGAATTCGGTCCACTGCTTCTTGTACGGGAACGCGCCCTCGTCGAGGTGCTCGGCGCCGTAGAGCGGCACGGTGTCCGAATAGCACATGGCCACGTACTGGCGGCCGTTGTTCCAGTCCAGGGTGAGGCCGCCCTCGCCGTCGGACGTCTGCTGGATGCAGCCCGCCTTGCCCGCCCAGCTCAGTGCGAGGAACACCACCGCGATCGCCAGCAGCACCCGCAGCGGCGTCCAGAACCGGGTGCGGCCGATCAGCGCGTGGTCACCGACCGGTCCGCCGATGACGGTGGACAACTGCGAGGTCAGCGAATCGGTCCGGCTCGGCTTGTCCCGCCGGTCGGCCGATCTCGGATCCGGTGCCACCGGCGCCGGAGACGCGTAGCCACGGACGTTGTCGGGGCTCGCGTCTCCGGTGGCCGGAGGATGCACCAGCTGCTGCTCGATCACGCCGTCCGAGGCTACCGTTGCCGCGGCGACGTACCGTTTCCTGTCCCCTGCTGATTACCTTCGGGGGCGCCCGGTTCCCCGGACGGCGCGACCGGCTGACCCGGCAGCGGACCCGCACCGGGATCCTGTTGCTGCCCTTGGCCTTGCTGCTGCTGTTGTTGCTGCGAGCGCTGATTGGGCGCCAGGCCCGGCACCGGAATGGTGATGCCCGGCAGGATCTCCATCTGCGAGGGGGTCACGACGACCGGCGGGACGTACTCCTGTGTCGTCGAGGGCGGGGTGTAGGCCGCTGTCCACGACGGCACGCCCGCCTGTCCGGCGATCGGCGCCGGCTTCGGGAAGTTCAGGTTGGGCGTGCCCTTCAGGGCGCCGTCCATCGTGTCCTTCCAGATGTCCGCCGGCAGGCCGGAGCCGTAGATCATGGAGCCGCTGGCGTTGCGCAGCTTCTCGCCCTCCTCGGTGCCGACCCACACCGCCGTCGACAGTTGCGGCGTGTAGCCGACCATCCAGGCGTCGCGGTTCTCGCCGGTGTCGCCGAGCTGGGCGGTACCGGTCTTGGCGGCCGAGGCGCGCCCGCCGGTCAGGTCGTGTTTGCGCGACCACCCGGCGATCGGCTGCATCGCGGAGGTCACGTTGTCGGCGATGGCCGCGGGGACGCGCTGCTCACCGGCGACCTCGCCGCGGTCGAGCAGGACCTGCCCGTCGGCGGTCACGACCTTCGAGACGAAGTGCGGCTTGTGATAGACGCCGGAGGCGGCCAGCGTGGCGTACGCCGAAGCCATGTCCAGCGGCCGGGCCTGGTACTGACCGAGCACGATGCCGTTGTTGGGCGGGCCGCCGTCGGGATCGACCAGCGACTTGCCCACGCCGGGGATGGTGTCCGGGATGCCCAGCTTGTGTGCCATGGCGGCGATCTTCTGCGGGCCGGAGTTCTGGCCCATGTCCAGCTCCATGCGGTAGAAGCTGGTATTCAGCGACCGCTTGAGCGCCTCGGCGATGGTGCAGGTGCCGCACTGCTCGCCCTCGACGTTGGTGATCTTGATGCCGTTCACCGTCAGCGGCGAGCTGTCGTACATCGTAGAGAGTGGCTTGCCCAGTTCCAGATTCGCCGCCAGGCCGAACACCTTGAACGACGAACCGGGCATCAGGCCGGCGTTGGCGAAGTCGTAGCCCTGGCCGTTCTCGCCGCCGTAGTAGGCGCGCACGGCGCCGGTCTTGGGATCGACCGACACCACCGCGGTACGGAGGTTCTCGGGCTCGCCCTGCATGTTCTTCTGGGCGGCGCCGACGGCGGCCTGCTGCGCCTTCGCGTCGATCGTGGTGGTGATCTGCAGGCCCTCGGTGTTGAGCTGGGTGTCGCTGATACCGGCCTCGGACAGCTCGGCCAGCACCTGCCGCTTGATCAGGCCCTCGGGTCCGGAACCGGCTGATTCCTCACCGGCCTTGGTCGACGGCTGGACCTGCGGATACGCCATGCCCTTGCGCTGGGCGGCCGGGAGGGACCCCGCGCCGACCATGCCGTCGAGGACGTAGTTCCAGCGCGCCTCGGCGCCCTTCGGGTTGTTTTCCGGGTCCAGGCCGTAGGGCTGCTGGATGGTGGCGGCCAGCATCGCGCCCTCTTCGACGGTCAGCTCCTGCACCGGCTTGTCGAAGTAGGCGTGCGCCGCCGCGTCGATGCCGAAGGTGCCGCGGCCGAATGGGATCGTGTTCAGGTAGGCGGCGAGGATGTCGTCCTTGCTCCACTGCCGCGCCATCTTGGCCGAGATCACCAGCTCACGCATCTTGCGGCTGAGCGAGCGCTGATTACCGACCATCGAGTTCTTGACGTACTGCTGGGTGATCGTCGAACCACCGCCGGCGCTCTCCTTGCCCAGCACGTTGTCGCGCGCGGCGCGGGCGAAACCGGAGATGGAGAAACCGGGGTTGGTGTAGAAGTCCCGGTCCTCGGCGGCGATCACCGCGTTGCGCACGTGCGGCGGGATCTGGTCGATGGTGACATCGGTGCGGTTGCCGTCGTCCGGCACGATCTTCGCCAGTTCCGAGGTGCCGTCGGAGGCGAGGATCGAAGCGACCTGATTGGTTTTGAGATCGCCCGGCTGGGGTACCGACACCGTGGTGTACGCGATCAGGAAGACCGCGCTCGGCACCACGATGGCGAGCGCCACCAGCACGTAGAGCACGCGCCGCACGATCCGCCACGGCGATTTCTTCTTCGCCTGCGGGCGGCGGCCACCGGGACCGGAGCCGCCGCTGCCCCCGTTCTTGCGGGGCGGGGGGCCGGACGGTGGTGCGGGGCGGTCGGCCGCGCGGTGGCCGCCGGTGGTCGGGCCGGAGGCCGGGCGGCCGCCTTCGCGGTCCGGGCGGGGCCGGGTGGCCGTGCCGGAACGCTGATTGCGCTGGGCGACAGCCTCACTCAGCGAGCCCGCCGAGATCTTCTTGGTGGTCTGGTCGGGCCGGCTGATCTTCTGCGTGGCGCGGGCCGGGTCCACCGGCACCGGGCCGGAGCGCGGCCCCGGCGGTGGCGCCGGGCGGCGCGGTGGCTGGCCGCCCGGTCCGCGTGG
>NZ_JARWOP010000136.1 GCF_029868745.1 Nocardia wallacei | reverse complement strand
GCGGGGTTGGCGGGTGTGATCAAGATGGTGCAGGCGATGCGTTGTGGGGTGTTGCCGGCGACGTTGCATGTCGATCCGCCGAGTAGTGAGATCGATTGGGATGCAGGGACTGTGCGGTTGTTGAGTTCTCGTCGTGAGTGGGTGTCGTCGGGTCGTCCGCGTCGGGCGGGGGTGTCGTCGTTCGGGATCAGTGGCACGAATGCTCATGTGATCCTGGAACAAGCACCACCACCGGCACCCGACCAACCCGCCGACACGGCGCAGAGGCAGGGAGAGGATCAGCCCGCCGACACGGTGCCGACACAGGTGCAGGTACAAGGACAGTCGACCGGCAGCGGAGGGTCGTCGGTGTTGCCGTGGGTGTTGTCCGCGCGTAGTCCTGCGGCGCTGACCGCTCAGGCGACGCGGTTGCTCGAGTTCCTGCAGACCCATCCTGATGTCGATCCGCGCGCGGTGGCGGCGACGTTGGCGCGGCGCACGGTGTTCGAGCATCGTGCGGTGCTGATCGGCGCCGACCGCGACGAGCTCGAATCCCGCTTGCAGGCTTTCATCGCCGACGAGCCCACCCCCGGCGTCGTGGTGGGACGTGCGGGAACCGAGAGCAAGACGGTGTTCGTCTTTCCTGGTCAGGGGTCGCAATGGTTGGGCATGGGTCGTGAACTCTACGACCGGTACCCGACCTTCGCCGCCGCGTTCGATGCCGTGGCGCGGGCATGTGACGGGATGTTGGATCAGCCATTGCGTGATGTGGTGTGGGGTGAGAACGCCGAGGTCTTGAACAGCACCTTGTATGCGCAGCCGGGTTTGTTCGCTGTGGAGGTGGGGCTGTGTGCCCTGCTGGCGGAATGTGGGATCGCTCCCGATGTGGTGTTGGGTCATTCGCTGGGAGAGATCACCGCCGCCCATATCGCCGGCGTGCTGGATCTTCCGGGTGCGGTGGCGTTGGTGATGGGCCGCGCGCGGTTGATGTCGCAGCTGCCTGCTGGTGGGGCGATGGTGGCCGTGCGGGCGAGTGTGCAAGACGTCGCGCCGTTGCTGGTGGACACCGATGTGAGTCTGGCTGCGGTCAATGGTCCTGCGGCGGTGGTGATTTCGGGTCCTGGGGAGGCGGTCGCCGGTATCGCGTCACGGCTGGGTGAGCAGGGATTCGAGTCGACGAGTTTGGCGGTGTCGCATGCTTTTCATTCGGTGTTGATGCAGCCGATGCTCGCCGAGTTCGCCGAGATCGTTTCGCGGGTCACGGTGTCGGCGCCTGTGGTGGGGATCGTGTCGAATCTGGACGGCCAGTTGCATTCCGAAGGCTTTGGGGCGGGGGATTATTGGGTTCGTCATGTTCGTGAGACGGTCCGTTTCGCCGATTCGATGCACACCCTCGCTCACCACGACCCCGACGCCCGAGTGATCGAGGTCGGACCCGGCGCTTTGACCCCGCTCATTCGCGAAGTCACCACCGCACCGGTGGCGGTCGCGCTGCTGCGTCGACGCCGTGACGCGGTGACCAGCGTGCTGGAATCACTGGCTGCCGCGTTTGTGACAGGCGTGGGTGTGCAGTGGCGGGTGCTGGCCGGTGAGGGTGAGTTGGTGGATGTGCCTCCGTATGCCTTTGAGCGCAAGCGGTATTGGCTCGACGCTCCCGGTGTGGGGGATGCGCGAGGGTTGGGGCAGAGTGGGTGCGCTCATCCGGTCTTGGGGGCCGTGGTGGAATCCCCGACTTCGGGTGAGGTGCTGTTCACCGGCCGGTTGAGCGTGGACTCGCACGGCTGGGTGAAGGATCACGCGGTCGGTTCGGTGACCCTGATCCCGGGAGCGGCGCTGGCCGAATGGGTGTTGTTCGCTGGTGATCGGTTGGAGTGCAACGTTATTCGTGAGTTGGTGTTGCAGGCGCCGTTGGTGGTTCCCGAGCGAGGCGGGGTCGACATTCGCGTGGTCGTGGCGGCTGTCGAGGACGAGGCGGATGGTGGTCGTCGGGTGGAGGTGTTCTCCCGGCCCGAACATGCAGAGGGCAGGTGGAATTCGCATGCTCAGGGCGTGGTCGGCCCGGACACGGGACAGTCGGTCGACGCCGGAGCAGCCCGAGCGTGGCCGCCGGTGGGCGCTGATCGGATCTCGGTCGACGGCTTCTATCAGGCGTGCGCCGAACAGGGTTACCACTACGGCCCGGTGTTCCAGGGACTGAAGGCGGTATGGCGCAGCGAGGGTGAGGTGTTCGCGGAGTTGGCCCTTCCACACGTAGCCGCTGGTGTGGAGGAGTTTCTGGTTCATCCGGCGTTGCTGGACGCGGCGATGCAGGCGATCGGATTCCTCGATCTCCCGCTTCCGGACGGCCAGGTGTTGTTGCCGTTCGCGTGGGAACAGGTCCGCCTCCACGCCCTGGGAGCTCGTCATCTACGGGCCCGGTTGCGCGTGACCGGTGCGCACCGGATCGCCATCGCGCTGCACGACGGAGCGGAAAACCCCGTCGCCGAGGCCACACTCACCGTGCGCGGTGTCGGTTTGAGCGAACTACAAACCATCGACACCGGCGAGGAAACGCTATACACCCTCGACTGGAAACCCACGACGCTGCTGCACGACTCGCCCGGCTCCGAGTCACGCCATGTCCTCAGATATGAATGGCAATGGAACGACGACCTGGACGATCTGCGTAAGTGGTTGCACCGCATCGTCGAGGACGTCCGCTCACATCTACGGACCGCGGATCCACAGTCCACAATTGTGGTCGTCACCGAACAACTTATCCGTGTCGTCGAATCCGATGGCGCAAGTCCCGGCGGTGAATCGGCGTGGGGTTTGTTGCGATCGGTGCAGAACGAATACCCCGACCGTATCGTGCTCGTCGACACCGACGACTGGGACGACACCGCCCTCTCGAAGGCGATCGGTTCTCGCGGTGGCACGCAAGTGGCGGTCCGTGGGCATCGTCACCTCAGCCCGAGAATCCACCCGGTCAGCGCGAGCGGATCGACCTTGCCCAGCCCGCTGCGCATGAGTGAAAAAGGAACGGTGTTGATCACCGGCGGCACCGGTGTCGTCGGCGCATCGCTCGCACGTCACCTCGTGGTGAAACATGGTGCGTCGCGCATTCTGCTGTTGAGCAGAACGGGTTCGACATCTGCCGCCTCGATTTCGTTGTGCGAGGAGCTGCGCTCACGAGGAGCCGCCGTCGACTCGGTCGCCTGCGACGTGAGCGACCGAGCGAGCCTGCGGCGGGTACTGGACATGATTCCCGGCGATGCTCCATTGGTTGGGGTCATTCACGCGGCCGGAGTGCTCGCGGACTCGTCATTCGACGAACTCACCGGAGACGATCTCGACAATGTTCTCGGTGCCAAGGCCGGCGGCGCGTGGAATCTTCACGAACTGACCGCCGACGCGGAACTCGCGTTCTTCATCATGTGTTCTTCCCTCAGCGCGGCTATCGGCACACCAGGTCAGGCGGGCTATGCGGCGGCGAACGGGTTTCTCGACGGCCTCGCCGACTACCGGAGGACCGCTGGGCTTCCGGCCGCGTCGATTGCCTGGGGCCTCTGGGAATCGACGACGGGAATGGGCAGTGACCTGCTGACGGCCGACAACGGCCGGCTCGATCGGTGGGGAATCGGCCCGATGTCCGCGCCGCAAGCGCTTACCGCACTAGATCATGTTCTTACCTCCGACCGGGCACGGACCGTCATTGCGCGCCTGGATCTCGACCGCCTGCGGACGTTGAGCGCCAAAGCAGGCATGTTCGCGATGTTCGGCGATTCCTCCCGCGGCGCGAATCACCTGTCACCGAGCCGCAGAGTCGCCGAGGGTGACTCCGATCTGCTGGCCGAAGTATCGGCGATGACTCCGGAGCAGCGATTGGAAAAGATACGCGAGGTGGTCCTCGACGAACTGTCGGTGGCACTCGGCTTTTCCGACCCCAGCGAGATCGATCCGCGTCGCAGCTTCCAGGATCTCGGGGTGGACTCGCTCAGTGCGATGGAGTTCAGAAACGGAATTTCGGCGGTAACCGGAATACGCATATCGCCGAGCGCGGTCTTCGACTACGAGACGCCCGACGAACTCATCGACTACATCAACGAGCTACTGCCCACCCTCGCCGGTGGTGTCACTTAGGGCGCGCACGACGTATTCGTTGTGGGTTCAGCGCTGCATTAGTCATTAAATTCGATTGGAAGAGGCTGTTATGTCCAATGAGGATGATCTTCGGGAGTATCTGAAGCGGGCCGCGGGGGAGTTGCAGTCGCTGCGGTCGCGGTTGGCCGAGGTCGAGGGTGGGTTGTGTGAACCGGTGGCCGTGGTGGGAATGGGGTGTCGTTTCCCGGGGGAGGTGATGGGCCCGAAGGATTTGTGGGATGTGGTATTCGAAGGTCGGGATGTGGTGTCGGGGATACCCGATGATCGTGGGTGGGATGTCGAGGGCTTTTTCGATCCGCGGGTCGGGGTGGCCGGTAAGTCGTATGTGCGTGAGGGCGGGTTCGTCGGGGGAGTAGGAGATTTCGATGCGGGGTTTTTCGGGATAAGTCCGCGTGAGGCGTCGGCGATGGATCCGCAGCAGCGGTTGTTGTTGGAGGTGTCGTGGGAAGCGTTGGAGCATGCGGGGTTTGATCCGCGGTCGTTGCGCGGCTCGGCGACCGGGGTGTACACGGGGATCGTCGATGAGGACTACGGACCAAGCGTGTGCCAAGACCGAGACGGCTACGCGGGCCATCTGATGACCGGAAAGACCTCGAGTGTGGCCTCGGGGCGGGTGGCGTATGTGTTGGGTTTGGAAGGCCCGGCGGTATCGGTGGATACGGCGTGTTCGTCCTCGTTGGTCGCGTTGCACCTGGCGGTACAGGGGCTGCGGCTGGGGGAGTGTTCGCTGGCGCTGGTCGGCGGCGTGACGGTCATGGCCAATCCGGATATCTACGTGGGCTTTTCGCAGTTGCGTGGGTTGGCTGGGGATGGCCGGTGTAAAGCGTTCAGTTCCAGCGCTGACGGGTTCGGTCCGGCCGAGGGTGCTGCGGTGCTGGTGGTGGAGCGGTTGTCGGATGCGGTGCGGTTGGGACATCGGGTGTTGGCGGTGGTGCGAGGATCGGCGGTGAATCAGGACGGGGCGTCGAATGGTCTGACCGCGCCCAGTGGCCCGGCGCAGCAGCGGGTGATCCGCCAGGCGTGGGCGAACGCTGGGGTTTCCGGTGGCGATGTGGATGTCGTGGAGGCGCACGGCACCGGCACGCCCCTCGGAGACTCGATCGAGGCGCAGGCGCTGATGGCGACCTATGGCCAGGGTCGTGATCCGGGTCGGCCGTTGTGGCTGGGTTCGGTGAAGTCGAACATGGGCCACACTCAAGCCCCGGCGGGGTTGGCGGGTGTGATCAAGATGGTGCAGGCAATGCGTTGTGGGGTGCTACCGGAGACGTTGCACGCCGATCCGCCCAGCAGTGAGATCGATTGGGACGCAGGCACTGTGCGGTTGCTGACCTCCCGCCGTGACTGGCTCTCCCCGGGACGCCCGCGTCGGGCGGGGGTGTCGTCCTTCGGCATCAGCGGCACCAATGCTCACGTCATTCTGGAACAAGCACCACCACCGGCACCCGACCAACCCGCCGACACGGCGCAGAGGCAAGGAGAGGACCAGCCCGCCGATAGGGCGCCGGTGCTGCCGTGGGTTTTGTCGGCGCGTAGTCCCGCGGCGCTGACCGCTCAGGCGACGCGGTTGCTCGAGTTCCTGCAGACCCATCCTGATGTCGATCCGCGCGCGGTGGCGGCGACGTTGGTGCGGCGCACGGTGTTCGAGCACCGCGCTGTGCTGATCGGCGCCGACCGCGACGAACTCGACTCCCGGCTGCAAGCCCTGATCGCCGACGAGCCCGGACCCGGCGTGGTGGTCGGACATGCGAAAAACGAGGGCAAGACGGTGTTCGTCTTCCCCGGCCAGGGCTCTCAATGGCTCGGCATGGGCCGCGAACTCTACGACCAGAACCCTACGTTCGCCGCCGCATTCGACACCGCGGCACAGGCACTCGGAGAGTTCGTCGACTGGAGCCCCTATGACGTTCTGCAGGGCGTCTCGACGGCATCGGGCCTGGATGCGGTCGACGTCCTTCAACCGATGCTGTTCGCCGTGTCGATCGCACTGGCCGAGGCCTGGCGCGCGGCCGGAGTTCAGCCCGACGCTGTCATGGGGCACTCCCAGGGTGAGATCACCGCTGCGTGTGTCGCGGGCGTGTTGTCGCTACGCGAAGCCGCGCGCATAGTCGTCCTGCGCAGCCGGTGCGTGGCGAAACTCTCGGGGCGGGGCGGTATGGCCTCGGTACAGTTGTCGGCCGAAGAATTGCTCCCGCGACTGACCGAATGGCCCGGCCGACTCGACATCGCCGTTGTCAACAGCTCACATAAAACCGTGGTGTCCGGCGACTGCGCGGCCCTCGACGAACTGCTTTCGGAGCTGGAAGCCGAGGGCGTCGACGCCAAGCGGCTACCGGTCGACTACGCGTCGCACTCGCGCCAGATCGACGACATCGAAGACG
Source organism: Nocardia wallacei (assembly GCF_029868745.1). Classification (GTDB taxonomy): domain Bacteria; phylum Actinomycetota; class Actinomycetes; order Mycobacteriales; family Mycobacteriaceae; genus Nocardia; species Nocardia wallacei_B. Next base: position 5,450 of record NZ_JARWOP010000136.1, on the reverse strand, counting down.
ACATCCGTACCGATCTCGGTGATGTCGTCCCGATCCACGGTGCGACAACCGATTTCATCTCCGCCTTGCACGGCGTCGAGATCGACCCGGCAACCCTCGACGCCGACTACTGGTATTCGAACCTGCGCGAACCCGTCCGGTTCGACAAGGCCGTGCGAGCAGCGGTCCGAGATGGTTGCCGAACGTTCGTCGAAATCAGCCCGCACCCCATCCTCACGGTGCCGGTCGAAGAGAACTGCTACGACGACGACACCGCAACCGCCGTCATCGAGTCGTTGCGCCGCGACGATGGCGGGCTTGACCGCTTCACCGAATCGTTGGCTTCAGCGTTTGTGGTGGGTGTGGGTGTGGAGTGGTCGGTGTTGGTCGGTGGTGGTGAGTTGGTGGATGTGCCTCCGTATGCCTTTGAGCGCATGCGGTATTGGCTGGAGGCTGCCGGTGTGGGGGATGCGCGGGGGTTGGGGCTGAGTGGGTGTGCTCATCCGGTCTTGGGGGCCGTGGTGGAATCCCCGTCTTCGGGTGAGGTGGTGTTCGCCGGCAGGTTGGGGGTGGGTTCGCACGGCTGGGTGAAGGATCATGCGGTCGGTTCGGTGGTCCTGATCCCGGGAGCGGCGCTGGCGGAGTGGGTGTTGTTTGCCGGTGATCGGTTGGGCTGCAATGTAATCCGTGAGTTGGTGTTGCAGGCGCCGTTGGTGGTTCCCGAGCGGGGCGGGGTCGACGTCCGCGTGGTCGTGGCGGCTGTCGAGGACGAGGCGGATGGTGGTCGTCGGGTGGAGGTGTTCTCTCGGCCCGAACATGCTGAGGGCCGGTGGAGTTCGCATGCTCAGGGCGTGGTCGGCCCGGATGCGGAACAGTCCGTCGGTGCGGGTGCGGGTGCGGGTGCGGGTGCGGCCGGCGCGTGGCCGCCGGTGGGTATTGAGCGGGTGTCGGTCGAGGATTTCTATGAGGTATGCGCTGAGCGGGGTTACCACTACGGGCCGGTATTCCAGGGGCTGAGCGCGGTCTGGCGCGGAAACGGCGAGGTGTTCGCCGAGGTCGTGTTGCCGGAAGCGGCGGGGGCCGGTGTGGATGAGTTTCTGATTCATCCGGCGTTGTTGGACGCGGCGATGCAGGCGATCGGGTTTCTCGATCTCCCGGTTCCGGATGGGCAGGTGTTGTTGCCGTTCGCGTGGGAAGAGGTCCGCCTTCATGCGTTGGGGGCACGTCATCTACGGGCCTGGTTGCACGTGATCGGTGAGCACCGGATCGCGATCGTCTTGTACGACAGCGTGGGCCAGCCGGTTGCCGAGGCCATACTCACCGTGCGCGGTGTCGGTTTGAGCGAACTTCACGCCGTCGACACCGGTGAGGAAACGCTGTACATCCTCGACTGGAAACCCGTGGATGTGGGCGAGGTCGATCCGGTGATGGCTGCGGATGCAATCGTGCTGCGCTGCTCGGACACCGGTGTATGGGGTGTGGTGGAGCGGCTTCAGGGTTGGTTGGCTGACGAGGACCAGGGGAGTAGCCGCTGTGTGGTGGTGACCTCGGGCGCGGTCGCTGTCGATGGTTGCGACGCGGTGCCGGGTCTGGTGGATGCCGGTGTATGGGGCTTGTTGCGATCGGTGCAGAACGAGCATCCCGATCGTGTCGTACTCGTCGACATCGATGACTGGGCCGACGTGCAGTGGGCGGTCGCGGCGGTGCTGGCCAGTGCGGAGCCGCAGGCGGCGGTGCGCCGGAAAGTGGTGCAGGTGCCGCGGCTGGTGCGGATGGACGGTTCTTCGGTCATCGATATCAGTGCGGGCGGCACGGAATCGTGGCGGTTGCGAACCACGGGCGCGGGAACGTTGACCGCGGAGAACTTCGTCGCCGAACCGGTTGCCGTGGACGCGGAGCTGGGGGACGGCGAGGTTCGAATCGCTGTGCGCGCCACCGGGATCAACTTCCGGGATGTGCTGGTGGCGTTGGGCATGTATCCAGACCCTGACGCGGTCATCGGCGGTGAGGGCGCGGGGGTTGTGGTGGCGATCGGCGCCGGGGTCACGGATGTGGCTGTGGGCGACCGGGTAATGGGTGTGTTCGAGGGTGTCGGTTCGTTCGCGACCGCGGATTGTCGTGTGGTGGCGCCGATTCCGCAGGGCTGGTCGTTCGCTACCGCGGCCGGTACTCCGGCGGTGTTCTTGACGGCGTATCACGCACTGCGCGACCTTGCCCGCGTGCAGCGGGGTCAGCGCGTGTTGATTCATGCCGCGACCGGCGGGGTGGGGATGGCGGCAATCGCGTTGGCCAGTGTGTGGGGGTTGGAGGTATTCGCCACCGCGAGTCCGGCCAAATGGCCGGTGCTCCGGTCGATGGGTTTGGACGACGGTCATATCTCCACTTCCCGGTCCTCGGAATTCGAGGAAGCGTTCCTGAACGCCACCGAGGGCCAGGGGGTCGATGTCGTGGTGAACTCGCTGGCCGGTGAACTCACCGATGCCTCGCTGCGTCTGCTGCCCCGGGGCGGCCATTTCATCGAGCTGGGCCGCACCGACGTTCGTGATCCGGGCGAAGTGGCGCGGTGTCATCCCGGTGTGAGTTATCAGCCGTTTGTGTTGTTCGAGGTTGGTGAGGATCGTCTCGGGGAGATGTTGCGCGAACTCGCGGCGATGTTCGCGCGCGGGGACATCGAACCTGTCGACACCTCCGCATGGGACGTTCGCCGGCTCCCGGAGATATACCGCTACGTCAGCCAAGCACGGCATGTGGGCAAGACCGTGCTGTCCATCCCGCGCCGGCTCGATCCCCACGGCACCGTCCTCATCACCGGCGGCACCGGAGTACTGGGCGCGGTCTTCGCGCGGCACTTGGTCCAGCACTACGGGGTGCGGCACCTTCTGCTGGTCAGCCGCAGCGGCGCTGCGGCTCCCGGCGCGCAAGACCTGGTGCACGAACTGGCCGCCCTGGGCGCGCACGTCGATGTGGTCGCCTGCGACGTGTCCGACCGCGACGCCCTGCGTGGAGTCTTATCGCAAGTGCCGCAACAACATCCATTGACGGGTGTGGTGCACGCCGCCGGAGTGCTGCGTGACGGCGTCTTCTCGGCACTGACGCTCGACAAATGGGAACCGGTCCTCAAAACCAAAGTCGATACCGCATGGCATCTGCACGAGTTGACCGCCGAGGACGATCTGGCCCTGTTCGTCATGTTCTCTTCTGCCGCAGGGATTCTCGGCTCGCCCGGTCAAGCCAACTACGCGGCCGCCAACACCTTCCTCGACGCGCTGGCCTGTCACCGGCAACGACAAGGACTGGCCGGCATCTCATTGGCCTGGGGGTTCTGGGAGCAGAAGACCGGTCTCACCGAACATTTGGGTGATCAGGACTCGGCCAGGATGGCCCGCAGCGGGTTTCTGCCCATGACCACGGCCGAGGGCCTGGCGATGTTCGACGCCGCGATCGACTCCGGTCACCCCCTGGTGATTCCCGCGCGGATCGACACCGCGGCTCTCACCGCAGCAGGTTCGGTGCCGGCCATAGCCCGTCTCGTCGCCCGGTCTCGGCGCCGCGCCAGCAACGAGGAGAGCGCCCAGCAATCCAAACTTTCCGCACTGTTGCACGGGCACAACGAAACTGAGCAAGAGCGTCTCATTCTGGAGTTCGTGCGCGGTCAGGTCGCCGTCGTCCTCGGACACGACACACCCGCCAGCATTCCTCCCGAGGAACCGTTCAAAAGCCTGGGCTTCGACTCCCTCAGCGCTGTCGAATTCCGTAACCGCCTCCAAACCGCCACCGGTCTGAAGATCCCCGCCACCATGGTCTTCGACCACCCCACACCCAAAGCACTCGCCTACCACCTCCGCACCCAAATCACCCCACAACACACCACTACCGACACCGACAACCACATAACCGAACTGATGGAACTGCTGAGTCGCGTCGAGGAGCGATTTGCTGCGGTACAGCTCGGCGAATCTATCAAGGGAACCGTGCTCCGCCGGATGCGGAATATCGAACGCAAACTCAACGACGGCCCTACCGATCGGGTCGCCGACCTCGACACGATCGACGATGCCTCCCTTTTCAGCGTGATCGACGGGGGCTAATTGTCGGGCGTCGGCACAAGTTCGTTGTCGGTTCAGCGCTGGGTGCGCTGTGTTGGTACGTGAATTCGATTGGAAGGGGCTGTTATGTCCAATGAGGATGATCTTCGGGAGTATCTGAAGCGGGCTGCGGGGGAGTTGCAGTCGTTGCGGTCGCGGTTGGCTGTGGTTGAGGGTGGGTTGTGTGAGCCGGTGGCGGTGGTGGGGATGGGGTGTCGTTTTCCGGGTGGGGTGGGGGGTCCGGGGGGTTTGTGGGATGTGGTGGTGGAGGGTCGGGATGTGGTGTCGGGGTTTCCTGGTGATCGTGGGTGGGATGTGGAGGGTGTGTTCGATCCGCGGGTGGGTGTGGCGGGTAGGTCGTATGTGCGTGAGGGTGGGTTTGTGGAGGGGGTGGCTGATTTTGATGCGGGTTTTTTCGGGGTGAGTCCGCGTGAGGCGTTGGCGATGGATCCGCAGCAGCGGTTGTTGTTGGAGGTGTCGTGGGAGGCGTTGGAGTATGGGGGGTTTGATCCGCGGTTGTTGCGTGGTTCGGCGACGGGTGTGTATGTGGGGGTGGCGGGGTCGGATTATGCGGCGCGGTTTGGTGGTAGGGCGCCTGTGGGGTTCGGGGGTTTTGTGGGTGAGGGTAATGCGGTGAGTGTGGCGTCGGGGCGGGTGGCGTATGTGTTGGGTTTGGAGGGGCCGGCGGTGTCGGTGGATACGGCGTGTTCGTCGTCGTTGGTGGCGTTGCATTTGGCGGTGCAGGGTTTGCGGTTGGGGGAGTGTTCGTTGGCGTTGGTGGGTGGGGTGACGGTGTGGTCGTCGATGGCGATGTTTGTGGAGTTTTCGCAGTTGCGTGGGTTGGCGGGGGATGGTCGGTGTAAGGCGTTCGGTGCTGGTGCTGATGGGTTCGGTCCGGCTGAGGGTGTGGCGGTGTTGGTGGTGGAGCGGTTGTCGGATGCGGTGCGGTTGGGGCATCGGGTGTTGGGTGTGGTGCGGGGTTCGGCGGTGAATCAGGATGGGGCGTCGAATGGTTTGACGGCGCCGAGTGGTCGGGCGCAGGAGCGGGTGATCCGCCAGGCGTGGGCGAACGCTGGGGTTTCCGGTGGTGATGTGGATGTGGTGGAGGCGCACGGCACCGGCACGCCCCTCGGTGATCCGATCGAGGCGCAGGCGTTGATGGCGACTTATGGTCGGGGTCGTGATCCGGGTCGGCCGTTGTGGTTGGGTTCGGTGAAGTCGAATGTGGGTCATGCTCAGGCTGCGGCGGGGTTGGCGGGTGTGATCAAGATGGTGCAGGCGATGCGTTGTGGGGTGTTGCCGGCGACGTTGCATGTCGATCCGCCGAGTAGTGAGATCGATTGGGATGCAGGGACTGTGCGGTTGTTGAGTTCTCGTCGTGAGTGG